>CAZYWM010000047.1:13496-16036 GCA_964651615.1 uncultured Oscillospiraceae bacterium | reverse complement strand
TCTCGGGGAGGAACTTGTAGACGATGGCCACGATGAGGCAGCCCAGCAGGCCCAGCAGGATTCCGGCGAACATGGAGAAAATCACGTCGGTGGGATAGTGGACGTACAGGTACAGCCGGGAGAAGGCCACCAGGAAGGCGATGACGGTGGCGGGGATGCCCATGCGCCGATCCTTGACCATCAGCACCGTGCAGGCCTCGAAGCTGGCGATGGTGTGCCCGGAGGGGAAGGACTTGTGCAGGTCGCTGGCCACCAGCCATTTGATGTCATCCTGGGTCACAGGCACCCAGTTTTTCAGCTGGGGCAGGTCATAGTTTGACATCCGCTCCACGGTGTAGAAGAAGAAGGGACGGTCCCGGCCAATGAGGTTTTTCAGAATAATGTTGCAGATAACCAGTCCCAGCAGCAGCGCCGCGCCCATGGACCAGCCGGTTTTCCGGGTTTTGCGGAACAGCAGCAGAATCGCGGCAATGGCAATCCAGAAGGCGCCCCACTCTCCGAAGAGAGTGATATAGGGCATGACCTTGTCCAGAAAATCACAGGTCAGGTAGTTGCGAATGAACTCCAAAATGGGGAAATCGAAGGTGATGGCCAGGGAATCCAGCAAAGCTTTTGCTTGTTCAATCATGGTGGGACCTCCTTATGTGTGAATTACGCGGCGGTGAACAGGGGATGCAGAACCATGGGGGTCAGGTTATAGCCGGAGGCGAGGCTGATGACGCCGGTCTCGTCGGGCTTGAATACCATGTTCCAGGTCTTCTGGCCCTGCTCGTTGGTCTCCACGGTGCACCAGCCGGAGAATACCTTCCCAGCGGGAGCCTCCACAACGGGGGCGGTGATGGAGAGCACGGTGGTGTCGTAGAAGTCAGAGGAGAGGGTGTTGCCGGCGGCGTCGCAGAAGGTCAGCCGGACCTGGCCCACGGGGGCGGTGATGTCCTCGTTGGTCATCTCGGTGCACACCCACTTGCCGTTCTTGTTGGAGAAATACATGGACTGGGTCACGTCGTAGTCCTTCTCGGTGCCGTCCTTGCACTTGACGTGCATGGTCATGGAGGCCCGGACGGTGAACAGGTCGGCGGAGTGCTTGGTGTAGCCCAGAACCTCCTCGTTCAGGAAGGTGTGGCCGTTGTCGGAGTTCATCCACAGCTCGCTGCCCATCTTGATGATGTCGTTGTAGGTGGAAGAGCCGCCGTCGAAATACTTGGCCAGAGCCGCCCGGCTGCCGCTGGCGTTGATCATGAACCCGGCGTAGGCTTCCAGAGCGCCGAACACGGCGGAGCGCTCCTCTTCGGTCATGGCGATGGCGTCGGTCTGCTCCTCAAACATGCCGGAATCCGGGTTGTAGAGCACCTGGATGGGAGCGCCGGTCTGATCGTAGACCAGAAGCTCCGGGGTGGTGAGCAGGCCCGTGACCTCCTGAATGCTGGTGCGAATCTGGTTCTCGGGGGCCAGGTTCGCGTCTGCCTTGGTGGAGGCGATCTGGATGGTGTAGCTGTCGTCCAGGGGCTGGTTGTTCACATAGGCCACGTGGTTTTCCAGCTTGCGAATCTTGATGGACTCCTGGCGGTTGACGAAGATTTCCACCCCATCCAGCTGCCAGTCGGGGATGGCGGTGATCTTCCGCTCCTCGGTGTAGCCATTCAGAGTGAAGGTGGCCACCTTTTCGGTGCCCAGGCGGACGATATACTTTTTATTGCTGCCGATGCCGGCGGAGGTCTCCACATAGTTCAGCTCCTGAGAGCCCACCTTCTCGGTCATATACTTGACGTAGGAGTCGGAATCCTCGAACTGGGTGTCGTATTTGTTGGTGCCGGTGCCCGTGGGGTCGCCTGCCAGCCGGTAGAGCTGGGCCCAGTCGGGGTTGCCGAAGAGCTGGTCAAAGACCTGCTGGCACTTCACCGTGGGCTGGGCGGCCTCGTAGTCCTTCAGCCAGCCGTTGAGCCAGTTCAGAGTGACAAACACGCCGATGAAGAAGATGAAGATCATCACAAAGTAGACGGAATAGAAGATAATGCCGCCCAGTCTTGGGCCCCGGCGCTGCTGGCGGACCACCTCTACCTCGGTCTGCCGCTTGGCGGGACGCTGCGGGGCATTCCTACTGGCGCTCTGCTCGCCTGGGGTCACAGGCCGCTGGGGCCGCTGGGAGCCGGATGCGGCGGGCCGCTGCGTGCCGGAGGTTCCGGGACGGGGGGCGGGGCGCTGGGTGCCGGATTTCTGGGCGCTCCGGCTGGCCTTCTTGGCGGCCCGGAGGGCATTGTCCTCGGCACGCACCCGAATGATATTGTCCAGGGCTTCGTCAGGCTGCTGCTGGCCCCGGGATTTGGCGTCAAATTTTCCTTGATACATCTTCAATCACCTCACTGCAAGGGCTTGACCATCCAGTAGTTGGGCATTCTTCTGGGCTCGGACTGCAACACGGAGTAGCTGTTGATCATCTGCACCTGGCCGGTGGTGTAGTCCCGGTAGAGCATGATGGAGGAGGAGCCGCCGTCCATGTTGCAGGCGTTCACCGCGCCGTAGGCGGTGAGAATGTCGATCAT
>CAZYWM010000047.1:0-13396 GCA_964651615.1 uncultured Oscillospiraceae bacterium | reverse complement strand
CGCCGTCCATGTTGCAGGCGTTCACCGCGCCGTAGGCGGTGAGAATGTCGATCATGTCCTTATAGGTAGCGCCCAGGGAGCCCGCCTGCCGACCGTCGGCGCAGACGAAAATCACCACGCCGTCGGCTCTCTGACCCACCACGGTACGGGGGTTGTAGCCGGAGTTGCCGGAGTAGACCTTCTGGTTGGGCACGCCGTTGACGATGAGCACGGGGCCGAACTCGCAGCCGTCCCGGATGCCCTGGGCCATGGCCTGCTCGGCGGTCATGGTCTCGGCCACCACCAGTTTGTTTTCGTTGTTGAAGCCGCAGAAGCCCTTCTCGGGGACAAGGCCCTTGTACACGTCGGAAACCACCTTGCCGTCGTGGATGGTCAGTCCGGCGGGGACGCTGCCCACCTGGGCACCGGCGGTGCCGTCGTCGTTGAAGGCGCCGGCGTTGATGGCGGCGGCGGCGCCCTCATCCTCGATGGCCACGTTCAGCCGCTTGCCGGGCTTGCTGGTGGAGAAGCCGTCGTAGCTGGACAGACCCAGGTAGACCCGGCTGGGATCCTGAATCAGCATGATGTGGGCGTTGAAGGTTTTGCCGGAGTAGCTCTCGATGCGGATGCCGTCGGGGTAGGCGGCCCACTCGTCGGAGGCGGCCAGGGTGTTGGCATCCATGATGACGATGTCGTCCAGGTTCTGCTCCTCCTGGATGTCCTCATCGTGACCGGCGTAGCGAATCTGATCCACAATTTCCTCGTCCATGAACAGGGCGGGAATCCACTTGGTGGCGCTGGGCTCCAGCAGGGACATGGTCAGCACGTCCCGGGCGGCGGGGGAGGGGCCGTTGAATACCAGATTCATGATCAGCGCCAGGCCCACCACCAGCAGAACGATGATGGTGAACAGCGACAGGAAGAACCGGCGGACAATGCGCCCCAGCAGACCGCTCTTCTCTTTTTTCTGCTTTTTCTTACTCATTTTCGTTACCTCGCAGAAGTTGTTTTTTACGGTTTGCAAAGACCCAGCGCTGCTGGATCGAATAGCTGATAAAATACAGCACGGTCATCACCAGGGCATAGACCAGGGTGTGGAGGAAGCTGCCCTGACGGAGCTTCAGAAGGGCTGTAAAGCCGTCGGTGAGCAGGGTCTGGGCCAGCATCAGGGGGATGGCCAGGCAGTAGTAGCGGACCATGGCGGCGGAGGTGGAGGCCTGGGACTGAAAGACCACCTTTTTATTCAGGAAGAAATTGAACAGGGAGGAAATGAGCCTTGCCAGTCCCGTGGCGGCGGCGTCCAGCGCCAGACCCGCCAGGCTCCCAGAGAAGAGCCGGGCAAAGAGGGAGAAAAGACCGATGTCCACCAGGGAGCTTGCCAGGCTGCTCAGGGTATAGCGGAAGAAATGAGCCAGAATCAGCTTGTAAATCCGCCAGGAATCCTTCAGCCAGTGGAAATGGGAGCTTTTGTTTTCTTCAATGTAGACCGTGCGGATTTTCACCTCGTCGAAGGGGAGCCCCTGGGTTTTCATGGCCAGCAGCATATTCGTCTCATATTCAAACCGATCCCCCGCCACCTGGCACAAAAATTCCAGGGTATCCCGGGGGAAGGCCCGCAGACCGGTCTGGGTGTCGGACAGGGTGATGCCGCAGAAGAGCTTGAACACCAGACTGGTGGTGCGGTTGCCGAAGCGGCTTCTGGCAGGAACCTGGGGGAGGGAAAAGTCCCGGCAGCCCAGGGTGATGCGGCCGGAGCAGAGCATATGCTCGCAGCAGGCCCGGGTGTCCTCCGGGTGGTGCTGGTTGTCCCCGTCCACGGTGACAACGCCCAAAGCGTCGGGCCGGTTCTGGAGAAACCAGGAAAAGGCGGTTTTCAGCGCGGCGCCCTTGCCCCGGTTCACCTCGTGATGCAGCAGGTGGATTTCCGGATGGGCCTGGGCGGCATCGGTAAAGTAGTGCAGGTTTTCAGGCTTGCTGCCGTCGTTGACCAGGATAATGTCTGAAAAGCCGTGGGACAGAAGGCCGTCGATAACGGCGGTGAGCTTTTCGTCCGGGTCCAGGGAGGGCAGAACAACAGAAATTTTGGATAAGTCTACCATTGCGATTCCTCTTTTTTGGTGCATACATTTTTTTGCCAGAATAGTATATCACATGAAAACGGAAATGCAAAGCGTTTTTGGAAAGATTTCTTGAATTTTAAGAATTTCTGAAGAAAGAGCATCCATGTCCTACTATTTGCAGAATTTAGAAAAATATTTTGAACAGACCGCGATGGGGTGAAAATTAGGAGTTAGGAATTGAGCGGGGCATGGGGCAATCCCGCCCCGCTCAATTCCTAACTATCTTGTATCTCATATCCCATATCTTATATCTCTCCCCGGGGGGCTTTGCGCATAAAACCACCCTCCTGGCGGTAAAGTCAGGAGGGTGGAAGGGGGTTATAGTTTCGTAAATACAAATTTCTGAATCAGCCCGTCGCAGACGGCGTGGATGGTGACGCTGTCGCCGCTGCCCTGGGCGGTGACCTGGATGTCCGTGCCCTTGAGAACGTTCCTTACATATTCCGCCGGGTCGCCGCACTCCACCTCTTCAAAGAAAACATCCCGCATCTGATTGTTGCGGCACAGGTTCTTGATCTCCCGTACCATTTCATATTCTGCCATGGAACATCATCCTTTCGCCGACTATCGAATTTTGGCCCCGTTGAGGACGGCCTCCGTCAGTGTGCCCTGGCGGTAGCGGAGGGTGAGGAGGAAGAAGGGAGCGTCCAGCCACAGAAGCTCCAGGAAAATCCTGTCCCCCTCCCACATGGGAAGGCTGCCCAAAAAGTCCCGGCTGACCCACTGCAAATCCCCCTCGTCGCAGGAAATCTGTTCTCCCTCAAAGCCGTCGGCAGTGAACAGGTACATGTATTCTCCCTCGTCCCCTTCGTTCAGGAAGGTGACAACACCCCGGCAGCGCCAGGATGTGAGGGTCAGGCCGGTTTCTTCTTTGGCCTCCCGGAGCAGGCATTCGTCCGGGGATTCCTCTCCCTCGAATTTGCCGCCGATACCGATCCACTTGTCCTTGTTGATGTCGTTCTTCTTCTTGACCCGGTGGAGCATGAGCACCTCGTCCCCCCGGAGAACGTAGCAAAGCGTGGAGTTGTGCATCACGGCTCCTCCGGCTTCCGGTTCTGAACCAGGCGGTAGGCCAGGTGGTTGTTGGTGACGGTGATCTCCTGATGGCCGTCCTCCCGCTCCCCGTCCAATGTCCAGGGCATTTCCGGGTCGGCGGTGATTTTGATCTCCCGGCCGGAGCGGAAGGTGATCATCTCACAATTGTTGTACTGCTGGCTCTGGACGGCGGAAATGCACTCCGTCAGCTCCAGAAGGCTCTTGGGGGAGCGGACCAGCAGCACCTCCAGCTTCCCGTCGGCCATGTCCACCTGCTTGGGGTCCAGGGTGAGGATGCCGCCCACGCTGGTGGAATTGCAGATGGCGCCGAAGAGAAAATCATCCTCAATCGTCTCTCCGTCGATTTCAAACCTCACGTGCTCGTTGCGAATCTGGGACAGCTCCGAGATGCCGCTGAGTACATAGGCCGTGTGCCCCAGGGCGTTTTTGATGGACTGGGGGGTGGTGTAGCTGGTCCGGGTGAAGGCGCCGAAGGAGGCTACATAGGAGAAGAATCTGCCGTTGAAGCTTCCCGCGTCGTAATACACCGGGCTGCCGTCCACAATCTCCTGGGCGGCCTCCAGAGGCTCGGTGGGGAGCTTCAGGCTGGCGGCAAAATCGTTGGTGGACCCGGCGGGGATATAGCCCACGGGTACGTCCACTCCGGCCATCTGGAGCCCGGCCACGGTTTCGTTGAAGGTGCCGTCTCCGCCGCAGCAGACCACAATGTCCATCTCCGGCCCCAGCCGCCGGGCGACCTCGGTGGCGTCGCCCTGGCCGCCGGTCATGTGGGTGACGACCTGATAATCCGCCCGGTTGAACATCTCCAGAATCTCTACCAGATACCGGTTTGCCCGGCGCTTTCCGGAATAGGGATTCATGATGAAAAGCATTTTTTTCATAATGATTACCTCAATTTAACCATACTTTAACTCGCAACATTATTATATCAGGATTTCCCTGATTGGCAAGGGGGCGGCCCCAAAGATTTACAACAGGTTCACATTTGCCTTTCAAAGGAATCTCCTGGATGGACACGGCCGGGCTGCTCCACGGAATACCTGCATTTCTTACAAAAAACCCCCTGGGGGGGATGGAAATATCGGATGATTTCATGTCAAAGTCACAATTGACAATTGGAGGAGAAATTAGTACAATATTATCGATACTTTGCGGCCAGCTGGCCGCAAGCTATCTGGTTTTCATATGAATATCTTTTTTAGGAGGAAATCACTTTGAAGGATTGGGCATATTTGACCACTGTCGAGGAGATGGAGGCCGCCACAAATTCTCTGCTGGAAAACGGCAAGAAGGTGGGCGCTGACTCCTGGCAGCAGCGTGTCAAGAACCAGACTCCCCACTGCGGCTTCGGCGAAGCAGGCACCTGCTGCCGCATCTGTTCCATGGGCCCCTGCCGTGTCACCCCCAAGAGCCCCCGGGGCATCTGCGGCTGTGACGTTCACGGCATCGTCGGCCGTAACTTCCTGCGCTTCACCGCCGGCGGCTCCGCCACCCACTCTGACCACGGCCGTGAAATCATGCACACCCTGTATCAGACCAGAGAGGGCGGCAACTACCAGGTGAAGGATCCTGAGAAGCTGATCCGCATCGCCAAGGAGTGGGGCATCGAGACCGAGGGCAAGGACATCTACGACCTGGCCCATGAGGTGGCTGAGACCGGCCTGCTGGAATACGGCAAGCCCTTCGGCACCCAGCGGTTCCTGAAGCGGGCCCCTGAGCACACCCAGAAGCTGTGGCACGACGCCGGCATCGAGCCCCGGGCCATCGACCGGGAGGTCGCCACTTCCCTGCACATGACCCACATGGGTAACTCCTCCCTGCCTGAGGCACTGATCCGTCAGGCCCTGCGCAGCGGCCTGTCCGACGGCTGGGGCGGTTCCATGATGGGCACCGAGTTCTCCGATGTGCTGTTCGGCACCCCCAAGCCTGTGGATTCCACCGCCAACATCGGCGTGATGGAGAAGGATATGGTCAACATCATTGTCCACGGCCACGACCCCAGCCTGTCCGAGATGATCGTCTACTGGGCCAATGACCCCGAGATGATCGCCCTGGCCAAGTCCGTGGGAGCCAAGGGCATCAACATTGCCGGTGTCTGCTGCACCGCCAACGAGGTTGCCATGCGTCACGGCATCCCCATGGCCGGTAACTTCCTGAGCCAGGAGAACGTGGTGCTCACCGGCGCCTGCGAGGCCATCGTGGTGGACGTGCAATGTATCTTCCCCGCCCTGGGACCCCTGAGCAAGTGCTTCCATACCAAGTTCATCACCACCAGCCCCATCTGCCGGATGCCCGACTCCGAGTTCATCCAGTTCTCCGCCGAGAGCGCCGGTGAGAACGCCAAGGCCATTGTGAAGATGGCGGTCGAAAACTTCAAGAACCGGGATCAGAGCCTGGTGAACATCCCCAACCAGAAGCAGAACACCCGGGTGGGCTACTCTGTGGAGGCCATCAAGAAGGTCCTCGACGGCGTGGCCAACTCCCAGGTGGACGAGTTCGGCACCACCAAGCCCCTGATCGAGTGCATCCACTCCGGCGTGCTCCGGGGCGCTGTGGCCATGGTCGGCTGCAACAACCCCAAGGTTCGTCCCGACACCGCTCACATCGAAATGATGAAGAAGCTGCTGGAAAACGACATCATCGTCATTGTCTCCGGCTGCTCCGCCCAGGCTGCCGCCAAGGCCGGCCTGATGGACCCCGTCCAGGCCAAGGAATACTGCGGCGACGGCCTGAAGCGGGTGTGCGAGCTGGCGAACATTCCTCCTGTGCTGCACATGGGCTCCTGCGTGGATATTTCCCGTATGATGATTCTGGCTTCCGACATTGCCAAGGACTGGGGCATCAACATCGCCCAGGTTCCCGTGGTGGGCTGCGCCCCCGAATGGATGTCCGAGAAGGCCGTCTCCATCGGCAACTACGTCGTGGCCACCGGCATCGACACCTTCCTGGGTGTTGACCCCTACACCAAGGGCTCCAGCGAAGTCACCGCTCTGCTCCAGGGCGAGCATGGCATCAAGGACTGGGTGGAGGCCAACTACACCGTGGAGCTGGACATCGACAAGCTGTGCGACAAGATGATCGAGCGCATCGAGCAGAAGCGTGCCGCTCTGGGCATCTGATTGCTGGATACAGAATATAAGATATGAGATAAGCTTTCATATCTTATGGCAGATTGATTTCGAGGTTTTATAATGAAAGTAGCGATTACCGGAAAGGGCGGCGTGGGAAAAACCACCCTGTCCTCCACCCTGGCCCGGCTCTATGCCGACGAGGGCCGGGTGGTGCTGGCCGCCGATGTGGACCCGGATGCCAACCTGGGGCTGGCCCTGGGCCTGAGCCAGCAGGAGGTGGATGAGATCATCCCCATCTCCAAAATGCGCACCCTGGTAGAGGAGCGCACCGGAGCCGACCCCTCCAACAAGTTTTACAAGCTGAACCCCTATGTGGCGGACATCCCCGAGAAGTTCGCCAAGGAGGTCAACGGCGTGAGGC
The DNA here is from genome assembly GCA_964651615.1 of uncultured Oscillospiraceae bacterium. Classification (GTDB taxonomy): domain Bacteria; phylum Bacillota; class Clostridia; order Oscillospirales; family Oscillospiraceae; genus Faecousia. Next base: position 6,749 of record CAZYWM010000047.1, on the reverse strand, counting down.
TCTTGGTGATGGGTACGGTGGACGTGGGTGGCAGCGGCTGTGTGTGCCCGGAGCATGTGATGCTCAAGGCCATCCTGGCCAGCCTGACCTACCGGAAGGACGACGTGGTCATTATGGACATGGAGGCCGGTCTGGAGCACCTGGGCCGGGGCACCGCTTCCAACATGGATCAGTTCATCGTGGTCATCGAGCCGGGCAGCCGGTCCGTGCAGACCTATCACAACGTCAAGCGCCTGGCAAAGGATTTGGGCGTGAAGCGGGTGCGGGTGGTTGCCAACAAAATCCGGGACGAGGCGGACGAGGAATTTATCCGCCAGTCCATCCCCGCGGAGGACCTGCTGGGCTTCATCCATTATAATCCCGAGATCATGGACGCGGACAGACAGGGGAAATCCCCCTATGATTTCTGTCCTGCCGCCATCGAAGAGATTCGGAAAATGAAAGCGATCTTGGATCGTGATGATATTTAGGAGGAAAAACTGTGACACTTTTTGACAGAGTTTTTGGCGGTAACGACTACAACTACGACCGTACCGTGGCCGCCATCGATAGCGCCATCGCCCAGTACGGCGAGGGCGAGAGCGTGTCCTTCCCCGACACCGCCTACAGCCTGCCCTGCTACTACGCAGTGACCGGCGAGAAGATCACCAATCTGGGCGAGATGAAGGCCGCCATGGCCACCATCAAGGCCAAGATGACCCGGAACAACCGTCTGCACGATGCCTTCGAGTCCGGCATCGCCTCCGCCCTGTGCGCCGAGTTCCTGGAAGCCCTGAAGTACATCCACGGGGCCACTCCCTATCAGGAGCCTGAAATGGGCCACCTGTCCGATGCCTTCGTCCGTAACCTGGGCGTGCCTCTGGTTACCGGCGATATTCCCGGTGTGGCCGTCATCATCGGCGGTGCCGAGGATCCCGCCGAGACTGTGGCGCTGGCCAAGTCCTACCAGGCTCAGGGCATTCTGGTGTCCCTGACCGGCGACGCCATCAAGCACTGCTATGACGCCGGCATGAAGCTGGGCGAAAACGTCCGGGTGGTTCCCCTGGGCTATGAGATGCAGTCCGTCATCCATGTGGTGTCCGTGGCCGTCCGGGCCGCCCTGATTTTCGGCAACATCCAGCCCGGCGACTTCAAGGCTCTGGCCAAGTACACCATGGATCGTGTTCGTGCCTTTGTCAACGCCTACAAGCCCCTCAGCGATGAGATCGTGTCCTACGGCGCCGGCGCCATCTGCCTGGGCTTCCCCGTGGTTTCCAATGAGACCGAGAACATGTTCCGTGTTCCCAAGTCCCTGATTCAGCAGCTGGACACCTCCAAGTGGAACGCCACCTCTCTGGAGGCCCGGGACATCAAGCTGAAAATCACCAACATCGACATCCCCGTGGCCTTCGCCACCGCCTTTGAGGGCGAGATCATCCGCAGAGGCGACATGCAGGTGGAAGTGGACGGCTCCCGGGTGGACTGCTTCGAGCTGGTCTCCACCAAGGAAGCCAGCGAGGTGGAGGATCACAAGATCGTGGTGGAAGGCCCCGAAATCGACGAGATTCCCGTGGGCTCCAAGATTTCCCTGTCCTACACCATCGACGTGACCGGCAAGGCCATGCAGCCCGACTTCGAATCCGTCATGGAGCGTAAGATTCACTCCTGGCTGAACTGCATCGAGGGCGTGATGCACACCGGTCAGCGTGACATGATCCGTATCCGGATTAACAAGGCCGACTTCGAGGCCGGCTTCAAGTTCCGCCACATCGGCGAGGTGCTCTACGCCAAGGTCAAGAGCGAGTTCGAGGCCGTTGTGGACAAGTGCCAGGTGCACATTGTGGTTGACCCCGAGAAGAACAAGGCCCTCCGTGCCGCTGCCAATGAGGTCTTCGACCGCCGTGACGCCCGTCTGGCCTCCATGACCGACGAGTCCGTGGAGCAGTTCTACACCTGCATCATGTGCCAGGCCTTCTCTCCCAGCCATGTGTGTATTGTCACTCCCGAGCGTCTGGGCCTGTGCGGCGCCGTGTCCTGGCTGGATGCCAAGGCCACCAAGGAGCTGGACCCCAACGGTCCCTGCCAGATCGTTCCCAAGACCGGCTGCACCGACGAGCGCCTGGGCGCCTACGAGTCCGTCAACGAGGCGGTGTCCAAGTATTCTCACGGCGCGCTGGAGAAGGTGACGCTGTACTCCCTGTTCCAGGATCCCATGACCTCCTGCGGCTGCTTCGAGTGTATCTGCGGCGTGGAGCCTGTGTCCATGGGCGTTGTGATTACCTGCCGTGAGCACGCCGGTATGACCCCCCTGGGCATGACCTTCTCCGAGATGGCATCCATGACCGGCGGCGGCGTTCAGACCCCCGGCTTCATGGGCCACGGCAAGCACTTCATCGCTTCCAAGAAGTTCATCGCCGCGGAAGGCGGCCCCGGCCGGATCGTCTGGCTGCCCAAGGTTCTGAAGGACCAGGTGCGTGAGCGCCTGGATGCCACTGCTCTGGAAATGTACGGCGTGGAGAACTTCACCGACATGATTGCCGATGAGACCATCTGCACCGACGACCCCGAGCAGCTGCTGAACTACCTCTCCGAGGTCGGCCACCCCGTCCTCTCCATGGAGCCCTTCGATATGTAAAAATTCACCCCCTGAGCCCAAAGCTCAGGGGGAAATTTTTGGCAGTCGGCTCATTCCTTGCCAAAGGCGATCTGCTCCGGGGTGATGGGGAGCTCCCGGTGCCAGACGCCGGTGGCCCGGTAGATGGCGTGGGCCAGAGCGGGGGCGGGGGTGTTGATGACGATCTCGCCGATGGATTTGGCGCCGAAGGGGCCGGTGGGCTCGCAGCTGTTTTCAAATTCCACCCGGAGCTTGCCCATATCCAACCGGGTGGGGAGCTTATACATCATAAAGGACCGCTCCGCCGGGCAGCCGCCCCGGTAGGTCACGTTTTCCATCAGGGTGTGGCCAATGCCCTGGACGATGCCGCCCTCGGCCTGAATCCGGGCCAGGGCCGGGTTGATGGGGATGCCACAGTCCACCACGGCCATGTAGTCCAGCACCGTTACCTTTCCCGTCAGCTTGTCCAGCTCAATCTCCACCATGCCCACCATATAGGGCGGGGGAGACACCGGGGAGCAGTGGGTGGCCGTGGCCTCGGGGGCGTGGGTGTTGCACACCTGGCTCTTCACCCCCAGCTCCTGAGTGCTGACGGTTTCTCCGGTGGCGGGGCGAACCACTTTTCCCCCTTCAAATTCCAGCTCCTCCGCTTCGCAGCCCAGAATGTCGGCTGCAATGCGGCAGAGCTGTTTTTTCAGCTTGTCGCAGGCCAGCTCCACCGCCTTGCCGGTGATGTAGGTGGTGGAGGAGGCATAGGAGCCGGAGTCGTAGGGGGAGGCGTCGGTGTCCGCACCGAACACCGCCACCTGGTCCACACCGCACTCCATGTTCTCTGCCACCATCTGGGCCAGGATGGTATCGCAGCCCGTGCCCATGTCCGCCGCGCCGATGAGCAGATTGTAGCTGCCCTCCTCGGTGAGCCGGACGGTGGCGGAGCCCACGTCCACACCGGAGATGCAGGAGCCCTGCATGGCCATGGCCACTCCGGCGGTCCGGACTTTGCCGCCCCCCATATCCCGCACCGGGTATTTTTCCTCCCAGTGGAACATCCGGCGGCAGTGGTCCATACACTGCTCCAACGCGCAGGCGCTGGCTTCCTCACCGTAGTAGGCGGGCATCACCATGCCCTGGCGCACCATGTTCTTGTCCCGGAGCACCGTGGGGTCCATGCCCAGCTTCTCCGCCAGCTCGTTGACCATGGATTCCAGGGCGAAAATTCCCTGGGTGGCCCCGTAGCCCCGGTAGGCCCCGGCGGATTGGAGGTTGGTGTACACCACGTCGTAGCCGAACCGGTAGGCTTCCAGGCCGCCGGTGTACAGCGGAATGGACTTGTGGCCGGACAGGCCCACCGTGGTGGGGCCGTGCTCGCCGTAGGCCCCGGTGTTGGAAAGGGTATACAGGTCCAGAGCCCGGATTTTTCCCTCTTTGCTTGCTCCCAGGCGGACATTGATCTGCATCTCGTGCCGGGGGGAGCCGGCGATCTGGCACTCCTCCCGGGTGTAGACAAGACGGCTGGGGCGGCCTGTTTTCCAGGTGACGAAGGCGGGGTAGACCTCGCACACGGCGGTCTGCTTGGCCCCGAAGCCGCCGCCGATCCGGGGCTTCTCCACCCGAACCTGGCTCTTGGGGATGCCCAGGGCGGCGGCGATGATCCGGCGGCAGTGGAACACAATCTGGGTGGAGGATACCACATGCAGTCGCCCGTAGCGGTCGATGTCGCAGTAGGTGCGGAAGGTCTCCATCATGGCCTGGTTGAAGGCCTTGGTGTGGAAGCTGTGCTCCAGAACAATGTCGCAGCGCTCCATCACCGCGTCCACGTCTCCCTGGCTGCAGGTGTCGCTGGCCACCAGGTTGCGCCGGTTGTCCCCGCCCACGGGGCAGGGCGGGAACCAGTCCTGCTCCGGGTGAACCAGAACCTTGCTATCCTTCGCGGTGCGGAAATCCAGCACCGGCTCCAATATCTGATAGGTGACTTTAATGAGCTTCATGGCCTTCAGGGCGGCCTTTTCCGTCTCGGCGGCGATGATGGCCACCACATCCCCCACAAAGCGGACATGCCGGTCGATGATCAGCCGGTCATAGGGGGAGGGCTCGGGATAGGTCTGCCCGGCGATGGTAAAGCGTTTTTTGGGCACATCCTCCCAGGTGAAAATCTCCACCACTCCCGGCACCTTCCTGGCGGCGGCGGTATTGACGGATTCCACAATGGCGTTGGGGTGGGGACTGCGCAGCAGCTTCACCACCAAAGCGTCCGGGGTCACATCCTCGGTATAGACGGCCTTGCCCAGCAGAAGCTGCATGGAATCCTTCTTCCGGATGGACTGGCCCACGGTTTTCAGTTCTTTCTTTTCCATTGCTCTTCCTCACTTGCGGCTGTTCAGGAAATTTCTGATGCCCCGGAGCTGGCCGTCATAGCCGGAGCAGCGGCACAGATTTCCTGCCAGGTACTGGCGAATCTCATCATCCGTGGGGTCGGGATTTTCCCGGAGCAGGGCGATGGTATTCATCACAAAGCCGGGGTTGCAGAAGCCGCACTGGTCGGCCCCCTGGTCGGCGATGAAGCCAACGAACTCCCTGGCCTCCTCCTGCAGGCCCTCCAGCGTCTGCACATGATGCCCCGCCGCCCGGGCCGCCAGGACGGAGCAGGACAGGATGGGCTTCCCATCCAGCAGCACGGTGCACAGGCCGCAGTTTGAGGTTTCGCAGCCCCGCTTCACGCTGTAACAGCCGTGGCTTCTCAGAAAGTCAATGAGCAGCAGATCGGCGTCAATGTGGTCAGAGACAAGCCTGCCGTTTAAGTTCAGCTGAATTTCCATCAGTCCATCCTCCCAATCTCGTCCAGTCCCCGCTGGGTCAGCACCCGAATCAGGTGGGTGCGGTAGGCGGCGCTGCCCCGGATGTTGCTGCCGGTGGGAACCTGCTCCGCCACAGCGGCGGCAAACCCCTGGGGGGAGGTCCCTCGGATGAGTATGGCTCTGCCCGGCCTGGCGCCCACGGCGGCACGGTACTCCCCGGGGCGGGCGGACAGGGCGCAGGTAATCACCGGGAAATCCGTCCGCTGAATCCGCATGGCCTGGTAGCAGAAGCGGCCGGGGACCTTTTTCACAATGAGGCGCACCAGAATGTCCCGGTCGGGCTTCCTTTTCGCGAATTCCTCCAGGGGGAGGATGCCGCCCTTGTACAGCTCCACATGGCAGTCCATGGCCAGCAGCACCGTCAGCACGTCGGAAAAGCCGAACCGGCCCCAGACGCTGCCCCCCACTGTGGCCAGGTTCCGGAACTGTACCCCCACAATGTCCTGCACCGCTTTGGCAACAGCGCCCTGGCTGTAGCGGTTCAGCCCCGGGTGGAGCTCCAGCTGCCGCAGAGTGACCATGGCCCCGATGGAAAACTCCGTGGGTGTCTCCTCGATGGTGTCCAGCCCCAGATCGCACAGGTCGATGGCCGTCTGCACAGAGCCCCGGCCCATTTTCAGCCAGAGCATCCCGCCGATTACCCGGCTGCGCCGCTTCTGATTCAGCGCCCAGGCCTCTTCCAGACTCTGGGCCCGGACGTAGTTTTGTATGGTAAACATGGCGTCTCTCCTTGTATCTATATGACAACAGTATACCATCTCCCGTTGATTTTTGGAATAGGAAATGGTATACTTTTTGGTGTAATTTGAAGCGCAGGGCGCTTCACCCCAATGCCGCACGGGCGGGCAGGGCCCGCAGCCAATTCGCACGGGGCGGGTCAGTCATCGCTTTTTCCCTAACCCGCCCGGTGACGCTTTTGTGGTGGAAAACGTCCATCGCACTTCCCTTGTTATCGTAGGGGCCGGTCTTGACCGGCCCCTTGGGGATGGCTTTTGAGCCCCCGATGAATGGAACCACGTTCCGATTAGCCTGCTGCCCAATCCCCCCTGCCCCCCTTGTGTAAAGGGGGGCTTGCGCTCAGGAGCCGGTACATGGTTCCATTCAACGGAACGCTCAGGCGTCCAACAAAAGCGGGCGAGTCAAGACTCGCCCCTACGGGCACCCCGTTAAATTCCTTATTCCTAACTCCTAATTCCTAACTCCTAATTTTATCTCGTATCTCATATCTTCTCTTCACCATCTCCCTCTGGGGAAAGGAGTGCAACATGAAGTCTGCCGAATCACCTGCGCTGACCGCCGAA
>CAZYWM010000046.1:0-16110 GCA_964651615.1 uncultured Oscillospiraceae bacterium | reverse complement strand
TTTACACAAATCAGACCGGAAAGATTGTGAGGTTTTAATCAAAGGATAGTATGAGTGAGCCCCGCGACGGACACCGGCAAAAATCCCCCCTGCGCAGCCGCAGGGGGGAAATGAAATCAGGATGCCGGAATTACACCAGCTCGATGACTGCCATTTCAGCAGCATCGCCGCGGCGTTCGCCAAGGCGGGTCACTCTGGTGTAGCCGCCGTTGCGGTCAGCGTACTTGGGAGCGATCTCCTTGAACAGCTTGTTGGCCACATCCTCTTTGGTGATGAAAGACAGAGCTCTGCGGTAAGCGGCCAGATTGCCCTTCTTGCCAAGGGTAATCATCTTCTCCACAACGGGCTGCACTTCCTTGGCGCGATAGAAAGTGGTTTCCATCTTGCCATTGGCCAGCAGGTCTGTTACCTGCTGACGCAGCAGGGCCTTTCTCTGAGCGCTGGTCTTACCCAGCTTACGAGTGCCGAACATGAACGTTTCCTCCTTCTACAAAAGGTTAGTTGTTGCTGCCAGTTTCTTCGCTGGCCAGGGACAGTCCCATCATTTCCAGCTTCTTCTGCACCTCGTCCAGGGACTTCTTGCCCATGTTGCGCACCCGCATCATATCCTCGCCGGTCTTATTGATCAGGTCGGCCACGGTGTTGATGTTGGCACGCTTCAGGCAGTTGAAGCTGCGGACGGACAGATCCAGCTCATCGATGGTCATGGACAGTTTCGCGTCAGGACGGTCAGCCACCTTCTCCACCACGGTGGAGCTGGTAGACACGGTATCGGACAGGTTGGTGAACACTGTCAGATGGTCGCTGAGAATCTTCGCACCCAGGGACACAGCATCCTTGGCGGAGATGGTGGAATCTGTCCAAATCTCCAGGGTCAGCTTATCATAGTCGGTTTTGTCGCCGACACGGGTGGGCTCCACCGTATAATTCACCTTGGTAACAGGGGAATAGATAGAGTCGATGGGAATCACGCCGATCACGGTCTGAGGCGTCTTGTTTCGGTCAGCGGAAACATAGCCCCTACCCTGGGACAGGGTGATCTCCATATTGAAAGTGGCATCCTCCCCCAGAGTGCAGATATGCAGCTCCGGATTCAGGATTTCAACCTCGGCATCGGCCTTGATGTCGCCGGCCTTGACCTCACAGGGGCCAACGGCATCGATGTGCACCGTTTTGACACCGCTGCAGTGCAGCTTCGGCGTGATCCGCTTGACATTCAGCACGATCTCCGTCACATCCTCGGTGACACCGGGGATGGTGGAGAACTCATGCTGCACGCCCTGAATCTTCACAGAGGTGGCGGCATAGCCGGGCAGGCTGGACAGCAGGATTCTGCGCAGCGAGTTGCCCAGGGTCATGCCGTAACCCCGCTCCAGAGGCTCCACGACATATTTGCCGTAGGAGATGTTCTCTGTGGAGTCAAAGCAGCTGATGCGAGGCTTTTCAATTTCTACCATGAATCAAAACCCTCCTTAATAGAGTGGGGAGCGTACTCCCCACGAAGCAAGTTTGCGGACAGACAGGGGGGAGATCATTACTTGGAGTACAACTCGACGATGAGGTGCACAGCAATATCGAAGTCGATATCAGCCTTGGTGGGCATCGCAATCACCTTGCCCTGGAGGGTGTTCTTATCACGATCCAGCCACTTGGGGGCAGCAACGAAAGCATCGTCTTCCTTCAGCTTCTTGAAGAAGTTGTTGGAAACGCTCTTCTCACACACGGCAACCACGTCGTTGACCTTCACCAGGTAGCTGGGGATGTCAACACGCTTGCCATTGACAGTGAAGTGACCATGGTTCACCAGCTGACGGGCCTGACGGCGGGAGTTGGCAAAGCCCAGACGGTACACCACATTGTCCAGGCGGCGCTCCACGAAGGTCAGCAGCTCTTCACCGGTGTTGCCTTCCATGCGGGAGGCCTTCTCATAGTAGTTGCGGAACTGCTTCTCCTGGATACCGTAGACAAACTTGACCTTCTGCTTCTCGGTCAGCTGAGTTGCATACTCAGACTTCTTCGCTCTTCTCTGGCCGCCGGGATTCTTGTTGGAAGTCTTAGAATAACCCATTGCGGCAGGAGAAACGCCCAGCGCTCTGCAACGCTTCAGCACGGGCTGCATATTCTTAGCCATAACGCAAAATTCCTCCTATAGCGTAATCAGACACGACGTCTCTTGGGGGGGCGGCAGCCATTGTGAGCAATGGGAGTCACGTCCTTAATCATAACGACTTCCAGGCCGGCAGTCTGCAAGGCGCGGATGGCGGCCTCACGTCCCTGGCCGGGGCCCTTCACATAAACCTCGACGGTCTTCAGGCCGTATTCCATAGCAGCCTTTGCGGCAGTCTCGGCAGCGGTCTGAGCGGCGTAGGGGGTGGATTTCCGGGAGCCACGGAAGCCCAGTCCGCCGGAGGAAGCCCAGCTCAGGGCATTTCCTTCCAGATCGGTGATGGTCACCATGGTGTTGTTGAAAGAGGAGCGGATATGTGCCGCACCTTTCTCAACCACTTTGCGCTCACGACGGCGCTTGACAACTTTCTTAGCAGCTTTAGCAGCCATTGTACATATCCCTCCTTACTTCTTCTTGTTAGCGATGGTCTTCTTGGGACCCTTGCGGGTACGAGCGTTGGTCTTGGTCCGCTGGCCGTGGACGGGCAGGCCGCGGCGATGACGCAGGCCGCGATAGCAGCCGATTTCGGACAGCCGCTTGATGTTCATCGCGGTCTCACGGCGCAGGTCGCCCTCGATGAGATAGTGATGCTCGATGGCCTCACGCAGCTGGGCCTCCTGTTCGTCGGTCAGGTCCTTGACCCGGGTATCGGGGTCGATGCCGGTGTTCTTCAGGACTTCTGCCGCACGGGTGGGTCCGATGCCGTAGATATAGGTCAGAGCCACTTCGATCCGCTTGTCGCGGGGAAGATCGATACCAGAAATACGTGCCATAAGTTTCTCAGCACCTCCTATTAGCCTTGTCTCTGCTTATGCTTGGGGTTTTCGCAAATTACCATTACGCGACCCTTGCGCTTGATGATTTTGCACTTTTCGCACATGGGTTTAACGGACGGTCTTACCTTCATACTGTTTAACCTCCATATGAGAAATCAATTCTCTAGTATTACTTGCTTCTCCAGGTGATCCGGCCCTGGGTCAGATCATACGGAGACATTTGAACGGTTACTTTGTCACCGGGCAAGATCTTAATGAAGTTCATTCGGAGCCTGCCGGAAATGTGTGCCAGAATGCTGTGGCCATTGCCGATGTCAACCTTGAACATTGCATTCGGCAGTGCATCAGTAACGATGCCCTCAAGTTCAATTACGTCGTCTTTCGCAGCCAAATCATTAACCTCCTAGGTCATTTGCATGCATCCCCCGGCTTAGAAAAGCCAGGTCTCTTCGTAATTCGCCGTTGAGCACTTTGTCGCCGGAAAGAAGCTTCGCGGCAACTCTGGTCTCAGATCGAAGTACCTTCTCTACGTGCTTTGCTTTCTTCCGCTTCGGACTTTCCAGGGTTCTGTTCTTTCCGTTGGCCAGCAGGAGGAAGTCCCCCTCCAGGCCAATCACATAGAACAGCTCTCCCTGGTCCCGTCCCTGGATGGAAATCACCACATCCGAAATTTGTATATCCGGTTTATCTGGATCCATAGATCAAAGTCCTTCGGTGACGGTGAGTATTTCCGGCTCGCCGTCGGTGATGAGTACAGTATTTTCATAGTGGGCGGAGAGCTTCCCGTCGGCAGTCACCGCAGTCCAGCCGTCATCCAAAACCCGAACGTCGTAAACGCCCTGATTCACCATCGGCTCGATGCAGATCGTCATGCCTGGCAGAAGCCTGGGGCCCCGGCCGGGTTTGCCGAAGTTCGGCACTTCCGGCTCCTCATGCATCTCCGCGCCAATGCCGTGACCTACATAGGCGCGAACGACTGAAAAACCGTTAGACTCCACATACGTTTGCACTGCATGGGAGATGTCGGACACCCGGTTTCCATATTTGGCAAAGCGGAGGCCCTCAAAGAAGCTCTGCTTTGTCACATCGATCAGTTTCCGGGCTTCGGCGCTGATCTCGCCGCAGGCAAAGGTGGCACAACAATCTCCATGATAGCCCCCCCAACCGGCCACGAGATCAACGGTGACGATGTCCCCATCCTTCAGGACATAGCCGTCAGGAATGCCGTGGACAACCCGATTGTTCACCGAGATACAGGCGGATGCGGGGTAGCCGTAGTAACCCAGGCAGGAGGGGGTCGCCCCCTGGCTGACGATAAAATCGTGTACGGCCTTGTCGATCTGCTTGGTGGTCACGCCGGGCTTTACCATTTCCCCTGCCAAGGCACGGGCTGCCGCGGTAATTTTGCAAGCCCGGCGCATCTTCTCAAGCTCTCGTTCATTTTTGATTGGGATCATGCCTTCGCCCCTATTGCAGCGAGGATGTCCTCGTTGGCTTTTTCAATGCTCTGGCTTCCGTTGACCTCCACCAGGCGGCCCAGCTTGCCATAGAAGTCCTTCAGGACCTCGGTGGTAGCGTGGTAGACCTCCAGGCGCTTGCGGACGGTCTCGGGCGCGTCATCCTTGCGGATGACCAGCTCGCCGCCGCAGCAGTCGCAGACGCCAGCAACTTTGGGAGGATTGGCCGTGATGTGATAGCTGGCGCCGCACTTGCCGCAGACTCTGCGGCCGGTCATCCGGCCCTCAATTTCACGGTCTTCCACCTCGATAGAAACCACATGGTCGATCTTCACGCCCTTGTCCTCCAGGGCCTGGGCCTGGGCCAGCGTGCGGGGCACGCCGTCCAGAATGAAGCCCCTGGCGCAGTCGGGCTTGGCCACCCGGTCGGCGACGATGCCGAGAATCAGCTCGTCGGGGACCAGATTGCCAGCGTCCATGTATTGCTTTGCTTTTCTGCCCAGCTCAGTGCCGTTTGCAATGGCCTCGCGGAGCATGTTCCCGGTAGAAATGGCGGGGATAGAGAGCTTGTGAACAAGCAGCTCAGCTTGGGTCCCCTTTCCGGCGCCGGGCGCGCCCAGTAGAATGAGATTCATCCTGCCATACCTCCAGTTAGTCCAGGAAGCCCTTGTAGTGACGCATCAGCATCTGAGCCTCCAGAGCCTTCACCGTCTCCAGGGCAACGCCCACAACGATGATGACGGAGGTGCCGCCGATGGCCAGGCTGTTGAACCCGGACATGAGGTCGCCGGCAATGATGGGCAGCATGGCAACGATGCCCAGATACACGGCGCCAAACACCACGATCTTGTTGATCACCTTCTGGATGAACTGGGCGGTGGGCTTGCCGGGACGGAAGCCGGGGATGAAGCCGCCGTTCTTCATCAGGTTGTTGGAAATCTCCATGGGATCATACTGAATGGTGGAGTAGAACCAGCTGAAGAAGAAGATCATCAGGAAGTAGCACACAGCGTAGAACGCGCTGTTGTTGCTCCACAGATTCTCGTAGGCCCAGCCGCTGTTGACGCCGGTGAAGGCGCAGATGGTAGCGGGCAGGGAGCAGATGGACTGAGCGAAGATCACGGGCATCACACCGGACATGCTCACCTTGATGGGCAGGTTGGTGTTCTGGCCGCCATAGACCTTGCGGCCCACCACGCGCTTGGCGTACTGGATGGGGATGCGGCGCTCGGCGTCATTGATGAACACAATGAACACAACCAGAGCAGCCATGCCCACCACAATGATGAGAATCTGCCACCAGGCCATTCTGATCAGGTTGGAGATCATGGCCGGAATACCGGAGACGATGTTGGCAAACAGGATCATGGAGATGCCGTTGCCGATACCGAATTCGGTAATCTGCTCACCCAGCCACATAACCAGGGCGGAGCCGGCGGTGAAGGCCAGGATGATCACCAGAGCGGAGGCAAAGCCGGGCTCTTCGATGATGGCCAGGCCGGAGGTGCCGTAGTTCTTGAGCATCATGTAATATGCCCAGCCCATCAGCAGGCCCAGGCCCACGGTGGTGTAGCGGGTAATCATGGAAATCTTCTTCTTGCCCTCTTCGCCCTCGTCCTTGGCCAGTCGCTCCAGAGCCGGGATGGCAATGGTCAGCAGCTGGATGATGATGGAGGCGTTGATATAGGGCTGGATGCCCAGGGCAAATACGGTGGCCCGGGAGAAGGCGCTGCCGGACATGGCGTTGTACAGTCCCAGAATGGTGTTGGACAGGGTCTGGTTAAAATACTCCGCCAGAGCGGTCACGTTGATGCCGGGCACGGGGATCACATTGCCCACCCGGTAGATCAGGAGGATGAACAATGTGAAGATGATTTTTTTCCGCAGTTCAGGAATTTTCCAAGCGTTCCGGAGTGTCTGAAGCACTTAGATCACCTCGGCCTTTCCGCCCGCCTGCTCAATCTTTTCCTTGGCAGACTCCGAGAAAGCCGCAGCCTTGACAGTAAGCTTCTTGGTCAATTCGCCGGTGCCCAGGACCTTCAGGCCGTTGGGGCAGGTGGAGACGATGCCGGCCTCGATGATCGCGGCGGCATCCACCACAGCGCCGTCCTCAAAGCAGTCCAGCAGAGCGACATTCACTGCGGTGAGGGGCTTGGCGAAAATGTTGTTGAACCCGCGCTTGGGGATACGGCGGGCCAGAGGCATCTGACCGCCTTCAAAACCGATACGGACCTTGCCGCCGGAACGGGCCTTCTGGCCCTTGTGGCCACGGCCGCCGGTCTTGCCGTTGCCGGAACCGGTGCCACGACCCTTGCGCTTGCCCACCTGAGTGGAGCCCGCGACAGGAGAGAGTTCATGGAGCTTCATTCTTCTTCTCCTCCTTATTAGACTTCTTCAACCTTCAGCAGATAGCCAATCTTGGCGATCTTGCCCCGGGTCTGGTTGTTGTCGGGCTGGATGCTGACCTGGCCGATTTTGCGCAGGCCCAGGGAGGCAGCGGTAGCGATGTGCTTTTCCAGGCGACCGTTCAGGCTCTTAACAAGCGTAATCTTCAAGTTTGCCATGTTAATTGCCCTCCTTACAAAATTTCTTCCACGCTCTTGCCCCGGATCGCAGCAACCTGCTCGGGAGAACGGAGGCTGGTCAGGCCGGACATGGTGGCCTTAACCACGTTCTGGGGGTTGTTGGAGCGCAGGCACTTGGCGCAGATGTTCTTGATGCCAACTGCTTCCATCACCGCACGGACAGCGCCGCCGGCGATAACGCCGGTGCCTTCGGGAGCGGGCTTGAGCATAACCGTGCCGGCGCCGAAGATGCCGATGACATCATGGGGAATGGTGTCGCCAGCCAGGGAAACCTTGACCATGTTCTTCTTGGCATCAGCAATGCCCTTCAGGATGGCCTCGGAGACCTCGGCGGCCTTGCCCAGGCCATAGCCCACGGTACCCTTGCCGTCGCCCACAACCACCAGAGCGGAGAACTTCATGACACGGCCGCCCTTAACGGTCTTGCTGACCCGGTTCAGGTAAACGACCTTTTCAATGAGCTCGGAAGCTTCATTGTTAGGAGTCTTATTGTAAGCCATTTCTTTTCCTCCTCTACCTTAGAACTGAAGTCCGCCTTCGCGGGCGCCTTCAGCCAGAGCAGCGACGCGGCCATGGTACACATAACCGCCACGGTCGAAAACGACCTCTTCAATGCCCTTCGCCTTGGCACGCTCGGCCAGGACGGTGCCCACCTTCTTGGCAGCCTCGCAGTTGCCGGTGGCGCCTTCAAATTCCTTCTCCAGCGTATTGGCGGAAACCAGAGTTACGCCGTTGACGTCGTCGATGATCTGGGCGTAGATGTTCGCGTTGCTGCGGAACACGTTCAGACGGGGACGCTCGGGAGTGCCGGAGACCTTGCCACGAACACGGACATGCCGCTTCAGGCGCATTGCATTTTTGTTGATTCTGCTAACCATTTCGGCACACCTCCATTACTTCTTGCCACCGGTCTTACCAACCTTGCGGCGGACGACCTCAGTGGTATACTTGATGCCCTTGCCCTTGTAGGGTTCGGGGGGACGCTTGCCACGGACTTCGGCGGCAAACTGGCCGACGACCTGCTTGTCGATGCCGTGGATGATGATCTTGTTGGGGTTGGGAACCTCAATGGTGATGCCGGGGATTTCGTCCACGAAAACCTCGTGGGAGAAGCCCAGACGCATGACCAGCTGATTGCCCTTCTTCTCGGCACGGTAGCCGACGCCGTTGACATCCAGCTCCTTGGTGTAGCCCTTCTCAACGCCCTCCACCATGTTGTGCAGCAGGGTGCGGGTCAGGCCGTGGAGGGACTTGTGCAGGTGCTCCTCGTCGGGGCGGTCAACGGTCAGGACATTGCCCTCAACCTTCAGGATCATGTCGGGATGGAAGGTGTAGTTCAGGGTGCCCTTGGGGCCCTTCACGGTAACGGCATTGCCCTCGGCAATATCCACCGTGACGTTTGCCGGAATGATAACCGGCTTCTTACCAATTCTAGACATTTGCGAATCCTCCTTACCAGACAAAGGCCAGCACTTCGCCGCCGATATGCAGCTCACGGGCCTTCTTGTCGGTCATGACGCCCCTGGAAGTGGAGACGATGGCGATACCCAGGCCCTTGAGAACCTTGGGCAGCTCCTCAGTGCCGGCGTAAATTCTCAGACCGGGCTTGGACACACGGCGCAGGCCGGAGATGACGGACTGCTTCTTGCCCAGGTACTTGAGGGTGATGTGAATGGTGCCCTGGTTGCCGTTGTCCACAATGCTGAAGGCCTTGATATAGCCCTCGTCCAGCAGAATCTGGGCAATGGCCTTCTTCAGGTTGGAGGCGGGGACATCCACGGTTTCGTGCTTGGCAGAATTCGCGTTCCGGATACGGGTCAGCATATCTGCTACGGGATCGGTGATTTGCATGTTAATATCCTCCTTTAAGAAGTTACGGGCTTAACCCGTGAAGACACGGGGGTATCCAAGGAATGCGAAGCGAGCTTCGCATTCCAGATAAGAGTGAATAGATAAGGTATTCCTTATCATCTCTTATCTGGCGCAGCCGCGCTTCCATCTTCCCAGGACTTCCCGCGTCTTTTTTACATTTCGATACTCGACCTTACCAGCTGGCCTTGCGGACGCCGGGAATCTGACCCTTGTAGGCCAGCTCGCGGAAGCAGATACGGCACACGCCGTAGTCACGCAGGTAAGCATGGGGTCTGCCGCAGATCTTGCAGCGGTTGTAGCGGCGGCTGGAGAACTTGGGCTCAGCCTGCTGCTTCAGGATCATAGACTTTTTGGCCATATTGCAATCCTCCTAAATCAAGCAGTGAAGGGAGCGCCGAGCTGGGTCAGCAGCTCTTTGGCTTCCTCGTCGTTGGTGGCAGTGGTGCAGATGCAAATATCCATACCACGAATCTTGTCCACCTTGTCGTACTCGATTTCGGGGAAGATCAGCTGTTCCTTCAGGCCGAAGGCGTAGTTGCCGCGGCCGTCGAAGGAGTTGGGGCTGATGCCGCGGAAGTCACGCACACGGGGCAGAGCCACGCTGAACAGACGGTCCAGGAACTCATACATCTTGTCTCCCCGGAGGGTGACTTTCACGCCGACGGTTTCGCCCTCACGGACCTTGAAGTTAGCCACGGACTTGCGGGCCTTGCAGGTCACAGGCTTCTGGCCGGTGATGGCGGCGATGTCCTTGCAGATGGCTTCGATTTCCTTGGCATTGTTCTTGCTCTCGCCGCAGCCGACGTTCACAATCACCTTGTCCAGCTTGGGAATCTGCATCACGCTCTTGTAGCCGAATTTCTTATTCAGAGCAGGAGCGATCTCAGCAACATATCTTTCTTTCAATCTGTTTGCCATGATGAACTTCTCCTCTCTTAGATTTCAGCGCCGCACTTGCGGCAGATGCGGGTCTTCTTGTCGCCCTCGAGCTTGTAGCCGACGCGAACGCCCTTGTTGCACTTGGAGCAGAACAGAGCGACCTTGCAGGAGCGGATGGGGGTCTCGCGCTTGACGATGCCACCCTGCTCGCCCTGACGGCGGGGCTTGGTGTGGCAGGTGGCCACGTTGACCTTCTCCACGATCACCTTGTTCTCACGGGGCATGGCCACCAGGACCTTGCCCTTGACGCCCTTGTCCTTGCCGGACAGGACGATGACGGTATCATTCTTTTTGATGTTCATTCCTTCGGTTCCCCCTTAAATGACTTCGGGAGCCAGAGACAGGATCTTCATGAAGTCCTTCTCACGCAGCTCACGTGCCACCGGTCCAAAGATACGGGTACCCTTGGGGTTCTTGTCTTCCTTGATGATCACAGCGGCGTTCTCATCAAAGCGGACATAGCTGCCGTCCTCACGGCGGACGCCCCGCTTGGTACGGACGATCACGGCCTTCACGACCTCGCCCTTTTTCACCGTGCCGCCGGGAGCAGCCTTGCGGACGGAGGCAACGATCACATCACCGATGTTGCCGAACTTCCGCTTGGAGCCGCCCAGGACCCGGATGCAGTGAATTTCCTTGGCGCCGGTATTGTCGGCAACCTTCAGATAGCTTTCCTGCTGAATCATTTACGCCGACCTCCTTACTTCGCCTTTTCAATAATTCTGATGAGTCTCCATCTCTTGTCCTTGGACAGGGGACGGGTCTCCATGACCTCAACGGTATCGCCGATGCCGCACTCGTTGTTCTCGTCGTGGGCCTTCAGCTTGTAGGTCCGCTTCATGGTCTTCTTGTACAGAGGATGCTGCACGCTATCCTCGATCGCAACCACAATGGTCTTGTCCATCTTATCGGAGACAACCTGACCAATTCTGGTTTTGCGGAAAGCTCTGGTATTTTCAGTCATAATCGCTTACCTCCTCAGACGTTGGTCTCTTTCTCACGAATAATGGTTTTGATGCGGGCAATGTCCTTCTTAACGGCGTTCAGACGCATGGGATTGTCCAGCTGATTGGTCGCATGCTGCATTCTCAGCATGAACAGGTCCTTCTTCAGCTCGTCCAGCTTCTTGGCCAGCTCTTCGGCGGACAGATTCTTGAGTTCCTTTGCCTTCATCATTATTCACCACCAATCTCAGTTTCGACTTCCTTGGTGACGATGCGAGTCTTGATGGGCAGCTTGTGCTGAGCCAGACGCAGGGCCTCACGGGCCACGTCCTCGGTCACGCCGCCGATCTCGAACATCACCTTCTGATTCTTAACCACAGCAACCCAGCCTTCAGGAGCGCCCTTACCGGAACCCATACGGGTGCCCAGGCCCTTCTTGGAGTAAGGCTTGTCGGGGAAAATCTTGATCCAGACCTTGCCGCCACGCTTGGTGTAACGAGTCATGGCGATACGGGCTGCTTCAATCTGATTGCCGGTGATCCAGCCGGGCTCCAGAGCCTGGATGCCGAACTCACCGTAGGAAACCTTATTGCCGCGGGAGGCAGCGCCGGTCATACGGCCACGCTGAACCTTGCGGTATTTCACTCTCTTAGGCAGCAGCATTAGCGGTTACCTCCTTCTCTGCGGTAATTGGGACGATCACCGCTGCGACGCTCCCGGCGCTCGCCGTTGCCACGACGCTCACCGTTGCCGCGGCGTTCCCGGCGCTCACGGGGAGCGGGTTCGGGGGCAGCGGCACGCAGGGTGGTGTTCAGCACCTCGCCCTTGTAGATCCACACCTTCACGCCGATGCGGCCGTAGGTGGTGGCAGCCTCCGCGAAGCCATACTCGATGTCGGCGCGGATGGTCTGCAGGGGGATGGTGCCCTCGTGATAGCTCTCGGAGCGGGCGATTTCGGCGCCGCCCAGACGGCCGCCGCAAGTGACCTTGATGCCCTTGGCACCCAGGCGGGTGGCCTGCTGCATGGCCTTCTTCATAGCCCGGCGGAAGGAGATACGCTTCTCCAGCTGCTGAGCGATGTTCTCGGCCACCAGCTGGGCGTTCAGGTCGGGGGAGCGAACCTCAACGATGTTCAGGTTGACGCTCTTGCCCAGGCGGCCTTCCACGTCCTTGCGCAGATTCTCGATCTCAGCGCCAGCCTTGCCGATGACCACACCGGGGCGGGAGCAGTGGATGTTGATCTTGACCTTGCCGTTGGACCGCTCGATCTCGATCTTAGCGATGCCGGCGGCATAGAGCTTGTTTTTCAGATACTTACGGATGTTGTAGTCTTCGACGATCAGGTCGCCGACCTTCTCCTCGCGGGCGTACCAGTGGGAATCCCAGTCCTTGATGACGCCAACCCGCAGTCCATGGGGATTAACTTTCTGTCCCATAGCTACCTCCTGATTAAGCCTTCTCGCTCACACCGATGGTGATGTGAGTGGTTCTCTTATTGATCCGAACGAAACCACGACGGGATGCGATGCGGCCGCGCTTCAGGATAGGGCCGGGATTTGCAACAACGGTGGAGACGTACAGGTTCTCAGCGTTCATTTCGTGATTGTGCTCGGCGTTTGCAACGGCGCTCTTCAGCAGCTTGGCCATGGGCTCACAGGCAGCCTTGGAGGTGTTGCTCAGGTACGCGGCAGCGGTCTTCACGTCCTTGCCCCGGATCATGTCGCAAACCAGCTTCACCTTGCGGGGGGACATGCGGACGTACTTAACATGTGCAAATGCTTCCATTTTCGTACCTCCTTACTTGGAATTTGCGGTCTTGCTGCCAGAGTGACCCCGGAAGGTTCTGGTAGGAACGAACTCGCCCAGCTTGTGACCAACCATATCCTCGGTGATATAGACGGGTACGTGCTTGCGGCCGTCGTGGACAGCGATGGTGTGACCGACAAAGGAGGGGAAAATGGTGGAGGCCCGGGACCAGGTCTTCAGGACCTTCTTTTCACCGGCCTTGTTCAGCTCCTCAATGCGCTTGTACAGCTCAGGAGCTACGAAAGGGCCCTTTTTGATACTTCTGCTCATTTCATTTCCTCCTTACTTGCTGTTTCTGCGCTTGACAATGAACTTGTTGGTGCGGCTCTTTGTCTTACGAGTCTTATAGCCCATAGCAGGCTTGCCCCAGGGAGTGACAGGGCCGGGACGGCCAACAGGCGCGCGGCCCTCGCCGCCGCCGTGGGGGTGATCGTTGGGGTTCATGACGGAGCCGCGGACGGTGGGACGGATGCCCATGTGGCGCTTCCGGCCGGCCTTGCCGATGTGGACGTTCTCATGGTCCAGGTTGCCCACCTGGCCGATGCAGGCGGTGCAGTTCATCCGGACGTAGCGCACCTCGCCGGAGGGCAGACGGACCTGAGCCAGCTCGCCTTCCTTGGCCATCAGCTGCGCGGCGCCACCGGCGGCACGAACCAGCTGAGCGCCGTGGCCGGGCTGGAGCTCCACATTGTGGATCACGGTACCAACAGGGATGTTGGCGATGGGCAGGCAGTTGCCGGGCTTGATGTCGGCAGCGGCAGAGGAGACCACCTGGTCGCCGACGTTCAGGCCGTAGGGGGCCAGAATGTAGCTCAGGGTCTTGTCCTCGTACTGAATCAGAGCGATGAAAGCGGAACGGTTGGGATCGTACTCAATGCGCTGCACAGTAGCGGGCATATCCAGCTTCTGGCGCTTGAAGTCGATGATCCGGTACTTGCGCTTGTTTCCGCCGCCCTTATGGCGGACGGTGATGTGACCGTAGGAGTTGCGACCAGCATTCTTCTTGAGGGTCTCAACCAGGCTACGCTCAGGTTTTGCCTTCTTATCCACACCGTCGAAAGCGGAAACAGTCATGTTTCTGCGGGCCGGGGTGTAAGGCTTGAAAGTTTTAATAGCCATTTGCGTTTCTCTCCTTTATTGAGATTGGTTTAGACCATACCCTCGAAGAACTCGATGGTCTTGGAGTCGGCAGTCAGGGTAACGATTGCCTTCTTGTACTCGGGGCGCTTGCCCATGGGATAAGCGCCGGTGCGCTTGGCCTTGCCCTGCATCCGGACGGTGTTGACCTTGGCCACCTTCACACCGAAGATGGCTTCCACAGCGGCCTTGATCTCGGTCTTGTTGGAGTCAACGTCCACCATGAAGACGTACTTCTTATCCGCCACAGACTCCATGGACTGCTCGGTGATGACAGGTCTTCTGATAATATCGTAAATATTCTTCATTACGCGAATACCTCCACGATCTTAGCCAGGGAAGCCTGATCCACAACCAGCTTGTCGGCGTGCAGCACGTCGTAAACATTCAGCAGGTTCGCGAAGGTGACTTCGCAGCCGGCGATGTTGCGGCCGGACTTCACCACATTCTGATCGGCCTCGGCAGTGACCACCAGCGTCTTGGTGGTGCAGCCAACGGCGTTCAGGAACGCGGCGAACTCCTTGGTCTTGGGGGCGGCCATCTTGATGGCGTCGATCACCACCACGGCCTGCTCGGTTGCCTTGGCGCTCAGGACGCTCTTCAGCGCCAGGCGCTTGGCCTTCTTGTTCATGGCGAAGCTGTAGTCCCGGGGCTTGGGGGCGAACACGATGCCGCCGTGGGTCCACTGGGGAGCACGGGTGCTGCCCTGACGGGCCCGGCCGGTGCCCTTCTGACGCCAGGGCTTGCGGCCGCCGCCGGAAACCTCAGCGCGGGTCAGAGCGCTCTGGGTGCCCTGACGCTTGTTGGCCAGGTGATTCTTGACTGCCTCGTGAACGACGGCAGCGTTGGGCTCAATGCCGAACACAGCTTCGGGCAGTTCGATCTCGCCAACCTGCTTGCCAGCCATATTGTAAACTTTCGTAAGCATGATTTAAGATCTCCTTTCCTTAGCCTCTCGCGGAAGCCTTCTGGGGATTTCTGCCGGAAGCCTTCTGCGGGTTCTTGCTGATGCCGGTCTCCACGTTCTTGACCTTGATGTTCTTCACGGTGTTGCGCAGATACACCAGGCCGCCCTTGGGGCCGGGGATGGCGCCGCGAACAACGATCATGTTCAGCTCTGCGTCCACCTTCACCACGTCCAGGTTCTCGATGGTGACCTGCTCGCAGCCCATCTGGCCTGCGCCGATCTTACCCGGGAAGATGCGGGACTGGTGAGAGGAAGCGCCCATGGAGCCTGCGTGACGGTGGACAGGGCCGCCGCCGTGGGTCATGGGGGTACGGCCAGCGCCATGGCGCTTCACAACGCCCTGGTAGCCGTGGCCCTTGGTGATGCCGGTAACGTCGATCTTGTCTCCGGCAGCGAAGGTGTCGGCCTTGATTTCGTCGCCCACGTTCATGTTGGCGGCGCCCTCCAGCTTAAACTCCTTCAGGTACTTCTTGGGGGCGACGCCAGCCTTCTTCAGGTGGCCTGCCTCCGGCTTGGACAGCTTGGACTCCTTGACATCGCCAAAGCCCAGCTGGACGGCCACGTAGCCGTCGGTCTCAACGGTCTTCTTCTGAGTGACAACGCAGGGGCCTGCTTCCACAACGGTAACAGGGATCACCTTGCCGCTCTCATCGAAGATCTGGGTCATGCCCACTTTTTTGCCGATGATTGCTTTCTGCATGTTTGGTTTCTCCTTTAATTAGGTTATTGGTTGGCTTTCGCATTGGGTTCGGAAGCCAACATGACCCGTCCGCCCGATGCCAGACAGTGCGGGCAGCGGTAATTCCGAGGAATTACAGCTTTATCTCTATCTCAACGCCAGCGGGAAGGTCCAGGCTCATCAGGGCCTCGATGGTCTTCTGGTTGGGGTTGAGGATATCGATCAGTCTCTTGTGGGTTCTGCGCTCAAACTGCTCACGGCTGTCCTTGTACTTGTGAACAGCCCGAAGGATGGTGACGACCTCCTTCTTGGTGGGCAGGGGGATGGGGCCGGAAACCTGAGCGCCGTTGCGCTTGGCGGTCTCCACGATCTTCGCGGCGCTGGAGTCGATCAGCTGGTGATCGTAAGCCTTCAGCCGAATGCGGATCATTTGCTGGTTTGCCATAGTTTGTTTTTCCTCCTTGATGTGACGTACTCAGTGTGAGATGGCTGGGTACGGTCGAGCACTTCTGTCCGCGCCTCCGTGCGTATCATTCCAGGGCATGAAAATTGGCCGACAAGCGCCGACCATTCCTTCCTGCCCGGCGATATACGCCAGCGCAAAAGAAGCGTTCAGCCGCCCGATGACCGGACATACTCCGCAGAAGTTACCGCCTTGTGGCGCAATCTCCTGCATCATCGCATTGCGCATGGCAGAGTTTCCCCCGCACACGCAGGGATATGATACCACCGCGCCCACCAAATGTCAAGGATTTTTTCAGAATATTTTACAAAGTTTTAT
>CAZYWM010000045.1:0-16165 GCA_964651615.1 uncultured Oscillospiraceae bacterium | reverse complement strand
TTGTTTTCGTAGGTGAAGACGTCGCTGGCGGCTTCCATTTCAAAGTAGGCCTCCAGAATGTCCTCGGCCACAGGGGCCAGCCAGCTTCCGTGGGCCGCCTTCTCGCCGTAGATGGCCACGGCGATTTCGGGGTCATTCTTGGGGGCAAAGCAGATGAAGGCAGCGTGGTCGGAGCCGCCGGAGGAGTGCTGAGCAGTACCGGTCTTGGCGCAGACCTCCACGGGGAAGGTTTTGGGGTCCTCCCGGCCGCCGAAATACTTGTTGGCAGTACCGCTAATGTCGGTGATGACCTTCCGCATTCCGGTCATATACATCTCGTAGGTGTCGTAGGCAATGTCCATTTTGCTCACGATCTCCGGCTCGTTCTGCTTGATGAGGGTCCGGTAGTCGGAGGAGGCCACCCGGTTCAGGAAGGTGGCGCGGTAGCGGGTGCCTCGGTTGGCCAGGGTGCAGGCGTAGACGCACAGCTGCAGGGGGGAGAACCGGTTTTCGGACTGGCCGATGGCGGCGAGAACTCTGTCGCCGGCGTTCCACACGGCGTCGGGGCCGGTGTAGGAGGCGGCCTTACTGGTGGGGTTGGCTCGCCAGCCGATGCTTTCGGTCAGCTCGATGCCGGTGGGCTCGCCCAGGCCGAAGCCCTTGGCGGCTTCGTCCATCATCTCCCAGGTCATCCGGTAGCCCAGCTCATAGAAGAAGTAGTTGCAGGAGACCTTCAATGCGTCAGTGGCGTCGATGGTGCCGTGGGTGGCCTGAACGGAGGAGTAGAGCAAGCATTTGGGGTTGAAGCCCTCTCCAAGAGAGGTGAACACACCCTTGTCCTGAATGGTTTCCATATAGTCCAGGATTCGCTCTCCCTTGGAGTTGACGTTCTGCATGGCCGCCACCAGGGTGCACATTTTGAAGGTGGAGCCGGGGGCGTAGTTGGCGCCGAAGGCCCGGTTGAAGAAGGGCTTCAGCTCGTCCTCCATGATGGCGTTCCAGACCTCCGGCTTGGAGATGTTGGCCAGGTCGTAGGTGGGATAGCTGGCACAGGCCAGAATTTCGCCGGTCTTAACCTTCATGACGATGACGGCGGCGCCCTGGGCGTCCAGGCCGGTGCTCTCGCCCTCGGAGGTGTTGATCTCCGGGTCGGTGAGATTGTGCATGACCTCGGCCAGGGAATCCTCGGCGATTTTTTGCAGGGTGATGTCGATGGTGGTTTCCACGTTGTTTCCGGCGATGGGCTCCTTCCCCTCCAGATATTTCTGGCTGACAATGGCGCCGTCTTTGGAAACCACGTCCAACCGGCTGCCGTCGATGCCGTGGAGGTACTCTTCGAAGGCCTCCTCGAAGCCGGACTGGCCGATGTAGGCGTCCATGGAGTAGCCCTGCTCCTCGTATTTTTTCCAGTCGGCGTCGTCCATGCCGCCCATATAGCCCAGGATGTGGGCCGCATAGGGGGTGTGGTACTCCCGGACGGTGGAGGATTCCACCATCAGGCCCGGGGTGTTCAGCTCCAGGATGGCGGACAGGTTCTCGTTGGAAACGTCCTCGATGAACACATAGTTGGGCAGGTTGGTCACGCCCCGCAGGTCGAATTCGTAGCGCAGGCCGATGACGCCCCGGGCCTCTTCGTCCGTCCATTCCTCGGGCAGATCATAGCGCTCCCGCATCCGCTCCACCAGCAGGGGCGCGGTGATGTCCGGGTCCAGGCCCCAGTCCACCATGAAGCGCTGGTAGTTGCGCTGCCAGGAGGTGTTGTATTCGTCCAGGGTGTATTGGAAGGGCTGGGTGGCGGTGATGGGGAAGTGGTCGTTGTGGGTGACGCCCAGCTCCTCACACTTTTTCAAAAGGTTATAAAGATATTGGTTCCGGTTGTCGGCGGATTTGATGACGTAATGGTTGAACACCAGATCATAGCTGGCCCGGTTGCCCACCAGAATGTTGCCGTTCCGGTCCAGAATGTCTCCCCGGGCGGCACGGACGGTGGTGATGGTGGAATAGGTGGTTGCGTTGTCGGTATTACCCTTCGTCTCAATGATCTGCAGGGAGAACAGCTTTGTGGCAAACAGGAACAGCACAAAGCCGAAAATGCCCAGCAGAACAGAGGACCGAAATCGGGTCATTCTTTCCATGTATAGCCTCCAATTTGACCAATGCGATAGATGCAGTAATAAAGGGGAATCATCGCCGCCACGGTAAGCACGCCGGTGAGCAGGAACCGGGGCAGCCGGAACCAGGCGGTGAGTCCCAAAAACAGGCCCACAAGGTACAGTGAGAACTCATAGGCCATGGCCGCCAGCCCGGCGCAGAGCACAATGGAGCTGCGGCTGCGGTTCCACACCACCTGACGGATGAAGGTGGCGGCCAGGCCCAGCACCGTGAGCAACCCTACGCTGTAGGGGCCGGGGGCCGAGCCGGAAAAATAATAGATGGTGGACGCGATCAGGATGAACACGCTGCCAACATCGCTGCCCTCGATGACGGTAATCAGCAGCATGGCGGATACCGCCAGGTCGGTGGTGGCGCCGAAGATGGTGATCCGGCTCATGATGGTGTCCTGAATCACCAGGCACAGCACACACACCCCGATGTAGCACAGCCAGCGCAGGGTTTGCAGCCATTGCAGGTGGGTGAAGCGCAGGGGCTTCAGGGGACTGACCCGGGGCTTGTCCGGCTTGAATTCGGAAACCAGGCTGGGGCGGACCCGCTTGGTTTTCTGCTTTTTGGGGGGGATGCGACGTTTCCGGGGCGCGGCCCGGCGGGGTTTGCGTTCATTTGCCATGGCGAAGCCTCATTCCGTGTGGAAGTTTGTCAGGATGAAAACCTGCTCCAGAGAGCTGATTTCCGCGGCGGGCTCCAGAACGGCGTATTTTGCCACGCCGGTTTCCTTGAAGCCCGCGTCCACCACATAGCCCAGGATCAGGCCCCTGGGGTACACGGTGGAGCCGGAGGTGACGACCTGGTCGTTGTTGCGGATGATGGAGGAGGAGGGCAGGTAGTCCATTTGCAGATATTTTTCGTTTCCTTCGATATAGCCGCCGCTGACCATGCCGTTGTAGCCGGAGGTGGCGATGGTGGCGGAAATTTCCAGCGTGGAGTCCAGCACCGTTTTCACCACGGCGAAATTGGCGCCTACCTGAGTAACCAGGCCCACCACCTCGCCGTTTTCGGTGATGGCGACCATGTTTTCTTCAATGCCCACGTTGCTGCCCCGGTTGATGGTGAAGGTGTTGGACCAGTCGGTGGAGCTCCAGCCGATGATGTAGGCGTCGGTCAGGTCGTAGTCATCGTGCAGCTCTGTCAGGCCCAAGGTCTTGCGCAGACGGGCGTTCTCACGGATGGTGGCGTCGGACTGACGGGCCGTGTCCGCCATCTGGGCAAGCTGGGCTTTCAGCGCTTCGTTTTCCGCCTCCAGGGTCTCGTAGCGGAACATGTAGCTGTAGTACCGCTCGGCGGTTTTGGTCAGCGCCGTGCCCGCCGCCCGGAAGGGGGCCAGGATGCCCTGCACCGCCAGCTCGGGGATGCTCTGTTTGGTCAGGCCCGACATCACGGAGAGCACGGCGGTGATCAGCACCGCCAAAATCACAATGATTTTCAGCTTTGTGTTAAAGAGATTCCTCATCTTATTCCTCCTGCTCCATGACCTGCCGCAGCACCGTGCCCAGGCGGCAGACGGGAAGACCCATAACGTTGTAGTAGTCGCCCTGGATGCCGGGGCAGAACAGGGCGGCGCCCCCCTGGATGCCGTAGGCCCCGGCCTTGTCCATGGGCTCGCCGGAGTCCACATACCGCTGGATTTCCCCGTCGGACAGGGGGCGGAAGGTCAGGGTAGTCACCTCGGTGAAGGTTTCCTGCCCCCCCTCCCACAGAACGGTGCAGCCGGTCATCACCTGGTGCTCCCGGCCGGAGAGCAGATGGAGCATGGAAACCGCTTCCTCCCGGCTGTGGGGCTTGCCCAGAATTTTTCCCTGGCAGACCACAATGGTATCCGCCGCGATCACCACATCCTCCGGCCCGCGCTCCACGGCCATGGCCTTGCGGCGGCTGACCTGGGCCACCTCGTGGGCGGGGGACTGGGCGGGGTCCATGGTCTCGTCGATGTCTGCCGCCCGGACGACAAAGGGAATACCGAACAGGCCCAGCAGCTCCCGGCGCCGGGGAGAGCCGGAGGCCAATATCAATTGCTTCATGCTTCCAATCCTCTCAAATACAGTCCCCGGGTGCAGAAGCCGGGGTCAAAGGGTGCGGGGTTTACATATTCGCTGATGACCCGGTCCACCTCCCGGCCGTTTTCCGTGGTGAAGTACAGCCGGATGGCCCACAGCCCCAGCCGGGCCAGGTCGTGCTGGCGGTCCAGCCAGCTGAGCTTTTTGCCGTTGAGCAGAACGCTGCGGCAGGTGTTTCCGTCCCGGATGATGGGGAACTCCGCTCCGGTGCGGTCGGTGAGCTTGACGGGCACGGCGCCGCAGGTGCATTCGCCGGTGCGGTTGTGAATCAGGCAGTGCTCCGTGAGCATCAGCGGCAGCCGGCCGTAGGCGAAAATCTCTGTGGGGACGGCCTTGCTGATGTCCCGAATCTGGGGCAGGGTCAGCTCAAAGCTCAGGCAGGCGGAGGCAAAATCCATCTGCTTCAGATAATTCATGGCGGCGGAGTTGAACATATTCAGGCCAAAGTCGCCGTGGAGCCGGAGCCCAGCCTCCCGGGCGGGGATCACCAGGCCGTAATTGCCCACCAGCGCGTCCTTGATGCCGAAGCTTCGCACCTGCTCCATGTCGGCTCTCAGCTTGGGCAGCTCCCCGTCGTGGACCACTCTGGGCAGCGCGGCGGCCACCCGGCCCCGCTTGGCCAGAGCCTGACACAGGGCCGGGTCCTGGGTGAGCAGATGGATGGGGACATAGAGCATGGCGGTCTCCGTGTTGACCAGGGTGGGGGTGAGCTGCTCCCGGGTGGTGACTTGGATGGTCAGGCCGGGGAGCTTGGTGCTGCCCTTGTAATTGGGGACGCTTTTGGGCGGGCGGACGGTGCGCTGAACCTGCCTGCCCCGGATGGCGGTGAGCCGGTTCAGCAGCTCCCGGCGCATGGCGTTGACGGCGGAGGCGGGGACAGTGAGCCCCGGGTCGATGTGGGTGCGGATTTCGGTGCACCGGTAGGGGGTGCCGCCGGTTTTGGAGAGCCAGGAGCTCAACACCTGGCCGGACAGGGGGACGCTGTGGGCCAACTCCGGCTTGGGGCCGTTCACCGAGCAGGTCCGCCCCTCCGGGTCGGTGACGGTGAGGGTGCAGCCGTCCACGGTGACGGCGCAGCGGAACTGGATGTCCACCAGGGAGGTCTCCCCGGATTCATAGGACTGCCGGGCCTGCTGCAGCCACTGGGGGTCGTCCCGGGTGTCGGTGCGGGTGCCGAACATTTTCTGGTTCACCCGGCCGGTGTAGTAGCCGTTGGTGAAGCCCTGGCGGTTGAAGGAGGTGTAAAGGTCCTCCATCATCTGGTCAGTCACCTGGCCCTCGTCGATGGCCTTGCGGTAGACGCCGGTGACGGTGGCCACGTATTCGGGCCGCTTCATCCGCCCCTCCAGCTTCAAGGAGGTCACGCCCATGGCCTCCAGCTCCTTGACGTAGTGCACCAGGCAGTTGTCTTTCAGACTCAGGGGGTATTTGCTCTCCCAGCGGCCGTAGCCGTAGCTCTGGCGGCAGGGCTGGGCGCAGCGGCCCCGGTTCCCGGAGCGGCCGCCGATCATGGAGGAGAGGTAGCACTGGCCGGAATAGCACATGCACAGCGCCCCGTGGCCGAATACCTCGATTTCGATGGGGGAGGCGGCGCAGATGTAGCGAATCTCCTCCCGGGTCAGCTCCCGGCTCAGCACCACCCGCTTCATCCCCAGGGCGGCGCACAGCTGCACCCCGGGCAGGGAGTGGACGGTCATCTGGGTGGAGCCGTGGACCGGCACCTCCGGGGCGATCTGGCGGCAGAGCTGGGCCACCCCCAGGTCCTGGACGATGAAGGCGTCCACCCCGGCCTCGGCGGTTTGGCGGATGAGGTCGGAGACGGCCTTGAATTCCCGGTCCGTGACCAGGGTGTTCAGGGTCAGGTGGACATCCACCCCCCGGACGTGGCAGTATTTCAGTGCCTCTCCCAGCGTCTCCAGGGTGAAGTTTTTGGCGCCCTGACGGGCGTTAAAGGTGCCGATGCCAAGGTAGACGGCATTGGCGCCGTTCTGAACGGCAGCGCGCAGGGCCTCCATGGACCCGGCGGGGGATAGTAGTTCCAGCATATGATCTTTCTCCATACGGTATACTTGGACACATTATAGCACAGCCAGAGCCGGTTTTCCAGCCTTTCCTTGGCGCTTCATGAAAATTTAATGAATATACCACATTTTGCCTCCCGGAATCCGGGGATTCTTGTGTGGTTTCCGCCTGGGAGTTGGGAATTAGAAGTTAGAAGTTAGGAATGTAATTGAACAACTTGCCGCACTGCCCCGCTCACTGTAGGGGCGAGTCTTGACTCGCCTGCTGTCTAAAATTTTTGACATTCCCAACGGGCGGGTCAAGACCCGCCCCTACGGGCATCCCGTTAAATTCCTCATTCCTAACTCCTAATTATCTCGTATCCCATATCTCGTATCTTATATCTTAAAATAGCATGGCGGCGGATTTGAAAAATGACGGAAGGGGAGCGGCATCCTTCAAAAAGGGGGGCGGGATGGCGGGGGAGGCGGCGGAAATTTCCGGGATTCTGTATGCTGGCAGAAAAACGGATGTTTTCCAGCGGCGTCCAACGGCCGGTTGTGAAAATACCCAAAAACGGTTGGAGGCAAGGGGTTTTACCGATTGAAATTGTAGAACACAACAAATTTCGCCCGGAGAAATTAACTAAGGGTTGATTTATGGGGGGCGCTGTGATAAAATGAATCCAAATCATTTGTGAGAATGATTTCAGCGGAAGTTGGGCTTCCTTCCCGGCTTCCGTGAAAAATTCAAAGGAGGATAACAAAACATGAAGAAACTTCTCGCAATCGTGTTGGCCCTGGCCATGGTTCTTCCGATGGTGCTGAGCGCGTCCGCTGAGTATCCCGCTCTGGAAGAAAAAGATGACCAGCAGCTCTACGATGAAAACCTGGGCGAATTCTATGACATGTACATGGAAGCCCTGGAGTGCATGGACGTAGACCAGCGCTACGCTCTGGAGGCTCTTGCCGAGGCAAAGCTGCTGGAGTCCAGCGTTCTGCTGCCCACCACCTCCAACTATGGCAACTACGGCATCGGCCGCTCCGTTCCCAAGACTGCCAACGGCACTCTGTGGGGCAACGACTCCGACCGTCAGTACTCCATTCTGGTGACCAAGGAACTGATCAAGGCCACCGACCGGGATGCTCTGAAGGCCATGTGGATGGAAGCTCCCGACGCCGCTACCTATGTTTCTGAGGCCAAGGCTTACCTGACTGAGAACGGCTACACCATGGAAGATGAGTACAAGTACCCCTCCTCCTCCGATCCTCAGACCTGGGACGCTCTGAACACCTACCTGCAGGCCGACTCCCGTCCTCTGGTTCAGCTGTGCGACGGCCTGATGATGTACGACATCAAGAACGTGCAGCAGCCCGCTCTGGCTGAGAGCGTTGAAGAGAACGAGGACATGACCGTCTTCACCTTCAAGATCCGTCAGGGTGTGAAGTGGGTTGACTCTCAGGGCCGTGAGATCGGTGAAGTCACCGCTGACGACTTCGTCGCCGGTATGCAGCACATGCTGGACTGCCAGGCTGGCCTGGAGTGGCTGGTTGACGGCCTGATCGTGGGCGCCAGCGAGTATATGAGCGGCGAGACCACCGACTTCGCCGACGTGGGCGTGAAGGCTCTGGATGACTACACCCTGGAGTACACCCTGTGCGATTCCACTCCCTACTTCCTGACCATGCTGTCCTACAACATCTTCTTCCCCATGAACCGCGCCTTCTTCCTGAGCCAGGGCGGCGCCTTCGGTGTGGATGAGTTTGCCGCTGCCAAGGAATCCTCCAACTACAAGTACGGCACCTCCCCCGACACCATCGCCTACAACGGCCCCTTCCTGGTGAAGAGCTACACCGAGCAGAACACCATCGTGTTCGAGGCTAACCCCTCCTACTACAACCCCGACATCCTGGGTGTGCACACCCTGACCTGGAAGTATGACGACGGCACCGACGCCACCAAGGTTTACAAGGACATGGTTGCCGGCGACATCACCAACGCCGGTCTGAACACCGCCACCATGGAGATCGCCAAGGCTGACGGCCTGTTCGACGATTACGCCTATGTTTCCGAGACCGACGCCAACAGCTTCGTTGAGTGGATGAACATCGACCGCAAGGCCTATGCCAACTACAACGATGCCAACATCGCTGTCTCCACCCACACCGAGGATCAGAAGGTTCTGGCACAGGCTGCCATGCGGAACGTCCACTTCCGCCGCGCTGTCCACTACGCCATCGACCGCGCCACCATGGTGGCTCAGCGGAAGGGCGAGGACCTGAAGTACAACTCCATGAACAACGCCTATATCCCCGGCAACTTCGTCTACCTGAGCAAGGAAGTCACCGTTGACATCAACGGCGAGTCTGTCACCTTCCCCGCCGGCACCGCTTACGGCACCATCCGTCAGCGTCAGCTGGAGGCCGATGGCAGCCACATCAAGTCCTTCGACGAGGAGACCGGCCTGGGCACCGGCTACGACGGCTGGTACAACCCCGAGGTCGCTGTTGCTGAGCTGAACATCGCCATCGAAGAGCTGGCCGCTCAGGGCTATCCCATCAGCGCTGAGAACCCCGTCCGTCTGGACATCGCCAGCTTCACCGGCAACGATCCCTTCAAGAACCAGGATCAGGCTCTGAAGAAGAGCGTTGAGGAAGTCCTGGGCGGCGTGGTCATCGTTGACATCGTGCCCTGCGACACCCAGAAGGATTGGCTGGACGCCACTTACTATCCCAACAACGGCGACGAGATGAACTTCGACATCGGCAACAACGGCGGCTGGGGCCCCGACTACGGCGATCCCAAGACCTACCTGGATACCATGCTGCCCGGTGCCAACGGTATGTCCAAGAGCTTCGGCCTGTTCTAAGGATATTCTGAATCCGGCTGCCCGGGGATTCTTCCCCTGGCTCCCGCCGATTCATCAGAGCCTTCCAGATCGCATCCCTGCGATTTCCTGGCCAAAAAAATAATGAAGGTCGGGGGCCGGATCCCAAATGATCCGACCCCCGACTGACCAGTAAAGCGAGAGTGATATTATGACGAAATATGTGGTAAATCGGCTCCTTCGCGGCTTCCTCTCGGTTGCGATCATGGTGATTATCGTCATGGTGATGATTTTTACGCTGATGGATCGACAGTTGATTTTCGCTGCGGACCCCCTGTTCAGCAAAAAAACATTTAATGCGAAGGAGACTTATCTGTACAGCAAGTGGGAAGAGTATGGGTATCTGGACTATGTGCCCTACGCCGACTACCTGCTGCAATTGACCAAGGACGGCACCATCACCGAGGAAACCCGGGCGGAGGCCGTGAAGCTGGGCCGCACCCCGGAGAAGGATTCGGAGCTCACCGCCCAGTATGTGAAAGAGTTTGAAGAATACTATACCTCCCGCGGCTATGACGTCAAGCGGCTGGATACGGTGATGAGCGGCAAAAAGGTGGCCAACGGTGGTCAGGCCGCGCTGTTTGCCTATAAGGATAAGCCGATCTGGGACCGGGCGCTGAACTATTTCACCGGTATTCTGGAATTCGACAACATCCACCGGGTGGAAGAGGACATCGGCGAGAGAAAGCTGACCTTCACCCTCCATGACCCCGCTTACGGCGGAGAAAAATTCTCCCCTGCCATTATGGGCAATGGCACACTGCACAAGTACCTTCTGTACTGCGACAACCAGTTCCCCTTTATTCACCAGAATTTTGTCACCCTTCACCTGGGCAAATCCTTTGTGGTCAACCAGGGGATTGATGTTTTTGATACAATGACCCGCACCCAGGGCGCTTATGTCACCAGCACCGTCACCTATCCCACGGGCTTGGTGGAGGAAAGCGCCGACGATCTGCACACCGCCACCTATGTGGCTGGCTCCCTGGAGACCGGCGAGCTGCTCTATGGCCCCCGCTATACCGACGACTATACCCAGACCAGCACCGTGAAGAACGGCTCGTCCAAGATGGGCTATTCCTTCCTCTTCGGCGTCCTGGCCGTGATTCTGGCCTATGTCATCGGCCTGCCCCTGGGCGTGCTGATGGCCCTGAAAGCGGATAAGCTCTTCGATAAAATCTGCACCTTCTATATCGTGTTCATCACGGCGGTGCCCGCGCTGTCGTATATCTTCATGGTGAAGACCATTGGCTATGCCCTGGGCATCCCCACCTCCTTTGATCTGGAATCCACCAACAAGATGATGTACCTGCTGCCCATCATCTCCCTGGCCATGCCCAGCATTGCCCGGCTGATGCGCTGGATGCGCCGGTATATGATCGACCAGAAGAATTCCGACTATGTCCGCTTCGCCCGCTCCAACGGCCTGACCGAGGGCGAGATTTTCCGCAAGCACATCATGCGCAACGCGGTGGTTCCCATTGTCCAGGGCATCCCCGGCAGTGTGCTGTTCAGCCTGGTTGGCGCCTTCTACACTGAGAAGGTGTATTCCATCCCTGGCACCGGCGGCCTGATGGTCACGGCCATCCAGTCCTATGACAATAACGTGATTGTTGGCGTTTGCCTGTTCTATGGCCTGCTCAGCGTGATTTCTCTGATCCTGGGCGATGTGCTGATGGCAATGGTAGACCCCAGAATTTCCTTCAACACGAAAGCCAGGTGAGTCAAGATGAATCAAAAGTATGTGAATATCGATGATTTGGGGCTGAGCGAGGAGGAGCTTTTCTCCATGCACCCCCACAGCGACGAGGAGGCGGAGCGGATCACCGCCCCCCGCTATTCCTACTGGAAGTCCGTGTTTCGGGTGTTCTTCCGGAAAAAAATCAATATCTTTGTGCTGGTGCTGCTGCTGGTGGTGGTGGCCTTCGCCTTCATCTATCCGCCCCTTTCCGGCTATGACGAATTCGCCAACCTGATGGATTCCACCGCCAAGCATCTGTCCCCCGCCGCCGCCATGGAGAAATTTGGCTACAACATCCATTGGATCCTGGGCACCGGCAACGCCGGCGGCTCCACCTTTGACGCCGTGTGGGACGGCGCCCGGCTCTCCATCGCGCTGGCCCTGGTCTGCGCCCTGATCAACATGACCGTGGGCGTGATCGTAGGCGCCCTGTGGGGCTACTCCAAGCGGGCCGACAAGGTGATGCTGGAGCTGTACAATGTGGTGGGCAACATCCCCTATCAGCTGCTGTGCTCCGTGCTGGTGCTGATCTTCCGGCCCCGGTTCTGGACCATGGTCTTCGCGCTGACCGTCACCGGCTGGCTCCCCATCGCCCATTTCTTCCGCACCCAGGTGCTGATCATCCGGGACCGGGAATACAACCTGGCCTCCCGCTGCCTGGGCACCCCCACGCTGCGCATTGCCACCAAGAATCTGCTGCCCTTCCTCACCTCCATCATTGTTACCCAGGCAGCAGTGGAAATTCCCAGCTATATCGGCATGGAAGTATTCCTGGCCTTCATCGGCCTGGGCCTGACGGACAATACCCTGGGCAAGCTGATTACCAATGCCCAGAGCGCCATGCTCACCCCCGGCTGGCAGATGGAATTCTGGAGCCCGGTGGTGCTGGCTTCCATCATTGCCATCGTGCTGTACGTGGCCGGACAAAATCTGGGCGACGCGTCCGATCCCAGATCCCACATGATGTAGGGAGGCAGGGAAGATGGAAGAGAAAAAAGTATTGCTGTCCGTCCAGGACCTGGTGGTCAAGTTCCACGTCCGGGGCAGAGTCCTCACCGCCATCCGGGGCATCTCCCTGGATATTTATGAAAACGAGTCCATCGCCATCGTGGGCGAGTCCGGCTCCGGCAAGAGCGTGTTCACCAAGACCTTTGCCAACATGCTGGATTCCAACGGCTTTGTGGACCAGGGCAAGATCATCTTCTCCGATGACAGCCTGGCGGACTTCGTTGTGAACCTGGGGGAAGCCCAGAACAGGAGAATCCATTCCATCGCCCAGCGGCTGGATGAATATGCCAAGCTGGAAAACGGAGCGGAGATCTACAAGCAGATGAAATGCCTGGAAAGCGAGGCCAAGAGCCGGGCCAGCCTGTCCCCCGAGGAGGAGAAGCAGCTGGCCAAGGAGCTGGACGACCTGAGATACGACCGGGCGGAAACCTTTAACATGAAGCTCACTCTGGACCCCAAGAAGGAGAGAGAGCAAAACCACCAGGCCGCCGCCAGACTCTCTGAGCTGGATCACCAGATCAAGGCCCTGGAGGAGCGGAAGAAGGCCACTGTCAAGGCCCGTGCCCGACAGGCCCGGCAGGACAGCGCCTACCGGGAGCAGTACGCCAAAAAAATGGCGGAGCTGAAAAAAGAGTACGAGACCCGGTGCGCCGTGGCAATTACCCAGGAGCAGAAGGACCGGAACCTGGAAATCGCCAAGGAGGTCTATCTCTCCATCGGCCGCTATGACGTGATCACCCGCCAGAAAATCCTGACCAAGCTCATGTCCTGCCTGAAAGAGGCCATGCGCCAGGGCCTGGATTTGAATGACGACACCGTGCGCAACGACGTGTTCGCCCCCGCCATCTTCCGGGTGAAGCTGCTGGACGAGACGCCGGAGAAGCTCCACGGAAAGTGCGTCTTCGACCTGGCCAATGTGAAGTATGCCAAGGACCTGTCCCAGGTCCGGGGCAAGCGGATCGCCACTGTGTTCCAGGACCCCATGACCTCCCTGAACCCCATCATCACCATCGGCGAGCAGATCACCTCCATCATCCTCAAGCATCAGGACTGCTCCGAGAATGAGGCCAGAATCCGGGCCATCGAGCTGATGAAAAAGGTGGGCATCCCCAACGCCGAGAACCGGTTCGACGACTACCCGTTCCAGTATTCCGGCGGTATGCGGCAGAGAATCGTCATTGCCATCGCCCTGTCCTGCCAGCCCAAGATTCTCATCTGCGACGAGCCCACCACCGCTCTGGACGTGACCATTCAGGCCCAGATTCTGAAGCTCATCAAGGATTTGCAGAAGGAATTCGGCTACACCATCGTCTTCATCACCCATGATTTGGGCGTGGTGGCCAACATCGCCGACCGGGTGGCCGTGCTGTACGCCGGTCAGATCGTGGAGCTGGGCACCGTGGAGGAAGTGTTCTACGACCCCCGGCATCCCTACACCTGGGCCATGCTGTCCAGTCTTCCCCAGCTGGCCCAGCGGAACACCGAGCTCTATTCCATCACCGGTACGCCGCCGTCGCTGTACAATTCCATCGTGGGCGACCCCTTCGCCCCCCGGAACCCGTATTGCCTGAAAATCGACACGCTGCTGGACCCGCCCATGTTCCAGGTTTCCGAGACCCATTTCGCCAAGACCTGGCTCCTGGACCCCAGAGCGCCTAAGATCGAAAAGCCCGAGGCCATCCAGAATCTCCATGAGAAGCTTCTGGCAGCCTTCAATATCTGACAAGGAGGTTATGCGTCGTGAGTAATGCGCAAGAGGCAACTGCCAAACATTTTCCGGAGCATGGCCCCATTGACCCGGTAACGGGCAAGGAAGTCCTGGTCTCCCTGAAGAATGTGGACATCACCTTCGGCAAGGGGGATAAGGCCTTCAAGGCGGTGAAAAACGCTTCCTTCGACATCTACAAGGGAGAGACCTTCTCCCTGATCGGCGAGTCCGGCTCCGGCAAGACCACCATCGGCCGGGCGGTGATCCGGGTCAACCCCTGCTCTGCCGGTGAAATCCTCTACAAGGGCGTCCGAATCTCCGGCAAAATCCCCCGGAGTCTGGACCGGGAGGTCATCCGCAACGCGCAGATGGTCTTCCAGGACCCCGCCGCCTCCCTGAACGAGCGGGCCACCGTGGACTATATCATCTCCGAGGGCCTGTACAATTTCCACCTGTTCAAGGATGAGGCCGACCGGGTGGCCAAGGTGGACAACATCATCAAGGAAGTGGGCCTGCTCCCCGAGCATCTGACCCGGTATCCCCATGAGTTCTCCGGCGGCCAGCGGCAGCGCATCGGCCTGGCCCGGGCCATGGTCATGGAGCCGGAGTTCGTGGTGGCCGACGAACCCATCTCCGCCCTGGACGTTTCCATCCGGGCCCAGGTGCTGAACCTGCTGAAAAAATTC
Source organism: uncultured Oscillospiraceae bacterium (assembly GCA_964651615.1). Lineage (GTDB taxonomy): Bacteria > Bacillota > Clostridia > Oscillospirales > Oscillospiraceae > Faecousia. The sequence goes on along the minus strand of CAZYWM010000045.1, from coordinate 1,926 downwards.
CAGAAGGAGCAGGGCACCACCTACCTGTTTATCGCCCATGACCTGTCCATCGTCCGGTTCATTTCCGACCGGATCGGCATCATCTACAAGGGCGAGATCGTGGAGATCGCCGAGGCAGAGGAGCTTTTCGACTACCCCATGCACCCCTACACCCACAGCCTGATCTCCGCCATTCCCATCCCCGACCCGGTGCTGGAAAAGAACAAGGAGCTGTTCACCTACGACCCCAGCATCCACGACTATTCCGTGGACAAGCCGGAGATGGTGGACATCGGCCACAACCACTTTGTCTACGGCAACAAGGCCGAGATCGAGCGGTATAAAAAGCTCCGGGCCGAGGGCAAAAAGGTGAAGTCCATCACCATCCTCACCCCCGAGGAGAAGGCCAAGCGGGAGGCCGAGCAGGTTCACGAAGAGGTCCACGAGGAGGCCATCCTGGAACGCCCCCTCCACGATACCGGCAGCTTCTGGTATCGAATCCTGGCATTCCTGCTGCCTATCCTGGGCCTTTTGGTGGGCCAGGTGTTCAAGGGCAGGAATTATCTGCGGAATTTCCGTGCCCTGAAAAAGGGCGCCATTGCCGGCCTGATTTTCCGGCTGGTGCTGATTGTCCTCTTTATCCTATTGCTGGTCATTTCCATTGTATAGCCCAACGCCCCCTCCTGGCAGAGGGGGCGTCGCGCTATACGCACCTCGAAAGGAGTCTATCATGTCTCGTGACGCCAGAAGAAAAGACCCTGCCCCCCAGCCCAAGATCAAGCTGGAGCTGCGGGAGGGGCATTACACCCTCCGGCTGATTTGTGTGGGCGTGGCCCTGCTCGTGGCAGCGCTGGCCTTTGCCTCCGTGCTGAACAGCCCTACCCAGGTCAAGTCCGGCTGGCAGCAGATCATGCCCCAGGATTCCGTGACCCCGGCAGGGCAGGAGTTTCTGCTGTGCTATAACCTGGGCCAGACGGAGCAGAAGCCCGAGCAGGAGCTGAACGATTTGGTCGCCTGCTATACCGGATTGCTGGATCAGGGCTATCGGGAGCTGTCCAACACGGAGCAGACTGACTGCGTGAATCTGCGCACCCTGAATCAGCAGCCCAACACCGCCCTGGCGGTGGACGACATTTTGTACAATGCCCTGAAAACCTGGGAGGCGTCATCCAGCCGCCTGATCTATTTCGCCCCCCTGATGGAGCGGTATTACAGCCTCTTCGCCAGCACCTATGACCATGAGGCGGAGGAGTTTGACCCGACCCATTCCCAGGAGGCGGCGGACTTCGCCCGGGAAATCGCCGCCTTTGCCACAGACCCGGAGGCGATACAGCTGAAGCTGCTGCCCCAGAACACGGTGCGGCTGGAAATCAGCCCGGAATACCTGGCCTATGCCAGGGAGCACCAGGTGGACAGCTTCCTGGATATGGGCATTGCGCTGAACGCCTTTCTGTGCGACGTGGTGGCAGAGGGGCTGGCCCGGGAGGGTTTTGAAAACGGCTATGTCACCAGCTTCGACGGCTACACCCGGGCCATGTGCACGGACGAATTCGCCCTGAGCGTGTTTGACCGGGTGGATGGCCAGGCCCGCCAGCTGGGCACGGTGCTCTACCACACCCCCGGGGCGGTGGTCTCCTGCCGGGCCTTCCCCGTTTTGGAGGGGGACGCGGCGAACTACTTCACCTATTCCAACGGCACCGTCCGGGCCCCCTACCTGAACGACCGGGGAGAGCTCCACTGTGCCGCCGCCAGCCTGAACACCTTCTCGCCCACCCTCAGCGCCGGAGCCCTGGCCCTGCGGACCCTGGCCGCCTACGCCGGAGAGGATTCAACCTTTGCCGACCTGGAAGACCTGTCCTGGGCAGCGGGAGAAAATCAGCAGATCATCCTCCACGGCGACGCGTTCACCTTACCGGAATAACAAAAGCCCCTGGCTTCGGCCAGGGG
>CAZYWM010000044.1:0-16183 GCA_964651615.1 uncultured Oscillospiraceae bacterium | reverse complement strand
CTTCCCCTGCTCCGGCAGGCCCTGGACCCCTACGGCAGCCGAATCGTGGACGGGGTCAGCGTGGCCGGGGTATCCCTGGGGGGCATGACCCGGGAAGAGGCCGCCAGCGCCCTGGAAAATCAGATGTCCGGGAATCTGGTGCTCTCCCTGCCCGGGAAAACGCTGGAATTATCCCCGGGTGAGGCGGGCATCCAGCTGGATACCCAGGGGCTTGCCAAGGCCGCCTATGCGGTGGGCCGGACAGCGGAAAACGGGGCGCCGGATTTGGCGGCTTTCCTGTCCTTCCGGGAGGATTCCCTCCGGACTGCTTTGGAAGAAGCGGCACGGGAGCTTTCCCAGAGCGGCACCCAGGCCCAGTGGGCCCTGGAAGGGGCGCTGCCGGAGCTGTCGGAGGATCACTTTCAGCCGGAGGCCCCCCTGCCCGCTCTGGCGGTGACTCTGGGCGTCGCCTCCTACCGGCTGGACGTGGAAGCCGCCTTCCAGCAGGCGGCCTCCGCCCTGCTCCGGGGAGAATTGGGGGTGGACCTGAGCGCCTGCGTCACCATGGAGGAGGATAAGCTGCCGGATGCCGGGGCCATCATCAAGGAGGTATCGGTGGAGCCGGCAGATGCCGCGCTGAACCGGGATACCGGGCAGACTGCCCCCGGCTCCTATGGATTCACTTTTGACCGGGAGGAATTGGACGCTCTGCTGAAAAGCGCCGCCCCCGGGCAGACCATCCGCCTGGAAGGGGTGCTGACAAAGCCCCAGATTCTGGGCCGGGAGGTGTATTTCCAGGATGTGCTGGGCTTCTGCCAGACGCCCCACAGCGACAACGAAAAGCGGAACGTCAACCTCCAGCTGGCCTGCAAGGCGCTGAACGGCGTCATTCTGGAGCCGGGGGAAACCCTGTCCTACAATGCCACCCTGGGCCAGCGCACCGAGGAGGCAGGCTACCAGCCCGCTCCCGCCTATTCCGGGGTGGATTTGGTCAACACCCTGGGCGGCGGCATCTGCCAGGTGTCCTCCACCTTGTATCTGTGCTCGCTGTACGCGGAGCTGGAAACCGTGGAGCGGGTGAGCCATGGCTTCCCGGCAAGCTATATGCCCGTGGGCCTGGACGCCACCGTGAGCTGGGGAACGCCGGATTTGAAGATCAAAAACAATTCCGACTACCCCGTAAAGCTGGTGGCCGAGGCGCAGGAGGGCTTCGTCCGGGTCTGGATCATGGGCGTGGAGACCCGGGACTACTACGTCCGCATGGCCTTCAGCAGCTCCATCGACGGCTACGCCAAAAGCTATGTGTGCAAATATGACCGGCAGACCAACGAGCGCATCAGCCGGGAGGACTGCGCCTATTCCTCCTATTTCACTGAAGGTCTCTCCGCCGTCGGCGAAATCGGCAGCGAAGAAATCTACCGCTACGGCAATGTTGTGGAACAGCCCCACTGCGACCCCACTCCGGAAACCCTGGCGGCTGCCCTGGATTACCAAAAACCCAATACCAGAGGATAAATTTTTTGCCCCCGTTCCACCAAGGAACGGGGGCGAAAAACAGTCTGAATTTTCCTCATGCACGGCTGCATATTCCCTGGGTGAAGGGGGTGCGGCCCTCTTTTTGGAGATAGGCAACAAGTTCGCATAATCTGCGCGCGGCAGTCTTCCCATTCCATTCCTCGCAGATCGTTTGAAAGGCGTTCTTCCCGTATTCCTCCTGAATGGCTGCGTGATCTATGAGTCCGGCAAGCTTTTGATACGCGGAATCATAATCCTCACGTCCATAGATAACGCCATTTTTCCCGTCTTCCACCAAAAACGGCGCTGCCCCAATGGCATTACTCACCACAACAGCGCAGCCGCTGTTCATGCTCTCATTCAAAACAGCTCCCCAGCCTTCGTTTTGGTCGCTGGTAATCAGGAAAATATTTGCTTTCTCCATGTGCAGCCGAACCTGCTCTGGAGGCATCGCCCCCAGCATGTGCACACAGTCCTCCACTTTTCTGGAGGCAATCAGTTTCCTGATGTCCTCTTCCAGCTCTCCGTTGCCGATGAGATTCATCTCAAACTGGTATCCCGCTTCTTTGAGTCTTTGCGCAATGAAAACCGGAGCCTCCGGATGCTTCCATCCTATGAACCTGCCCACCCACAGGATCGTCGTTTTTTCGTTTTCACGCTTGCGGGCAAGCAATTTTTCCAAATCATAGTCCTTCACCTCCGGAAAGTATCCCCACTTGAATGCGGCATCCCGGAACAGGCCCATGCGGCAATAATCCTGGGCAGCGTAGGCGCTGGCACAGAGCAAATAATGATTGGCCTGGTATCTGTGCAATCTGAGCTGGTATTTCACAACCCGTCCCCAATAGGAAAAGCCCTGCTCTCCCTCTTTGAAAAGGCGTTCGGAATAGGCAAACGTCAGTTTCTTTGCCCGAAGCCTTGGCCTTATCAGGGAAAATGGGCAGCTTCCCCATATGACCACATCCGCTTCCTGAATCAGCGCCTTACATTTGCGCATGCTTTCCCTGCCGGAATAGGTCTGGAACACATAGGGAGGCTTTTCCTCCCGCCCCCATCCCATGCGCCTGCGCTCGTTTTCCATCGGCATTGTTTCAACAAAGAAAAAATCATGACCAGTCTGCGCATCCATTGCCTCGGCAAAGGGTGCCTGATGGTGATTAAAATAGTTGGTTACAAAAACAACCCGCATCTGTTACCGCCCTTCATGGCCCTTGGCGCTTCTTCCCACGCCCAGCGTCTCGGCGCATCCGCCGGTATCATAAGTAATCACCCTGGTGCCGCAAGCCTGGGCTTCCAGGTTTACCGTGGGGTAAGTATCCTCATAGGTCGGATTGAGGAACACATCCGCCGCCGTATAAATCGCGGCCAGCTCCTGGGGATTGTTGGTACGGGGGATACAGACCAGTCTTGCCACGGTGTGTTTTTCTCCCCCCCACCGATGGCCGGTGATTGCCTCATAAGCAGCGTCAGCCCCCTGGGGGATGACTTTGCTGTCGCACTCTTCCCAATTTGCGTCTTCCCCGGCCCGGGCTTTTTCTTCCTCCGGGCCGGCAAAAACCGCCTCCTGCTCCCGGCAATCACTGACACGCCTCAGGCCAGGAATCCATCGGGGAATGGACCTGATTTGGCGGTCCGTCAATCCCACCAGCACAATGGCATAGCATCCGCCCAGCATTTCCGCCAGCTTCAAAAAGTCATTCAGGCCCTTTCGCTCATCCCACATATACGAGACGCCAAGCACCATCCGTTTGTCCCTCAGGCCGTGATCTTCCCGGAAGAAACTGGGGGTTGGTTTGAAAACAGTGGCATCAATGGTATTATAGCAAACCTCCACCGGGTATTCTTTCAGGTAGCTCTGCTTTGCGATCTGCGCAATCCACTGGCAGGGGGCAACCAGCGTCAAATGCCTTACCCCTGTAAAAGCGCCGCGTTTGCGTTCATGATTGCTCTCCACCCGCCCCTTGCCATAGCAAGACGGGTACTCCCGCAGTTCCGGACAGGACTGGCAGCGGTTTTTCCACCGTTTGCACCCCGCCCACGTAAAGTGCGAGCAGTGCCCCGTGACAGCCCAGCAATCATGCAGCGTCCATTTTACCTGCATATTCGGATGCTTCTTAATCCACGCAAACAGCATTTCCACATTGATATAGTAGCCATGGATGTTGTGCAGCCACAGCAGGTCGGGCTGATACGCTTCCGCCCATTGAAGGAAATCCCGTGTCGCGCGCTTTGACCCAAAACCATGGGCATCAAAAAGGCGGGTCTGGAGCATATGGATGCAGCAGCTTATATCCGAACCAATCCGGATGGAGCAGCCCTGGAGCTGCTCCGGGACAGCGGACCTTCTTCCATAGGCAATTTTCACCTCATCCCCCCTGGCAAGGAACTCCTTTGCCAGGTTCACAACGATCCTGCCTGTGCTGCCAACACCGCAAACTGAGTTGATCAGTAAAACCTTCATGCGCTATCTCCCCTTCTCCGCCGATAATTGCCAGGATGCGACCATGTGTTTATGATACCACAATGCCCCATATCCGTCAATCATCTGGCAAGCCTCTCTCCAGATTGATTTTTCAAAAAGGAACCCCTGCGCAGCCGCAGGGGTTCCTCTCACAGCGTTGTTTACTTGAAGGTGGGAACTTCCTCTCCGTTTTGGATGGCCGCAATCACCTGCTTATTTTTGGGGAAATCGATTTTCAGCACACCGCCCACACCGTCGGGCAGCTCCACCATCTCTCCCCAGTAGGTGCCCTCCGCTGGAATCTGATAGGATTCCAGCTTCAGGCCAACCAGGTAGGGGGTCAATTCCATGATATACATCTTCATATCCTCGGTGCTGATGTTGGTGGTGATCTCGGAGAGCACAAAATCAATCAGATTGTTCAGCTCCAGGGGGCTCATCTTGGTAAGCTTGTCCAGAACGCTGGCAATGGCCTTCCGCTGGCGGGCAGTACGGTTCATGTCGCTGTCCCCCGGGGTGGCATGGCGCATCCGGATATAGGCCATGCCCAAATCACCATTGAGGTTATTCATGCCCAGCTGGATGTCGGTAATCCGGTCCGGCTCATTGCGCTCGGTGTAGAGGTTGTTATAATACTCCTGAACATTCAACAGGTAGGCCAGCTCGTCTTCGTCCAGCTCCACATCTATGCCGCCAATAGCCTCAATCACGTCCCACGCGGTTGGCAGGCTGACTTCAATATTGCCGTCCACCTTCACGCCATAGTTAAACTCCAGGGTTTCATTCAGCATCTCCATGGCGCCCACATCGCCGTAGCGGGAATAGCCCAGGGCATAGGCGGTGTTGATTCGGTTCCAGCCGCAGACGAAGCTTCGGTAATCCGCCAGCTTGACGTAGCTGTCCCGGAGGAAGGAAGTCACCGACAGGGTGTGGGTTTCCTTATTCAGCGTGAAGAGCATGATGCCGTCAGCCAGCTTGGAGGACTCTACGCCGCTGCCCCGGGAATCCTGGCCAACCACCAGGATGTTGACAATCTTGCCGGACTGGCCGTAATCCGGCTCCGTGGGGGCGGTGGTGGCCTCCGTTGTTGCCTCGGTGGTGGGTTCGGTGGTGGGCTCTGTGGAAATGGTGGTGGGTTCCGTCTCATCCAGGTTTCCGATGAGATGGGCCAAATCCTGGTCGGAAACGTCCTTTTCCACAAACTGCGCCTGATTCACCTTGTGCAGCTTGGATTCCAGATAGAAATACCCCGCGGCAAACAGGGCGCCGAGAATCAGCACCACACAGAGAATCACAATAAGCACGGTTTTCCAGGCCCCGCCCGAGGGCTTGGCTTTTCCGTTTTGAAAACGTCCTTGGTACGACATCGTTCAGCCTCCTTGAAAAATTTCACGATAGGTAGGTTTATTATACACAGAATTCGGGAAAAAGCAACCCTTTTCCACTGAGAAACCGCTGAATCAATCCCGGAAAGAAAGCGGGCTTCCTTTCAGATTGGGAAACAGCCCCGAAGGCGGGCCATTGGCCTTCTTCTTTTTTGCGCTTCCTCCCCCTTTTCTTTTCGGAACACCTTGTAATTTCAAACCGGAAGCGATATAATAGCAGGTAGTTATCTTTTTCTCCGGGGAGGGATTGTATGTCCTATAACAGGAATCTGGACGATTTGGGAAATACCATCGAGGCCATCATCGACCGGGCGGTAAGTTCCCAGGATTTCCAGCAGATGAACCAGGCCATCCGCCAGGCGCTGAACACCGCCGTAGACACCAGTGGGGATGCTATGCGCCGGGCCATGGACGAGGCCGCCCGAAAAAGAGCCGCCCGGAACAAAATTGTGGAGGAGCGCTCCGACCGCAGCCGGTACGTCCCCCCCTACCGCTCCCGAACCCGGAATACCTACCAGCCCAACGTAAATGTCTACAGCAGCAAGCTGGGCTCCTCCCGGCAGCAGCAGAAGCCCCAGCTCCCCGCCCTGTACCAAAACCCCGGAGGCAGGCTGGCCGGAGGCATCTGCAAAACCGTGGGAGGCGGAATTCTGACCCTGTTTGGCTCCGGCGGAGTCATCGGCAGCGGCATTGTGGCCCTGGTAGGCGGCCTGGGGACCGTGTTTTCGGTGATGGGAAGCCTGGCCCTGGTGGGTCTGGGCAGCGGCATCTGGCTGCTGACCAACGGCATCGGCTCCATCAAACGAGTGAGCCGCTATGAAAAATATCTGAAAGCCCTGGGCAGCAAAACCCACTGTGAGCTGAACCGGCTGGCCCAGGCGGTGGGTAAATCCCCCAAATTTGTCCGCAAGGAGCTCAAGGGTATGATCGACGAGGGCCTGTTTCTGGAGGGCCACCTGGACGAGGAGGAAAACAGCCTGATTACCAGCGACGAATCCTACGTCCACTACCTGGAAACCAAGCAAAAGCAGGCGGTGAAAAAGCAGGAGGAGGTCGTGGAAACCAAGCGGGCCCAGGATGCGGCGGATGCCAAAAAGCTGGATGCTCAGGCCCAGGAGGTTCTGAACAGGGGCAACGAATTCATCCGCCAGATCCGCCGGTGCAACGACGCCATCCCCGGCCAGGAGATTTCCGATAAGATTTCCCGGATGGAGACCCTGGTGCGGAAAATTTTTGACCGGGTGCAGACCCACCCCGAGGTGGTGTCGGAGCTGAAAAAGCTGATGGACTATTATCTGCCCATGACCATCAAACTTCTGAACGCCTATGCGGACATGGACGCCCAGCCCATCCAAGGGGAGAACATCCAGGCCTCCAAGCGGGAAATTGAAGCCACCCTGGACACCCTGAACTCCGCCTTTGAAAAGCTGCTGGACTCTATCTTCAAGGCCACCGCCCTGGACGTTTCCAGCGACATCACCGTGCTCCAAACCCTGCTGGCCCAGGAGGGTTTGACGGAAGACGAATTTACAAAGCTCCGCAAGGGAAACTCTGAATAAATCGTCTGCGGCTGAACAGCAGTTCTTTTGCCTTATCCGTGCAGTTCTAAAAGTGGGAAATACATACAGTATTCCTCCACTTTTAGAACCTTCGGCTAAGCCAAAATTCCACGCTGTCAGCTCTTGCCGATTTAATCAGAGCTTCCCAAGAAAACGGAAGCATCAGATGAATAATCAGAAAGGATTGTTTTCATGGAACATGATTTTACAAAGGTGGAGGCTCCCAGCCTGACCCTGGAGCCGGACCTGGAAACCAAGAGCGACGTCAGCCTGGCCCCCGCCGCGCAGGCGGCGGTGGAGGAGCCCAAAATTCCGGAGCCCACCCTGAGCCCCGAGGAGCAGCAGCTGGTGAATGATTTTGCCGCCAAAATCGACGTGGAGAACACCGCCCAGATTTTGCAGTACGGCGCCGGCACCCAGAAGAAAATGGCTGATTTCTCCGACGCTGCCCTGGCAGGGGTTCGCAACCAGGATTTGGGCGAGGTGGGCGAGCTGATTATCAATGTGGTCGGGGAGCTGAAGGGCTTCGACACCGAGGAGGAAAAGGGCTTTTTGGGCTTCTTCAAGAAGCAGGCCAACAAGCTGGAGCTGATGAAGGCCCGCTATGACAAGGCGGAAATCAGCGTGGAAAAAATCAGCGACGCCTTGCAGCAGCATCAGGTGCGGCTGCTGAAGGACTCCGCCATGCTGGATCAGATGTACGAGCAGAACCTGTCCTATTTCAAGGAGCTGACCATGTACATCCTGGCCGGCAAGCAGAAGCTGGAGGAGGTTCGCTCCGGAAGGCTTGCCCAGCTGGAGGCCACCGCCCAGCGCACAGGCCTGGCAGAGGACGTGCAGGCCGCCAAGGACCTGGCGGACAAGTGCCAGCGGTTCGAGAAGAAGATTTACGACCTGGAGCTGACCCGTACCATCTCCATGCAGACCGCTCCCCAGATTCGGATGATTCAGAATAACGACAATGTGATGGTGGAGAAGATTCAGACCACCCTGGTCAACACCATTCCCCTTTGGAAGAATCAGATGGTCCTCTCTCTGGGCATCGCCCACTCCACCGAAGCCGCCAAGGCCCAGCGCCAGGTCAACGATGTGACCAACGCCCTGCTCCAGGCCAACGCCAAGAAGCTCCACATGGCCTCGGTGGAAACCGCCAAGGAAGCCGAACGGGGCATTGTGGACATTCAGACCCTGCAAAAGACCAACGCCGAGCTGATCCAGACTCTGGACGACGTGATGAAGATTCAGCAGGACGGCCGTGCCCAACGTCTGGCCGCCGAGGCGGAAATGGCTAAAATGGAGGCCGATCTGAAAAAGAAGCTGCTTCAAATCCGGAACTAAAGGCCGGAAGCAGATGCCGCCCGGTGGGAAAGCAAGCTCCCCCGGGCGCTTTCTATTAACCTATGAAAAGGAGCAGGAAATGAACATCATCAATGTTTTCGGACTGGTCATGATGGTTGTGATCATGATACCCAATATCATTTTTGCCGCTAAGTGCAAAGAGGGCTTTGAAAACAGGTGGACCAACCGTTTTGTGGAAGCTATGGAGCAGATTGGAAGATTCGGATGCCTGTGCTTCATGATTTTCAACATTCCGGGCACCTGCTTTGGCTGGTGGTCGGATGAGGCATTTGCGGTATATCTGGTGGTGGACGCCCTGCTGCTGGGGCTTTATTGTCTAATTTGGATCGTCTGCTTCCGAAAAAACAGCATGTTCCGGGCCCTGGCCCTTTCCATTCTCCCGTCGGCGCTGTTCCTGTTCAGCGGAATTCTGAGCAGGTCCATTCTGCTGACGGTCTTCGCCCTTCTGTTTGCCCCGGCCCATATTGCAATCTCCTATCGCAACGCCAGATGATCGGTTAGAAATCAAAAATCCACCTTGCAAAAGCGAGATGGATGTGGTAGTATAATAACAGAAGGGACACCGACGAACGGTGCCTCCCCCTTAGGTCAGGAAATTACTCCGTTTACCTTGGGCAAGGTGTGGGACGGGGTAATTTCCTGTTTTTATAGGAAATTACGTTCACTTGTTGTTCTTGAAAATGAGGACAACAAGTGTAATGGTTTCGATGATAACCATTGCAAACGCAAACAGGTTCTCATATGTAACCATTTCACCACCCCCTTTGCATTGGCTTGGGGCTTTTGCGAGGGGGGAGGCATCCGTCCGCCGTAAGTGGTGTCCCTTCCGGGTCATTGACCATGGTAACAATAACATATTCTGACAAAATATGCAACATTTTGGTGGGAGAAATCCCATCTTTTTTTATGGACCAAACGTAAATCCCCCGATTCTGCCGAATCGGGGGATTTTGGATTAGTAGTTCTCTTTTCTCACTTCAAAATAGGCCTGGGGATGGTTGCACACGGGGCAGACCTCCGGGGCCTTGGTGCCAACCACGATATGGCCGCAGTTGCGGCATTCCCAGACGGTCACGCCGGACTTCTCGAACACCTGCTTGTTCTCCACATTGGCCAGCAGGGCACGGTAGCGCTCCTCGTGGCTCTTCTCGATGGCGGCCACGCCACGGAATTTGGCGGCCAGCTCCCAGAAGCCCTCTTCCTCGGCCTCCCGGGCCATCCGGTCATACATGTCCGTCCACTCGGCGTTCTCTCCCTCGGCAGCATGGAGCAGATTCTCCGCGGTATTGCCCAGCTGGCCCAGCTCCTTGAACCAGAGCTTGGCGTGCTCCTTCTCGTTCTCGGCGGTGGCCAGGAACAGGGCGGCAATCTGCTCAAAGCCCGCCTTCTTGGCAACGGACGCAAAATAGGTGTATTTGTTTCTGGCCTGGGATTCCCCGGCAAAGGCCTCCCACAGATTCTGCTCGGTCTTGGTGCCCGAATATTTGTTTTCCATCATAATAACCTCCTGAGTCATGTTCCCCGGCAACGCCGGGGTTTTGGATGCCTCGCTTATTATATCACAAATTTACCAAATCGGAATCCCTTTTTCATCAGAATTTTTCCAGGAAAAACTTCCACGCAGTTGAGAAAATCCTGCAAAATATCTTGACAATTTTGTAAGATGGTGGTATCCTACTATCGGTACGTGAGTACCGATATACCACTCGTGCGGTAAGCCACTCCAACGGCTATCCGTATAAGTCCTGTATGTGCCTGAGCCACTCCAACGGCAGGGCGCCAAAAATAAAATACAAGGAGAATGATTAACATGGGATTCAAAACTGACATCGAGATCGCACAGGAAACCGAGATGCTGCCCATCACCGAGATTGCCAAAACTGCCGGTGTGGACGAGAAGTATCTGGAGCAGTATGGCAAGTACAAGGCCAAGGTTGACTACAACATCCTCAAGGATATGGCTGACAAGCCCAACGGCAAGCTGGTCCTCGTGACCGCCATCAACCCCACCCCTGCCGGTGAGGGCAAGACCACTACCACCGTCGGTCTGGCCGACGGAATGCGCAAGATCGGCAAGAACGTCCTGGTCGCCCTGCGTGAGCCCTCCTTGGGCCCCGTGTTCGGCGTGAAGGGCGGCGCTGCTGGCGGCGGCTACGCCCAGGTTGTCCCCATGGAGGACATCAACCTGCACTTCACCGGTGACTTCCATGCCATCGGCGCTGCCAACAACCTGCTGGCTGCGATGCTCGACAACCATATTTATCAGGGCAACGCTCTGAACATCGATCCGCGTCAGGTGGTGTGGCGCCGCTGCGTGGATATGAACGACCGTCAGCTCCGCTTCGTGGTGGACGGCCTGGGCGGCAAGACCAACGGTATGCCCCGTGAAGACGGCTACGACATCACCGTGGCCTCCGAGGTCATGGCCGTTCTGTGCCTGGCTTCCGACGTCAACGACCTGAAGGCCCGTCTAGCCCGTCTGGTTGTGGCCTACACCCGAGACGGCAAGCCCGTCACCGCCGGTGATCTGAACGCCCAGGGCGCTATGGCCGCTCTGCTGAAGGACGCTCTGAAGCCCAACCTGGTTCAGACCCTGGAGCACACCCCCGCATTTGTCCATGGCGGCCCCTTCGCCAACATCGCCCATGGCTGTAACTCCGTCACCGCCACCAAGGTGGCCCTGAAGCTGTCCGACTACACCATTACCGAGGCCGGCTTCGGTGCTGACCTGGGCGCTGAGAAGTTCCTGGACATCAAGTGCCGTATGGCCGACCTGCACCCCAGCTGCGTGGTGCTGGTTGCCACCGTCCGCGCTCTGAAGTACAACGGCGGCGTGCCCAAGGCCGAGACCGGCAAGGAGAACCTGGAGGCTCTGGAAAAGGGTCTGCCCAACCTGCTGCGGCATGTGGAGAACATCACCCAGGTTTACAAGCTGCCCTGCGTGGTGGCCATCAACCGCTTCCCCCAGGACACCGAGGCCGAGCTGGCTCTGGTGGAGCGCAAGTGCAAGGAGCTGGGCGTCAACGTTGCTCTGTCCGAGGTTTGGGGCAAGGGCGGCGAGGGCGGCATTGCCCTGGCCAACGAGGTTGTCCGCCTGTGCGAGCAGCCCAATGACTTCACCTTCTCCTACGAGCTGGACCTGAGCATCAAGGAAAAGATCGAGGCCATTGTCAAGAAGATTTATCACGGCGACGGCGTGACCTTCACCGCCAATGCCGAGAAGCAGATCAAGACCCTCACCGAGCTGGGCTACGACAAGATGCCCATCTGCATGGCCAAGACCCAGTATTCCTTCACCGACGACCAGACCAAGCTGGGCGCACCCACCGGCTTCACCGTCACCGTGCGCAACGTGAAGGTCTCCGCCGGCGCCGGCTTCCTGGTTGCCCTCACTGGTGAGATCATGACCATGCCCGGTCTGCCCAAGGTTCCCGCCGCCGAGCGCATCGACGTGGACGAGAACGGCAAGATTTCCGGCCTGTTCTAAGGAAATCCACCCCAGAAGATTCTCCCCTGCACCTAGAGGACAGGCGGCCACCGCCGCCTGTCCTTTTTATAAATGATAAAGGAGTAAATCCCAATGGATATGACTATGGAATCCTGCCGCACCTTTGTAGAGGTGCTGGCATCCTCCGCCCCCGCTCCCGGCGGCGGCGGTGCGGCCGCTCTGGTGGGCGCCATCGGCACCGCTTTGGGCAACATGGTGGGCTCCCTCACCGTGGGCAAGAAGAAATACGCCGACGTGGAGGCCGAGATCATCGAGCTGAAGACCAAGTGCGACGCTCTGCAAAAGGAGCTGCTGGATCAGGTGGAGGCCGATGACAAGGGCTTCGTCCCCCTGGCCAAGGCCTACGGCATCCCCAAGGACGACCCCAACCGGGACACCATCCTGGAGGAGGCCACCGTCACCGCCTGCGGTGTGCCCATGCACATCATGGAGCTGTGCTGCCAGGCCATTGACTACATTGCCGTGTTCGCCGCCAAGGGCAGCCGCCTGGCCGTGTCCGACGCCGGCTGCGGCGCCGTGTGCTGCAAGGCCGCTCTGCAGGCCGCTTCCCTGAACGTGTTCATCAACACCAAGAGCCTGAAAAACCGCACCGTTGCCGAGGAGATGAACGATAAGGCCAACGACATGCTGCGCACCTACTGCGCCAAGGCCGACGAGATTTTCAGCACTGTCAAAGCCGGATTCGGCCAGTAAGCAGTAAAGATAGAAGATACAAGATATGAGATAAAGAGCCGTTTATCGCATATCTTGTATCTCATATCTCGTATCTTAATATCTTAATTATAATTTGGAGGAACAACTATCATGGCAAAGCTTTTGCTGGGCAAGGAAGTCACCGATGCCCTGAACGCCAATCTGCAGACCCGTACCGCCGCCCTGCGAGACAAGGGCATCATCCCCACTCTGGGCATCATCCGGGTGGGCGAGGACCCCTCCGACCTGAGCTATGAAAAGGGCGCCACCAAGCGGGCCGAGCTGGTGGGCGTGGCTGTGAAGAATTACGTACTGCCCGCCGACGCCACCAAGGAGCAGGTGCTCGCCGCCATCGACCAGGTGAACGCCGACGCTTCCATTCACGGTGTGCTGATGTTCCGGCCTCTGCCCAAGCATCTCAAGGCCGACCAGAACGAAATCTGCAACCGCCTGGACCCCAAGAAGGACGTGGACTGCATGACCCACATGTCCAATGCCGGTGTCTTCGAGGGCCTGGACCTGGGCTACGCCCCCTGCACCCCCGCCGCCTGCATGGAAATTCTGGACTACTACGGCATTGACTGCAAGGGCAAGAATGCCGTGGTGATCGGCCGTTCCCTGGTGGTGGGCAAGCCTGCCGCCATGATGCTCATGGGCAAGAACGCCACCGTCACCGTCTGCCACACCAAGACCGTGAATACCGCTGAAATCTGCCGGAACGCGGACATCATCATCTCCGCCGCCGGTGTGCTGAACTCCCTCACCGCCGACTTTGTCCGGCCCGGTCAGGTGGTCATCGACGTGTCCATCAACTGGGACGCCAATAAGCCCAACGCCAAGGGCGGCCTGGGCGGCATCACCGGCGACGCGAAATTCGCCGAGGTGGAGCCCATTGTGGAGGCCATCACCCCCGTCCCCGGCGGCGTGGGCAGCGTCACCACCTCCGTGCTGATGAAGCATGTGGTGGAGGCCGCCGAGAAAGCCTAAAACCCAATGGGGTGTCTCACTACCGTGGGGCACCCCTTCTTGGCAATGAGGCTTTCGCGCATCTTCCGGCTGCCTCGCAGAGGCGGAGCAGCGGCGCATTTTGCCATGCTTTTGCGTAACAAATATCCCGGCATTGCTGCCGGGATGGCGATTATTCTTTCGGCCCATTTTTGGTGTGCTTTGCCACATGGCCGTCGGCCTGGTGGGCCCAGTGGCGGAAGGCCTCCCGGATGCTGATGCCGGATTTGTCCGGTCCGCTGGGGACCAGGGCAGAAAAGGCCAGGCTCACCGCCGCGCCCACGCCGGTATCGATGATCCGGGCAATGGTATAGCTGACATAGCTGTGCTCCGGCTGGGTGTACATCACCACGAAGTACACCACGGTTCCCGGCTGGATGGCATTGGTGGCGCCGAAGGCCAGATTCACCGCCATGACGCAGAAAAGCCCCGCCACCATATAGAATTCCGAGGGAATCCAGGGGATCACCTCCGGGGCGTTCAGGCACAGCCAGTAGAAGGGAATCACCAGCAGTCCCCCCAGCAGGGTGCCCACGAACCGGTTGAAGCCGTTCTGGAATCCCTCCTTGAAGCTGCTGCCCATGCCGTACACCGCTCCGATACAGGCAAAGCAGGGATTCCGGCCGCCCAGCACATAGTCATAAAACAGCGCCACGATCAGCGCCGAAAGGCAGGTTTTCAGGACCCGCTTGCCAATGGAAGGTTTATGAAGTCTCGACAGCATCTTTTTCTCTTCTTTTCTCCGTAAGATGCACCAATTATAGCCTTTTTTCTCCTTTTATGCAATTGTGATTTCTCACCAGAAAACGAGGTCTGTCTATGAAAAAAATCAACTCTCTTTCCGAAAGCGACTTTCTCAAGGTGCTGTTCAGATTTTTTGCCGTGGCCTTTCTGGCGGCGGCACTGGTGATGCCCGACCGGGGGCAGATGGTTTCCGGGCTGTACCGCATCATCAGCCAGCCCAACAAGATTTCCACCAACTATTTCTCTCTGGGCGGCTATGGGGCCACCTTCCTGAACATGGGCCTGGTGGCCTTCTTCTGCCTGGCGCTGTTCGTCATCTTCGACGCCACCGCCAACAATGTGTCCACCCTGGCCTTCCTGCTGACCCTGGGCTTCACCTCCTGGGGCATCAACGTGCTGAACATGTGGCCCAGCGTGCTGGGCGTGATGCTCTACTGCCTGGTGAAGCGGGAGAAATTCTCCGCCAATGTGAATGTGATGCTGTTTTCCACCGGCATCGCTCCCCTGATCTCCGAGCTGATGGTTCGCTATCCCCACCCGGAGGTTGTGGGATTCAATTTCCCGGGGGTGGCGCTCGCCCTGGTGGTGGGACTGGCCATCGGCTTCTTCCTGCCCGCGGGACTGGCCCACGCCCCCAAGGTACATAAGGGCTTCGACCTGTATAACGCCGCTGTCCCTGTGGGCATGACCGCCTTCTTCCTCCAGGCAGTACTGTATAAGTCCATGGGCGTGGCGCTCCCCGCCGCCCCCGCCGCCGAAACCTTGCAGGTTGCCTCCCGGCTGACGGTGAACGTATTCTGCTGCACGGTATTCGGCATTCTGGTGGTGGCTGCCTTTCTGATGGGCTGCAAGCCCAAGGACTACTGGAACCTGATGGTGGACCCGGAGAACGCCGCCAGCTTCTCCGCCACCTATGGCAAGGCAGCCTTTTTGATGAATGTGGGCGTTTACGGCCTGTTCATCCTGGGCTACTACAACCTGATTGGCGCCAGCTTCAACGGCATCACCTTCGGCATCATCTTCTGCATGCTGGCCTGCTGCAACTCCGGCTCCCATCCCGGAAGCGTGCTGCCCATCATCCTGGGCTACGTGGCCGCTTCCTGGGTGTATGGCGCGCTGTCCGGCGTCGCCGGGGGCAGCTTCACCGGGGCCATCAACGCCCAGGCCATCATGGTGGGCCTGTGCTACGCCAACGGCCTGAGCCCCATTTCCAGGAAATACGGCTGGGCCTATTCCTTCGCGGCGGGCATCATGCACTACACCCTGGTCACTTCCGTTCCTCTGCTCCACGGCGGCTACTGCCTGTATAACGGCGGCTTCACCGCTGCCTTTGTGTGCCTGCTGCTGATTCCCATTCTGGAGCGGTTCACGAAAACCAAAGCGGAACGGCTGGCAAGTAACGTTTAAAAGGAGAATCCGATTTATGAAGAAGACAATCGCATTGCTGCTGACGCTGGTGCTGGCCCTCTCTGTCCTGGCGCTTCCCGCCTTCGCCGATAGCGATATGGTAGCCTGGGACTGGAGCGACCACCATACAACGCTGAAGCATCCGGGTCTGATGGTGATGGAATACACCGAGGGTGTGAAAATCGGCAGTTCCAGGGAAGAGCGGACCCACATGACCACAGAGGAAATGGACAAGGTTGTGGAAGCTGTTCTGGCTGACGAGAATCAGACCGTAATTCCCGACGATCTGACGGTGACGCCCGGCAAAATCTCCTACCTGGAAGATCGAACCATCACCTGCCCCGAGGCTCCCTTCAAATGCCTTTTCCGGGTCTGGGGCACCAGCAACCGGGTGGTTCTGGTTTTCCATCTGGCGGAGGACGCCGATGAATGGACCCTGGTGCTGGCCCAAAAGGGTGACGATGTTACCCCCGAATTCTCCGGCAACGGCACCTATGCCGTGGGCATCGCCTGGTAAAAGCCCAAATAATTCCCCGTTCCGCACGGAACGGGGAATTTCTGGTTCTCA
>CAZYWM010000043.1:3635-16390 GCA_964651615.1 uncultured Oscillospiraceae bacterium | reverse complement strand
CTCATTGCCAAAGGCGGAATTGCCTTTTCCGTTTTTCATAGACCGGGTGCTCCCCGACCCCTGCCGGGGGCCTTCCTTTCTTGTCTCGGCAAGAAAGGAAGCAAAGAAGCCGACCGGGGAGGCGCTGAATGTCGCGCTCCCGCCCGCCAAAGCCGATGAATTGTGGTATGATTGCCACCGGCAATCATTAGGATTCTAATTCGCTGCGCGGAGCACCACCCTCCCCGGACTCCTTCCGGCGCGCACTTGGCAACAGGGAGAAAGCTTTCGGACAGAATTTGACACCAAAGCGTCACCGGGCGGGTCAGGGAAAAAGCAATGACAGACCAGCCCCATGCGAAATTGGCTGCGGGCCTTGCCCGCCAATTTACGGCGTATCATTCTCCAATAATCTCCAGGATTTCCCGGGCGCAGCGCTGCGCTGTATCGTTGACCACCACGTGGTCATACCAGCTCCGCTGCTCCATTTCCCATGCGGCCCGCTCCATGCGCATGGCGATCTGATCCTCCGGGGTGTCTCCCCGGCCTCTCAGCCGCCGCTCCAGCTCCTCCACCGAGGGGGGCATAATGAAAATCAGCACCGCCTCCGGCATGGCCTGGCGAACCATGGCCGCTCCCTTGGGCTCGATGTCCAGCAGCACATGGCCCTTTTTCCGTTTTTCCGTCACCTGGGCCCGGGGGGTGCCATAGTAGTTGGCATCGTGCTGGTCATATTCCAGGAAGGCGTCCTGGGCGATCATCTCCCGGAACCGCTCCACCGTGATGAAGGTATAGTGCTCTCCCTCCACCTCTCCTGCCCGGGGGGCCCGGGTGGTGGCGGAGACGGAGAAGGACAGGTCATTCCGCTCCTCCATCATCAGCTTCAGCACAGTGCCCTTGCCCACGCCGGAGGCGCCGGAAATGACAATCAGCTTTCCTTGACTCATTCCAAATTCTCCTCTGTCTCGTCTTCTATCTTTCCCTGCCACCGCTCCCCCAGAGACTGGGTGGTCAAAGCGGACAGGATCACATGGTCGGTATCCATCAGCAGCACCGAGCGGGTCTTGCGGCCATAGGAGGCGTCGATGAGCATCCCTCTGTCCCGGGCCTCCTGGATCACCCGCTTGATGGGGGCGGAATCCGGGTCCACCACCGCCAGGATTCGCCCGGCGGACACCATGCTGCCGAAGCCAATGTTCACCAGCTTCATGGATTTCCTCCTTCTTAAAAGGATTTATTCGATATTCTGAGTCTGCTCCCGGATTTTTTCCAGCTCCGCCTTGATCTCCACCACCACCCGGGCCAGCCGGAGGTCGGTGCACTTGGAGCCGATGGTGTTGGCCTCCCGGTTCATCTCCTGGAGCAGGAAGTCCAGTTTCCGGCCCACCGCGCCTGTGGATGCCAGCATGGAATCCATCTGCTCCAAATGGCTTCTCAGGCGGACGGTTTCCTCGTCCACCGCCACCTTGTCGGCGAAGATGGCCGCCTCGGTGAGGATGCGGCTTTCGTCGATGGCGGTGTTCGAGAGCACCTCCTGGAGCTTGCTGTAAAGCCTTTCCCGGTAATCCGCCACGGTCTGGGGACTGCCCTGCTCCACCTGGCTGACCAGGGAGCGGATGGTATTGCCCCGGGAAGTCAGGTCGTTTTTCAGGGCCTGGCCCTCCCGCTCCCGCATGGCATCGAAATTCGCCAGGGCGGCCTTCACCACCTCCAGCATGTCGCGCAGCAGCTGCTCCTCATCCACCTGGGGCTTGTCCACGGTGAACACATCCGGCATCCGGGAAACCAGGGCCACGCTGATGTCCTCCCGGAGGTTAAATTCCTTCGCCATCTGGCGCATGGCGGAGATATACCCCGCCGCCACACCGGCGTTTAAGGTCACGCTGACATCCGAAGTCTCCTCGCTGCGCTGGGTAATGAACACGTCCACCTTGCCCCGGGAGACGGTGGCCTTCACGGCCTGCTTCACCGCGTCCTCTCCAAAGGCCAAGGCCCTTGGCAGCTTCACGGTGCAGTCCAGGTATCGATTGTTGACGCTGCGAATCTCCACGGTGAACTCTCTTCCGTTCACCGTCTGAACGGCGCGGCCATAGCCGGTCATGCTTTTGACCATGGTTATTATCCCCTTTTCTGGTATGATTTACCCCAATGGCTGGGTGTCTTCTTCCGTCTGGGCCGCTTCTGTCCCGGGCTCGGAGGTCATGGTGCCCAGGGGCAGCACGCTGGCGGAGACGCTTTCGGACCTCCAAATGCCCACGTCCTTAAATCCGTCGGTAAACACAGCCCGCACCGGGAAGGTAGCGGTGCCCACCTCCGCGCCGGTGAAGTCCACCACCACCATCACATCGTCGGCCTTCAATTTGGCGATCTGGGCGGAGGGGCCCCGGACGACCATGGTCAGCTCCTGGGTGATCAGCTCCACCTCCAGCCCCTCGGGCACATTCACCACATTGATCTGACGAATCAGGAAATCTCTGGTGGACAGCCCGGTCAGGTGGATGGTAGCCGTCACCTCCGCCACGCCGGTGAGGTTGGTGATCCCCTCTTCCAGCGGGATGGCAAAGGTCTTGGTGGTATCCTTGTCGATTTCCGCCAGGTTGATGGTGCCCACCACCAGCTGGTCGCCCATCAGCTCCAGCGCGGCCTCGCTGCCGGAGACTCGGATTTTTTCCGTGCTCAATGTGATCTGAGCGTTTTCGGCCTTGGCGCCGCCGCCCTCCACCAGGTGGTAGGTCAGCAGCACGTCCTTGACCCGCTGAATCTTCACTTCCAGATGGATTTGCTCGGCGTTGGTGGTGATCAGCGCCGCGTCCACCGGCTCCCCCTCCCCATTGCACAGGGTGTAGGCGCAGTCCCAGCTGATGGATTCCCGCTGGTCCGTCAAATCCACGTCGATGACGGCCTTTTCAATCTGGTCCGCCACGGACTGGGGGCCGGTGATCTGGATGGTGGGATATTCCAGGAGCATATTGTCCCGGTCGGAAATGAAGCCCTCCGGCACGGAGCCAATCCACTTGACCTCCACCGGAATGGATTTGGAAACCCGACGCTCCACCTTTAAGTAA
Organism: uncultured Oscillospiraceae bacterium; assembly: GCA_964651615.1. Lineage (GTDB taxonomy): Bacteria > Bacillota > Clostridia > Oscillospirales > Oscillospiraceae > Faecousia. The sequence continues at coordinate 13,346 of CAZYWM010000043.1, read as the reverse complement.
ATTCTGCTGGGGGATTTGGACTCGATCACGAAGGCGTTGCTGGCCACGTTGCCGGGGAAGGAGTGGGTATAGCTGATGGGAATCTGATTCCCCGGCTCGTAGATGGAGGACAGGTCCGCCTTCAGGGTGATGTTGCTCTGGTCCACCTTGGCCAGGTCCGTCCGGTTGCCGGAGAGGACCAGGGTGGCAGTGGAGGCGGACTGGGCGGTAATCATCAGCCCCCGCTCGGCCAGCACGCTCTCATTGGCCAGCACCACGGGAATGTTATAGTAGGTTTCCTTGGAGCCGGGGCTGACCGTGGTAATCACATACAGCCACAATGCCGTGGCAATGAAAATGGACAGGGCCGCTACGGCCAGTTTATTTTTCATGGCTGTCCTTCCTTTCCAGCTTGCGCAGCCGCTGCTTCAGCCGCTGGGTCAGTTTGTTTTCCTCTTCCTCCTCCTGGTCGGCGCAGAGCTCGTTGTACAGCAGCCGCTCCAGAGTCTGGGGCGCCAGGTGCCGCTTGAGCATTCCGTCCACCGCCACGGAAATGGTGCCGGTCTCCTCGGAAACGATGACCACCACCGCGTCGGAGGCCTCACTCATGCCCACACCCGCCCGGTGGCGGGTGCCCAGGTCGGCGCTGAGGTGGCTGCTGTCGGACAGGGGCAGCACGCATCCGGCGGCGGCCACTCGACCGTCCCGGATGATCATGGCGCCGTCGTGAAGGGCAGCCTTGGGGAAGAAGATGTTGCGAATCAGCTGCTCGGACACCACGCCGTCGATCTGGCTGCCGGTCTTGAAATACTCATCCAGCCGTGCTTCCCTCGCAAACACAATCAGGGCGCCCACCCGCTCCCGGCTCATCACCTCGCAGGCGGCCACGGTCTGGGAGATCACATTGTCCATGGTCTGGGTGGGCCTGCTCCCAGAGAAGAGCCCCCGGAACCGGACGGTGCTGCCCAGATGATCCAGCATCCGCCGCAGCTCCGGCTGGAAGAGGATCACCACCGCCAGCAGCCCCACGGACATCATCTGATTCAGAATGAAATTGATGGTGTAAAGATGCAGCAGCCCCGTGAGGGCGGAAAGAACCACCAGGGCCGCCACCGCCCCGGCAATCCGCATGGTGCTGGGGGATTTGACCAGGGGGAGCAGCTTGTAGATCAAAAAAGCAACCAGAGCAATGTCCAGATAGTCCGACCACTGCATTCTGCCCAGCTGCTGCAATACCGTTTGAATCAGTTCCATGAGATCTTCATCCTTTATCTCCTGCGGCCGGGAAATCCGGGGCGAAATCCGTTTTCCGCGGCCAGCGCATAGTTACCTAGTATCTTTTCTATTATAGCGGAAAACATAATTGATAGCAATAGAAATTCTGCATAAAATTTTCATGAACGAACCGCCCGCCCACTGTAGCCCCCTATGGTAGCAGGTCTTGACCCGCCCATAAGGTGAGATATAAGATACGAGATAGGGGATGCAAGATAATTAGGAGTTAGGAATTTAATGGGATGCCCGTAGGGGTCGGTCTTGACCGGCCCGCCACCGCACCGCCCTTTTACTGTAGGGGAGGCTATCAGCCTCCCGCGCGGAACAATCCCTAAAAGCGGCACCAAGTCAGGCAAATCCGCGTCATTTTCCATTTTCTGGCCCCATTCACCGGAACACTCAAAAGCCATTACCTGGCGGGAGGCTAATAGCCTTAACTACGGGCATTGCGTTCCTAATTATCTCGTATCTTCTATCTCCTGTGCGGGCGGGTCAAGACCCGCCCCTACGGGTAATCCGTACCTGCCCGCCAAATTCCTTTCCCCCTTAACGCGTCAGTCTTCCGGCGGCGCGGAGGAAGGCGGCGGTCTGCTCCGGCGAGGCGTCCGGGCCAAAGCTGACCCGGACCGTCCCCGTTTCCAGGGTTCCGGCGCTCTCGTGGGCCAGGGGGGCGCAGTGGAGCCCCGCCCGGACGGCAATGCCCATTTGGGCCAGCTGCTCCGCCGCCTCCTGGCAGTCTCCACCCGTCTGGAAGGACACCGTCCCCCCCTGGTGGGGCCCGGTGAACACCCGAAATCCCAGTTTTTCCAGCCCCCGGGCACAGGCGGCCCCCTGCCGGCGCTCCGCCTCCCGAATCTGCCTGCCGTAGCGCCGGACGTAATTCATCCCCTGGGTCAGTCCCGCCGCCCCAGGGACGTTCATGGTGCCCGCCTCCAGCCGCTCCGGGGGCAGGTCCGGCATATCATGGCGGATGGACTCGCTGCCCGTTCCCCCGTAGAGCAGGGGGAGGGTCTGCCCGGCGCACAGCAGCAGCCCCGTTCCCTGGGGGCCCAGCAGTCCCTTGTGCCCGGGCATGGCGATAAATTCCGCCCCCAGAGCCCCCAGCTTCACCGGCAGGGTTCCCGCCGACTGGGCCGCATCCAAAATGAAGGGCACCCCCGCGCCAACGCAGAGCTCTGCCATCTGCTCCACCGGAAGCTCATAGCCGAACACATTGGACACATGGGTAAACACCGCCGCGTCCGCCCCCGCCCGGAGGGCCCGCCGGAACTCCTCCAGGGTGTCCTCCCAGTCAAACAGCCGCCGCCCCGCCACGCTGATTCTGGCGTTCAGGGCATACAGGGGCCGCATCACCGCGTTGTGCTCAAAGCCGGACACCACCACTTTGGCCTCCGGCCTGACCAGGCTCCGGATGGCGATGTTCAGTCCATGGGTGCAGTTGGAGGTGAGCACCACCTGCTCCGGCTTGCAGTCGAAGAGCTCCGCCGCCGTCTCCCGGCAGGCATACACCGTCCGGGCCGCCTCCTCCGCCGCCCGGTAGCCGCCCCGGCCGGGGCTGGCGCACTGGCTCATGGCCCGCTGCACCGCCCGGAAGACCCCGGGGGGCTTGTGGAAGGAGGTGGCGCCGTAATCCAGATAGATCATAGGGTCACTTCCTCCAAATCTCCGTTTTCTTTCCGGAGGTAGACCTTCCGCACCGGCAGCTGCTCCCCGAGGAGCAGTGACACCGCCCGCCCAATGTTCCCGGTCTGCACCCGCAGACTGTAGCCGCAGCCCTGTTCCTCCATCCATCGGGGCGTCCGCTGCAAGGCGCACCGCTCCCCCGCCCGGCTCAGCACCCGCTCCCCCCGCTGGGCATAGGTCACGGAGCGGAAGGTAATCAAGTAAACAAAAACAGCATTCATACGACAAAACCTCCCGGAACATTCTATGTGACAGAGGGCAGGAAAGATACAAGATATAAGATATGAGATACAAGATAATTGCAAAGGCGAGAATTTTCAGACTATCTTGTATCTCATATCCCGTATCTTAATATCTTCTCCTGTCTTAGATGCTTGAAATTATGGCAGGTATATGCTAAAATGGATCAGAATATAGTCAAAAGTAGGCGAATCGGATGAAGTCAAAAAACCGTGTCCTTCTGCTGGTGTTTTCCCTGGCTGCCGCGGCCATTCTGGCGGCCCTGGGAATTCTCTGGTACTACACCGCCCACATGGACCGCAGCGGCTGGGTCCAGCAGAACGGATACTATTATTATTTGGATGAGACCGGCAACCCCATCTCCGGCTGGATGGAGGACGGGGAAAACCACTATTATTTCGGCTACAATTCCGCCATGGTCACAGGCTGGCAGGAGATCGACGGCCAGCACTACTATTTCGGCGGCAACGGCGTGATGCGCACCGGCTGGCAGGAAATCGAGGGCCAGATGCGCTACTTCCACGACACCGGAATTCCCGCCCAGGGCTGGGAGCTGGTGGACGGAGAGAAGCGCTACTTCCTGGCCGACGGCCTGATAGCCACCGGCTGGCAGCAGATCGACGGGATGCTCCGCTACCTTTCAAACGTGGGCACCGTCGTCACCGGCTGGCTGGAGGATACCCAGGGCCGCTACTATCTGGACGAGAACGGCATCCCCATCACCGGCTTTGAGACCATCGAGGGGGGCACCTATTATTTTGACCCCGACACCCGCCTGATGGCCCGGGGACTGGTGGAGTCGGAGGGAAGCCGCTACTTCTTCGGCGAGGACGGCCTGATGGCCACCGGCTGGCAGCAGATCGGCTCGGACAAATTCTTCTTTGACGACAACGGAGCCATGCACACCGGCTGGCTGACGGAAGATGAATACAGCTATTACTTCCGGGAGGACGGCACCATGGTCACCTCCCCCACGGTCATCGACGGCGAGACCTGCTTCTTCACCCCCGACGGCATCTATATCCTGCTGGTGAACTACCGCTACGGGATGCCCGAAAACCGCCAGCCCAAACTGGTGCGCTACGGGGAGTGGGCCCGGGTGGCCACCGTGGCCGAGGAGCACCTGCGCCAGATGATTCTGGACTGCCGGGCCACCGGCATCGAATGCTGGCTCAACTGCGGCTACCGCACCCAGGACGAGCAGAAGCGGATTCTGGAGGAGCGGACCCAGGAATACCAGGAGGATGGCCTGAGCTATCAGGCGGCCTACGACAAGGCTCTGGAAACCGTGGCTCTGCCGGGCTACAGCGAGCACGAAACCGGCCTTGCCATGGACATTGTATGCTCCGTCACCCCCACCTGGCTCCACGAGCACTGCTGGGAGTACGGCTTCATCCTCCGCTATCCCGAGGACAAGAGCAGCATCACCGGCATCTCCTATGAGCACTGGCACTACCGCTATGTGGGCACCAAGGTCTCCATGGCCATGAAGGACACCGGGCTGTGCCTGGAGGAATACGTGGGAGCAGTATAACCGGCAAAGGAGGAAACGCATATGGGAAAGCAAGCGGGCAAATACAGCAGCCCCAAGCCCCGGAAAAAATGGGGCTTGGCTGTTTTGGCCCTGGTTCTGGTACTGGCCGCCGCGGCGCTGCTCCTGGGGAGCCGCCCCGCCCGGCAGGAAGCGGTCACTGAGGCCACAGCCCAGACGCCGCCGGAGACGGACACGTCCGTCGAACCGACCGTGTCTCCGGAAGCCCCGGTGGTGACGCCCACCGGTGACAAGCGCCTCGTCACCTGCAAGGCCAGCTACACCGTTTCTCCCGGCGCCGGAAACGCGGACGCGGTGGTGGCAACCGCCGGAAGCCGGAAGCTGACGGCCGGGACGCTGCAAATCCTGTACCTGTCCCAGATCAGGGATTTTCAGGCCGCTTCCCAGGAGGTTTCCCCGGATTTTGACCGTCCCCTGGACTGCCAGCCCTGCCCCCTGGAAGAGGGCCTGTCCTGGCAGCACTATTTCCTGAAAGCCGCCGTGCTGGGCTGGCAGACGCAGCAGGCCGCCCTGGAGCAGGCGCAGCAGCCCCGGATCATCACCGAGGAGGGCTTCAAGCCCGACGACACCGACAACCTCCACGAGAAAAACATCGCCCCGGAGCTGCCGGTGAACCATTTCCTCTACCAGGATTTGGATTGCTTCACCCCCAACCGGCTCCACCAGGCCTATCTGGACTCCCTGGAGCAGACCCTGGATACCCTGGCCGCCCAGGCGGGGTATGAAAGTCTTGCCGCCATGGCCCAGGCCCTGGGTGTGGATGCCCAGGACTATTTGCGCTGTGCCCAGGACTACAACACCGCCTACATGCTCTTCACCGAGGAGAGCTACGGCTGGGATACCCCCGGGCTGTCCGATTCTCAGGATGGGGAGGCGGTCGTGGACATCCGCCACATTCTTCTGATTCCCCAGGGCGCCGCGGTGGACGAGAGTGGAAAGGTCACGGCCACCGAGGAGCAGTGGAGCCAGACGGAGCGGCGGGCCCAGGAGATTCTGGATGAGTGGAAAAGCGGCTGCGTCCGCCGGGACGCGGACACCGAATTTGCCAGGGTTGCCAACCTCTACTCCCAGGATGATGGCACCCGGCTGGACGGTGGCCGGTACGCCAAGCTTCGCCGGGGCGCGCTGATGGAGCCGCTGGACAGCTGGTGCTTCGATTCCGACCGCCAGGTGGGCGACACCACCACACTGCGCAGCGACTACGGCTGCCACATTGTGTATCTGGCCCAAAAATCCGGCGTCACCGATGCCCGGGAGGCGCTGGCGTCAAAGGCCCTGGAAAGCTGGCGCACGTGGCTCCAAGCAGTCCCCCTGACGCCGGACTACAGCGCCATGGAGCTCTGGGTGGACCCTGCCGGACAATCCGTGAGCCTGACGGATACCCTGTACCCCGACATTGCCCACGAGCGTTTTCCCGACGCCATCGTCTATCTCCAGCAGGACTACCACCATTACCCCTTCGGCGACCGGGGCATCGGCCTGAGCGGCTGCGGCATCACCGCCTTCGCTATGCTGGCCACCTACATGACCGACACCATCCAGTCCCCCGCCATGATGTCCGATAGATTCACCGGAGAGTATTTTGACTATTCCAGCCACAGCACCGACGGCAGCATTTTCCGCTACGGCCCCACGGAGATGGGCTTCTATCTGGACAGGATTTCCTACGACATAAATGATGTGGTAGCCGCCCTGGAAAACGGGCAGGTGGCCATCAGCCTGCAATACAAAGGGCACTTCACCTCTAAAGGCCACTACCTGCTGCTGACGCGCTATTATCCCGAGGATGATACCATTCAGCTGCGGGATTCCAACATCTACAATTACAACCACCTCAAGGGTCATCAGGTTGACCGGTTCAGCCGGGGGATCGTGGCCGACGCGGGCATGATGTATTATATCATGCAGCCCAAGATCACCGCCATCCCCGCCTGTGAGCGCTGCGGCACCGGGCAAACGGTGCCCTCCGCCCTGCTGACCCAGGACTACACCTGCGACAAATGCGTTGCCGCCCTGGCCAGGAGGAACAGCTTCCTCTCCCTGCTGGATACCCTGTCCCAATAACATAACAAGTGAGGTCATTCATTCCTATGGCTTATTCATCTTCCAAGCGCCGCTCCACGGCTGCTGCCCTGGTCTGCATCGTCGCCGCCATCGCGCTGCTGCTGATTGGGGGTATTCTGGCGCTGTACCTGCATTTTTCCAGCCTGCCGGCAGTAGCAGCCCCTGCCCCCACCCAGGTTCAGACCCTTCCCCAGCCCACCGAGGCGCCCACTGTGGTTCATGCCGATGGCCGTTCCGAGAGTCTGCTCTGTCAGGCCAGCTACAGCCGGCTTCCCAGCGAGGCTACCCCGGAAAAGGCCGTCGCCACCTACGCCGGGGAAACCCTGACCGGGAGCGAATTGCAGATTTACTATCTGAACGCCATCCGCTCCTATCAGCTGGAAGAAGCGTCAGAAAATCCGGACTACTCCCAGCCTCTGGAAAATCAGGTATGCCCTCTGGATGAGAGCCTTTCCTGGCAGCACTACTTCCTGCGCCGGGCCATCACCGACTGGCAGGTGGAGACCATGCTGCTCCTGGCCGCCCGGGAGCCCCGGCCCATCCAGGAGGAGGCCTTCAAGCCCAACGAGACCGACGACCTCCATGGTAAATACGTGGCCGATGATCTGCCTGTCAACAATTTTCTCTACAGCGATCAGTCCTGCTACTGGCCCAACGCCATGCACCAGGCCTACCTGAACACCCTGGGGCAGCAGCTGGAGCGCCTGGCCCAGGACCAGGGCTACGCCAGTCTGGCCGACTGCGTGGAGTCCGCCTTCGGCGGCGTCCTGGACCCCGAACGTCTCACCGCCGCCGCCATCCGGTACAACACCGCCTACATGTTCTTCACCGAGGAGAGCTATGATGTGGCCGTCGCCGAGAAAGAGGTGGACGATTACGTAAAGAAGCACGCCCTGGAGCTTCCCGGCAAGGAGCAGAACACCGTGGACGTGCGCCATGTGCTCCTCATTCCCGAGGGGGCAACCGTGGCCGCCGACGGCACCGTCACCGCCACCGACGCCCAGTGGAAGGCCTGTGAAGAGGAGGCTGAGAGCATCCTGCAAAGCTGGAACTGGGATTACCTGAACACCCTGGGCCGGGAGTACAATTTCTCCCGGCTGGCCGCCAAGCAGTCCCAGGACCCCGGCTCCCGGGCAAACGGCGGCTTGTATCAGAACATCCGCCCCGGCCAGCTGGTGGAGCCTCTGGATGAATGGTGCTTTGACCCCAGCCGCCAGGCAGAGGACGTGGAAATTCTCCGCTCCAGGCTTGGCTGTCACATTGTCTTCTTCTGCGGCTCCAATTCCGCCGCCCGGGCAGCCGCCCAGCAGGCACTGACGGAACACAAGGAGCTGGAGAAGTGGGAAAAGCGCCTGGAAAAAGAATCCTGCGATGTGGACTACAGCGCCGTGGAGCTCTGGGCGCAGACTGCTCAGCCCACCGTGGCCCCGGTGGATGTTCTCTATCCGGACATCGCCCATGAACGCTTCCCGGAGGCCATTGTCTATTTTCAGCAGGATTACATGTACTCTCCCTATGGCGGGTCCTATGTGGGCCGGGGCGGCTGCGGCATCACCACCTTCGCCATGCTCTGCACCTACATGACCGACTCCATTCAGACCCCCCACATGCTGGCCGCCAAGTATCCCACCTACCATGACGAAAGCGGCACCCGGGGCGAGCTATTCCGCTACTGCCCCGCCGAGATGGGCTTCCAGCTGAACAAGACCACCTCAAAGATCGAAGAGGTGATCGCCGCCCTGGAAAACGGCCAGATGGTGGTCAGTCTTCAGCATCAGGGCCACTTCACCAGCGGCGGTCACTATCTGCTGCTGCAAAAATACTACCCGGACACCGACACCTTCCAGGTTCGGGACTCCAATATCTACAACTATGGCAGACTGGACGGCCACAAGGTGGACTATTTCACCCGGGAGAATGTCCTCTCCGGCGGCTCCACCTTCTACATCATGGAAAAGAAGATTACTTCCATCCCCGCCTGCTGCCGCTGCGGCGACGGAACCGCCCCAGAGGCCCTGCTGCGCCAGGACTATCTGTGCCCCAAATGCGCCGCCGCCCTGACCCGGCGGAACTGCTTCCTGGAGCTGATGAATTACCATGGAACGGAGGAAACATGAAAACCTACAAAAACTACTTATTCGACCTCTACGGCACTCTGGCGGACATCCACACCAATGAATCCTCCCCCGCCTTCTGGCGCTCTGTGAGCCGCCTGCTGGGGATGCAGGGGGTAGACATCTCCCCCGCCCTGCTGAAAGAGAAATATGAGTCGGAAATCGCCAGGCAGGAGGCGCTGCTGCGCAGTCAGCTTCCCCCGGAGGCAGAACCGGAGGTGGACCTGGCGCCCATTTTCCGAGGCTTTTTTGAGGATACCGGTGTCAGCGTGGACGAGCGAGGGGTGGCGGACTTCGCCCGAGCCTTCCGGCTGCTGTCCATCCGGCGCTTAAAGCTCTTCCCCGGGGTGCCGGGGATGCTGGAATGCCTGCACCGGCAGGGGAAGAACGTATATCTGCTGTCCAACGCCCAGGCCCTGTTCACCCGGCCGGAGCTGGTGCTGCTGGGGCTGGACACCCGGCTGGACGGGGTGCTCCTGTCCAGCGAGGCGGGCCGGAAAAAGCCGGACCCGGCTTTCTTCCACATGCTGATGGAGCGGTATCACCTGGACCCCGCCGAGACGGTGATGGTGGGCAACGATGACCAGTGCGACTGCTGGGGCGCCGCAAAAGCCGGGCTGGACAGCTTCTACGTTCGAACCCCTCAGTCCCCGGCCCTTACTTCCCCCCTGCCGGAAAACTGCCAGGAGCTTCCCAAAATCGCCGCGCTAACAGAAAGATATTAGATAGGAGATACAAGATATGAGATAGCCCAGGACGGTATTATCTTATATCTCGTATCCCATATCTCGTATCTTATATCTC
>CAZYWM010000043.1:0-3535 GCA_964651615.1 uncultured Oscillospiraceae bacterium | reverse complement strand
ATATCTCGTATCTTATATCTCATATCTTAACAATGGAGGAGTAATGACCATGGAATCCATTTCCCGCCTGGTTGACAGGCTGAATCAGCAGAATCTGGACGCCGCCCTGGTGTCCGACCCCAATGCCATCCGCTATTTCACCGGGACCCAGTTTGCCCCCGGGGAGCGGCTGCTGGCCCTGGTGGTGAAGAAAACCGGTCAGACCCGGCTGTTTCTCAACATTCTTTTCCCCTACGCCGGAGATCAGGAAGTAACCTGGTTCTCCGATGCCCAGGACGGCGTGGAGCTGCTCTCCCGGGAGCTCACCGGCACCGTGGCCGTGGACAAGAATTTCCCCGCCCGGTTCCTGCTGGCCTTGCAGGCGAAGGCCCCGACGCTGAAGCTGGTGGTGGGCACGGTGATGGACGAGGTGAAGGCCATCAAAACTGAGCACGAGCAGGAGAAGATGCTCCGGGCCTCCCAGGTCAACGACACCGTCATGGCCCAGGTGGCAAAGCTCATCCAGGTGGGCAAATCCGAAGCCCAGCTCCGGGATGAGATCGACGCGCTGTTCCGTCAGGTGTCCCAGGGCAATTCCTTCGACACCATCGTGGCCTACGGCGACCACGCCGCCGACCCCCACGGCATCCCCGGCGACCGGAAGCTGAAAGAGGGCGAGGCCGTGGTGGTGGACATGGGCTGCGTTGTGGACGGCTTTTGCAGCGACATGACCCGCACCTTCTTCGTGGGGGAAAACATCGAGCAGGAAATCTACAACACCGTACTCCGGGCCAACCTGGCGGGCATTGCCGCCGTGAAGCCGGGCATTCCCTTCTCCCAAATCGACCGGGCCGCCCGGCAGATCATTGAGGAGGCGGGCTACGGAGCGTATTTCATCCACCGGCTGGGCCACGGCATCGGCATGGAGGTTCACGAGCCCTTTGACGTCTCCGCCACCGACGAGGTGATCGTACAGGAGGGCATGTGCTTCTCCATTGAGCCGGGCATCTACATCCCCGGCCGGGTGGGCATCCGGATTGAGGACCTGGTCTGCGTCACGTCCGACGGCTGCAGGGTACTCAACGCCTACCCCAAGAATCAGGAAGTCATTTCATAAGGAGTGGAGCTTATGCAAACACGGGAAACCTTCAGCTCCCGGCTGGGATTCATTCTGGTATCCGCCGGGTGCGCCGTGGGAATCGGAAATGTCTGGAAATTCCCCTACATCTGCGGCAAATTCGGCGGCGCCGCCTTTATCCTCATCTATCTGCTGTTTCTGGCCATTCTGGGGTTCCCCATTCTGGTGTGTGAATTCGCCGTGGGCCGGAGCAGCCGGAGAAGCTGCGCCGCCTCCTTCCAGATTCTGGAGCCGGAGGGCAGCCAGTTCCACCGCTACGGCGTGCTGGGAATGCTGGGCAATGTGCTGCTGATGATGTTCTACACCACCGTGGCCGGGTGGATGATGTGCTATTTCTGGAAATGTCTCGTGGGAGACTTCTCCGTCCCCCTGACCACCAGCCAGGTGGCCGCCCAGTTCGGCGAGCTCACCGGCGATCCCCTGCGGATGCTCTTCTGGGCCGTGCTGGCCACGGTGCTCTCCTTCGGCATCTGCGCCCTGGGGGTGGTGAAGGGCGTGGAGCGGATCACCAAGGTGATGATGACGGGTATGCTGGCGCTGATTGTGGTGCTGGCCGTCCACTCCCTGACCCTCCCGGGGGCCATGGAGGGCGTCAAATTCTACCTGATCCCCGATTTCGGAGCCATGGCAGAGCAGGGCGTGGGCAATGTGATCTTTGCCGCCATGAGCCAGGCCTTCTTCACCCTGAGCCTGGGCATCGGAGCAATGGCCATCTTTGGCAGCTACAAGGAGAAAAGCGCCTCGCTGTCCGGGGATGCTCTCAGCGTCACCATTCTGGACACCTTCGTGGCGCTGATGGCTGGCCTGATCATCATTCCCGCCTGCTTCAGCTTCGGCATTGAGCCGGACGCGGGCCCCTCTCTGATTTTTATCACCCTGCCCAATGTGTTCAATCAGATGGCCGGGGGCCGGATCTGGGGCACGCTGTTCTTCCTGTTCATGTCCTTCGCCGCCATCTCCACGGTGATCGCCGTGTTTGAGAACATTCTGGCCTGCTCCATGGACTTGTGGAAGTGGAGCCGGAAAAAGGCGGTGATTGTGAACCTGATCGCCATCACCCTGCTGAGCGTCCCCTGTGTGCTGGGCTTCAACGTTCTCTCCGGCTTCCAGCCCCTGGGCCCCGGTTCCGGAGTTCTGGACCTGGAGGACTTCCTGGTCTCCAACAACCTGCTGCCCCTGGGATCCTTGGTGTATCTGTCCTTCTGCGTCAGCCGCCGGGGCTGGGGCTGGGACAATTTCCTGGCAGAGGCGGACACCGGCAAGGGTCTGCACTTCCCCAAATGGCTGCGCGGCTACATGACCTGGGGACTTCCCGTTATTGTGGTGGTGATCTACCTGAAGGGCTACTGGGATATGTTCACCGGGAAGGGCCGGGGGTATCTGATTCCCTGGCTCATCGTGGCCGCCGCCTTCTTAGCCCTGATCGGGTGGATTGTCTTCGGGAAGAAAACAAAGCACTCCTGAGAAAGAAGCCTGAACAAACAATTTCCGCCCCCTCCAACTCGGAGGGGGCGATTAACGTGTCGAAAAAAGGGAAGACTTGACGAATGCCCATCCGCTGCGTTATCATATAGGCAAACAAGAGAGACGGGGCCAATCCTCCAAGCATCAGAAGGAAGTGAAGCCGATGAGCATAACAGAAACAATCGCATTACTTATGCTTGTTATTGCGGCCATCACTTTGGGGAACAGCCTAAAGAAATAACCGCCCTCCGTCACTAGCAGAAAGCGGCAATTTCTCAAGCTGTAAACTTGTTCAGGATTGACCGCCAACCGTCTAGCCCACGGCTGACCGTCTCCCTTGCCCATCATTATAGCAAAGAAGCAGCGGAATGTCAAGGCAGCGGCTTCTCTGGCCCTTTTACCTTTTGTGTTGATGAATAATATTTTCGGCAATTTTTTCTTAATTTATAATTGGCGTCAAACTGACGAATATGGTAAAATCAAATTGGAGTTTGAGAGCGTGTGCTGATATGAAAATTAAAGAAATCAAAGTGAATAAAAAACAATTTCTTCCCTTGCTGTTATTAGCTGATGAACAAGAGAGCATGATAGACCGATATATCGATAGGGGAACCATGTATGTATTAGACGATAATGGGATTAAATGCGAGTGTATCGTGACTGATGAGGGAAAAGGCGTTCTTGAAATCAAAAATATTGCAACTGAACCGGAATATCAGGGGAAGGGTTACGGTAAAGCGCTAATTGGCTTTGTTGCTGCGGCATATAAAGGGAAGTATTCTATACTGCAAGTTGGCACAGGAGATAGTCCGTTGACAATCCCTTTTTATGAGAAATGTGGATTTATTCGTTCGCATAGCATTAAAAACTTCTTCACAGATAATTATAACCACCCGATATATGAAGCAGGCACTCAACTGGTAGATATGATTTATTTGCAGAAAAAAATATAAA
>CAZYWM010000042.1:0-16446 GCA_964651615.1 uncultured Oscillospiraceae bacterium | reverse complement strand
CTTAGATTTCCATGATAACAGGCAGGATCATGGGGTTGCGCTTGGTGGTTTTATAGAGGTAGCCGCTGAGGTCGTTCTTGATGGCGGACTTGATGGCGCTCCAATCCCGGACACGCTTGCGCTGGCAGCGCTCGATGGCCTCCACGGCCACCTGCCGCAGCTCCTCCATCAGCTCGTCGGACTCCTTCACATAGATGAAGCCCCGGGTGATGATGTCCGGCCCGGAGATCAGCTCTCCATTCTGGCTGGACAGATTCACGCACACCACCAGCATACCGTCCTGGGCCAGGTGCTTCCGGTCCCGGAGCACCACGCTGCCCACATCTCCCACGCCGGTGCCGTCCACAAACACCTTGCCGGCGGTGACGGAGGGGGCCACCTTGCAGGACTTGGCGGTGAATTCAAACACCGTGCCCAGCTCCCCGATGTGGATGTTCCGGGGGCTCATGCCCATGGACTGGGCCAGCTTGCTGTGGATTTGCAGATGCCGCTGCTCCCCGTGGACGGGGAGGAAGAACCGGGGCTTTACCAGAGCGTGGATGATTTTCAGCTCCTCCTGGCAGGCGTGGCCGGAGACGTGGAGCCCCTCGCTCTTTTCATACACCACCTCGGCCCCCTTGCGGTAGAGCTCGTTGATGATCCGGGAAATCGCCTTCTCGTTGCCGGGAATGGCGGAGGCGGAGATGATGATCCGGTCCCCGGAGGTGACTTCCACCTGCTTGTGGGTGGAGAAGGCCATCCGGTAGAGGGCGGACATATTCTCGCCCTGGGAGCCGGTGGACACGATGACCACCTTGTTCTTGGGCAGGCTCTTGATGTTGCCGATGTCCACAATGGTGCCGGGCTTGACATTCAGGTATCCCAGCTCCTGGGCGACCTTGAGCATATTCTCCATGCTCCGCCCGGTGACAGCCACCTTCCGGCCATAGCGCTGGGCGGTGGTGAGCACGGCCTGAATCCGGTGCATGTTGGAGGCGAAGGTGGTGACGATGATGCGCTGGTCGCAGCCCTTGAACTGCCGGTCCAGGCTCTCGGCCACCACGTTTTCACTGGGGGTATAGCCCTGGCGCTCCACGTTGGTGGAGTCGGCCAGCAATGCCAGCACCCCTTCGTTGCCCAGCTGCCCCAGCCGGGCCAGGTCGGTCATGCCGCCCACCGCGGTGGGGTCGATCTTGAAGTCGCCGGTCATCACCACAGTGCCCACGGGAGTGCGGATGGCAAAGCAGACGGCGTCGGCAATGGAGTGGTTCACATGGATGAATTCCACGCTGAAGCACCCGGCCTTCACCACGTCGCCGGGCTTGTGGGTGATGAGCTTCACCTTGTCGTCCAGCCGGTGCTCCTCCAGCTTGAGCTTAATCAGGCCGTTGGTCATGGCGGTGCCGTGGACGGGGGCGACGACCTCCTTCATCAGATAGGGGATGGAGCCAATATGGTCTTCGTGGCCGTGGGTGATGAACACGCCCCGGAGCTTGCGGGAATTGGCGATGACGTAGGAAAAATCAGGAATCACCAGGTCCACGCCATACATGTCCTCGTCGGGGAAGCCCACGCCGCAGTCCACGATAATCATGTCCTTGCCGTATTCCAGGACGGTCATATTCTTGCCGATCTCATCCAGACCGCCCAGAGGGATAATTTTCAGTTTTTCTGCCAAGTTAAATTAAAACTCCTTTCGTAATGTACATGGATGGACCCTGAAAAAGAGGGCCATCTAAAAATGTTTGAATGTTGATATATGTGGAGGATCACCCAAAGGCATCCTGTAGGGGCGGCAAACTCATCGGCAAAAGCGTTACCGGGCTGAGTTCGGGGGGAACGAATACAGACCATCTTCAAGCGAGTTTGGCTCCCGGCCCTGCCGGGGGGCATGAAAAGCAGGCAGCCGCGGCGGGGAAGGAAGGCCCTGAATCGCCTTCTTCACCGCCAACGCCTGCAAAATACCAGTCTTTTTTGCCGGGAGATCACCCGCTCCCGCCGGTAGGCCGGGTCTGCCCACCCGCACCAGTCACAGGTAGTATAACACAGTTTTGGGTAAAAGTATACTATTATTTTTCTGCAGCCGGGAAAACTGGTGAATTCCCATGGAATAGCTCTTGAATCAGGAGGGAGAATTTGCTATAATGGAGAAACCTCTGGAAAAATCGCCTGGGCCGCGGAATCAGCCCCGGTGAATTCCATCATTGTCAGCAAAATGCGGCACCGCCGCAGAAGGGAGGCACAAGCAGTGGATAAAAAGCTGAAACGGCTGTTCCGGCCGTCCCGGGGCATGTACTTCGCCATGATGGCGGCCTTCTGCCTGGGAACCTTCATCACCGGGCAGTATCTGCTGGGCGCGGCGGAGCTGGTGGCCATCGGGGCGGCATTCTTCATCCATCTGTCCCATCAGCGCGTCAGCGACCGGCGAATCCGCCAGTATTTGCAGCGCTCCACCGATACCCTGGAAAACTCCGGCCAGGGCGCAAGCCCCTTCCCGGCGGTGCTGGTGCAGCTGGGGGATCAGAGCGTGGTGTGGTGCAACGGAAAATTTGCCGAGCTGACGGGGCGGAACGTTTCCTCCGCCAACTGCCAGCTGGAGGATGTCTTGCCCGGCGCCAGCACCGAGTGGCTCTCCAGCGGCAAGACCGAATGCCCCCGGGACCTGGAGCTGAACGGCCGCCGCTACCGGCTCTTCGGCACGGCGGTGAAGGAGAAGAACGGCCCGCCCCTGGTGGGGGTCATCTACCTGAACGACCTGACGGAGCTCTACCAGGTGCGCGATGAGTATATCCGCTCCCGGCCGGTGGTGGCCATCATCATGGTGGACAATTACGAGGAGCTGACCCGCAACCTCACCGAGGGCGCCATCTCCACCCTGAACGCCAAGCTCAACGACGCCATCACCCACTGGACCGAGCCCTACCACGGCCTGCTGCGGCGGCTGGAAAAGAACCGGTTCCTCTTCGTGTTTGAAAAGCGGGATTTGGAGGATGCCGTCAGCCACAAATTCTCCCTGCTGGAGGATGTGCACCAGATTGTCAGTCCCACGGGGCTGGCCGCCTCCGTATCCATCGGACTGGGTGTGGACGGCAGCTGCTTTGAAGAGGGCTACAATTTCGCCGCCCTGGGCCTGGAAATGGCCCTGAGCCGGGGCGGCGACCAGGCGGTGATCAAGGACCGGGTGAACTTCACCTTCTTCGGCGGCCGCAGCATCGAGGCGGACTATTCCAGCAAGGTCCGCTCCCGGGTAACGGCCAGCTCCCTGATGGAGCTCATCGGCCAGAGCAGCCGGGTGTTCGTCATGGGCCACAGCAACGCCGACCTGGACTCCCTGGGCGCGGCCATGGGCATCTGCTGCCTGTGCCGGAAGAAGGGCAGGCAGGCGAACATCGTCATGGACCTGGAAAAGAACAGCGTGAAGAAGATGCTGGAGGAGGTCCGGCAGGTACCGGAATACGACGGCGTCTTTCTCTCCGGCCAGGAGGCCATGGTGGCCTGCGACAACGGCAGCATCCTGGTGGTGGTGGATACCAACCGGCCGGACCAGGTGGAATATAAGCCCCTGCTGGAGGCCATTGCCAAGGTCTGCGTGGTGGACCACCACCGCCGGGCCGCCGACTATATCAACCCCGTGGTGGTAAACCTCCACGAGACCTACGCCTCCTCCACCTCGGAGCTGGTGACAGAGCTGATTACCTACGGAGCGGAGAGCGCCGACGTGCTGCCCATCGAGGCCAAGGCGCTGCTGGCCGGCATCTGCATGGACACCAAGTTCTTCAACGTCCGCACCGGTGAGCGCACCTTCGAGGCGGCGGCCACATTGCGCCGGATGGGCGCCGACACCACGGAGATCAAGCTTTTGATGCAGAACGATTTCCAGGACACCGTGGCCAAATACCAGATTGTGAAGTCCGCCCGGCTGTACCGGGGAGAGCTGGCCGTGGCCGCCCTGGACTACACCACCACCCGTCCCCTGGCCGCCCAGGCGGCGGACGATATGCTGAACATCTCCGGCATCACCGCCTCCTTCGTCCTCTACCCCGACGGCGACCAGATCATGATCTCCGCCAGGAGCATCGGCAAGGTGAATGTGCAGATGGTGCTCGAGCCCCTGGGCGGCGGCGGCAACGCCATGGTCGCCGGGGCCCAGCTGAAGGACGTGGATTCCAAAGAGGCCCTCACCCGCCTGGTGGAGGCCATTGATAAGTTCTTTGAGGAATAGGGAGGAAAGAAGATAGAAGATATGAGATATAAGATACAAGATATTCTGTATCTTTCCTCTCTCGTATCTTCCTTCTATCTCATATCTCGTATCTCATATCTTATATCTTAACTAAGGGGAGTAATTCATATGAAAGTAATCTTAACCCAGGATGTGAAGGGCAAGGGCAAGAAGGGCCAGATGATCGAAGTATCCGACGGCTACG
This sequence comes from uncultured Oscillospiraceae bacterium, assembly GCA_964651615.1. Lineage (GTDB taxonomy): Bacteria > Bacillota > Clostridia > Oscillospirales > Oscillospiraceae > Faecousia. Next base: position 12,040 of record CAZYWM010000042.1, on the reverse strand, counting down.
CCCGGAATTTCATGCTGCCCCGGAAGCTGGCCATCGAGGCCACTGCCGACGCCGTGAACACCATGCGCATGAACGACAAGGCCACCCAGGAGCGGATCGCCCGGGAGAAGGCCGAGGCCATGGACACCGCCAAGCGCCTTCGGGAGCTGACCGTGGTGGTGAAGGCCAAGGGCGGCGGCGCGGGCCGGCTCTTCGGCTCCATCACCAACCAGGAAATCGCCGATTCCCTGAAAAATCAGGCGGGCATCACCCTGGACAAGCGGAAGATCGTCATTGCCGACCCCATCAAGAACGTGGGCACCTACACCGTCACCTGCAAGCTGGGCTATGAAATCACCGCCCCCCTGACGGTAAAAATCGAGGAAATATAAGCAAGGCGATAGCCTGCAAGTCCATGCACTGGTGCGGGAGCACCCAAAGGCTCCCCTGTGTAAGGGGAGCCTTCGCTCAGAAACCGGCACCTGATACCATTCGACGGATTGCTCAAAATCCATACGGAGGCGGGAGGCTGATAGCCCCCTACGGTGAGAAAGGCAGTTCGTAGGACCTTTATGACCGCAAAAGCGTTACCGGGTGGGTTAGGGAAAGAACGATTACCTCCCAGCCCCGTGCGAATTGGCAGCGAGCCCTGCCCGCCTGCGCTTCGAAATACGACAAAAAGGAGTGTGCCTCCATGGATGAGGAATTAACCCCCCGGCAAGTGCCCCACTCTCTGGAGGCCGAGCAGGCAGTGCTGGGCTCCATCCTGATTGACAGCCGCTGCATCACCGATGTGGTGGGCACGGTGAAGCCGGAGGACTTCTACCTGGAACAAAACCGGGAGATTTTTGAGACCATCTACACCATGTTCAATTTCTCCCAGACCATCGACCCGGTGACGGTGCTGGACAAGATGAAGGAGCTGGGCGTCTACCACGACAACTCCCGGGACTACATCGTCCAGCTCATGGAGATCACCCCCACCGCCGTGAATGTGGGCCGGTACGCCAGAATCGTCCAGGAGAAGGCCATGCTCCGGGGGCTGGGCCAGGCGGCGGACGAGATTTCCCAGATGGTCTCCGAGCAGGTGGGCTCCTCCTCGGAAATTCTGGAATCCGCCGAAAAGAAAATCTATGCCCTGCGCAAGGGCGAGCGGGGCGACAGCCTGGAGCGCATCAGCACCACGCTGCACAAGGTCTTCGACCGGCTGACGGAGCTGAGCATGTCCGACTCCGCCATCCCGGGGCTCTCCACAGGTCTGCGGGACCTGGACACCAAAATCAACGGCCTGAACAAGTCCGACCTGATTCTGATCGCCGCCCGGCCCGCCATGGGCAAATCCGCTTTTTCGCTGAACCTGGGAATGAACGTGGCCAAGGAGTACGGCACGACTGTGGCCATCTTCAACCTGGAAATGTCCCGGGAGCAGCTGGCCATGCGCCTGCTGTCCACCCAGAGCATGGTGGACAGCCAGAAAATGGCCACCGGCAAGCTGTCGGAGGAGGAGTGGGGCAAGCTCTGCCTGGGCTCCGCCGCCCTGAGTCAGACGGACATCCGCATCGACGACAATCCCTCCATCACCGTGGCGGAGATCAACGCCAAATGCCGGAGGCTGGACAATCTGGGCCTGGTCATCATCGACTATTTGCAGCTGATGACCGGCTCCGGCTACGGCAAGAACAGCGAAAACCGCGTCACCGTGGTGGGTGAAATCTCCCGGGCCCTGAAGATCATGGCCAAGGAGCTGAATGTGCCGGTGATCTGCCTGAGCCAGCTGTCCCGCGCGGTGGAGAGCCGGACGGACAAGCGGCCCATTATGTCCGACCTGCGGGAATCCGGCGCCATCGAGCAGGACGCCGACGTGATTATGTTCCTGTACCGGGACGAATACTACAACCCCAACACCGAGGACAAGGGCTATGCCGAGTGCATCGTCTCCAAAAACCGCCACGGTGAGACGGGGACGGTGAAGCTGCAATGGATGCCCCAATACCAGCAGTTCACCGACCGGGAGTGGAAGCATGCTGAATAAGCTCTCCGCCGCTCTGAGAAGCGGCCTGGTTCAGCCCGGGGACCGGGTGGTCTGCGCCGTCTCCGGAGGAGCGGATTCGGTGGCGCTGCTGTTTGGAATGTATCTGCTCCGGGAAAAATTGAATGTGGAGCTCTCCGCCGCCCACTTTAACCACCACCTCCGGGGGGCGGAGTCCGACGAAGACGAGGCCTTTGTTCGCTCCTTTTGCGCCGGATACGGCATCCCCCTGACGGTGGGCGGCGCCCCGGTTCGGTCCGGGAAGAAGGGCCTGGAGGCCGCCGCCCGGGAGGCCAGGTACGCGTTTCTGCGCAGCCTGCCCGGGAAAATCGCCACCGCCCACACCGCCGACGACAACGCCGAGACGGTGATACTGCACCTGCTCCGGGGCACGGGGCTGCAGGGGCTGGGGGGCATCGCCCCGGTGAACGGGCGGATCATCCGCCCCATGCTGGATATACAGCGGCAGGAGGTGGAGGCCTTTCTGGAGGAATACCACCTGCCCCACCGGGAGGACAGCTCCAACGCCTCCGACGCGTTTCTGCGCAACCGCGTCCGCCATGGCGTGATGCCCCTGCTGCGGGCGGAAAATCCCAGCGTGAGTCTGGCGCTGTCCGCCATGGCCCGGGAGCTGCGGCAGGACGAAGCGTATTTGCAGTCCCAGCTGGAGCCGGAGCTGCCTCCGGTGTCCAGGCTGCGGCAGCTGCCCCCGGCGCTGCAAAGCCGGTATCTGGCAAGATTTTTGAAGCAGAACGGCGTCCCGGAGCCGGAACAGGCCCATATCCGCGCCGCCCGGGAGCTGCTGTTTTCCCCAAAGCCCTCCGCCCGGATGGATTTCCCCGGTGGAGTGGTCATCGCCCGGGACTACGACCGGCTGCGGGCCCTGGATGCGGAAGCGGCCCCGGAGAAAGGGTCAATTCCGGTTCCCGGGACAGTGGAGCTGCCCCAGTGGGGCATCCGGGTCAGCTGCTCAGAGCTGCCCAACGGGGGCTTCGGGGTGAATGTCACAGGGGCGCTATGCGTCCGGAGCCGGGCGCCGGGAGACGAAATCCGGCTGTCGGGGGGCACCAAAAGCATCAAAAAGCTGATGATCGACCGGAAGATCAGCGCCCATGAAAGAGGCCGGATTCCCATCCTGGCGGACACGGCCGGGGTAATCTGGGCAGGGCAGCTGGGGCCCAATCTGGCCCGCCTGTCGGAAACGCCCAATTGTTATATTCTGGTGGAGCGCACAGGCGAGATATAAGATATTCCCTATCTCATATCCTATATCTCGTATCTTATATCTTAAAAAAACTGCGGGAGGAAAGAGAAAAATGGACAAGGACATGCAGCAGGTTCTCATCACCGAGGAGCAGATTCAAAGCAGAATCCGGGAGCTGGGAGAGGTTCTGACCCGGGAATACGCGGGGAAGAATCCCGTGATTGTGGGCGTCTTAAAGGGCGTGGTGATTTTCTACGCGGACATGGTCCGCCAAATCAAGGTGCCCTGCCAGATGGACTTCATGTGGCTGTCCTCCTACCAGGGTACGAGCTCCACCGGAGAGATGATCGTCAAGCGGGACGTGGGTGTGGACATCCGGGGCCGGCACGTGCTGATTCTGGAGGACATCTACGACACCGGCAGCTCCCTGGACTTTACATACCGGCATCTCATGTCCAAGGGCCCCGCGTCCTTGAAAATCTGCACCCTGCTGGATAAGCCGGAGCGCCGGAAGCCCGGCATCACCCTGAAGCCGGATTATGTGGGCTTTACGGTGCCCAACGCCTTTGTGGTGGGCTATGGCCTGGACTACAACGAGCAGTATCGAAACCTGCCCTATGTGGGCATTCTGAAAAGCGAAGTTTACGAAAAATAAGGAGATACGTCATTGAAGAACCAACGCAAAAATTTTTTCCCGCTGATCTATCTGCTGGGGCTGGTGCTGGTGCTCAGCTGGGCCATGGGAAACTTCGGCCAGAAGAGCAACACCATCGCCTATTCCAATCTGGTGAAGCTGTTCCAGCGGGAGCAGGTGTCCCAGTTCCTGGTGAAGGGGAATGAAATCACCCTGCTGCTGCGGCAGCCCTACGACGGAAAAACCGCCCTCCGCTCCGGTCTGGCGGACCCGGAGATCTTCCGGGAGCAGATGCAGCCCCTGTTCGACGAGCAGACGGCCTCCGGTGTGCTGGAAGCCTATGATTTCGTGGCGGACAAGCGCTACACCCCCTATGACTTCATCCTTCCCCTGCTGGTGGCCGGCGGGGTGCTGCTGCTGGCCTGGTTCCTGCTGGTGAGCCGGCTCAACGGGGGCGGCAATCCTGCCTCCCAGTTTGGCAAGGCCCGGACGGTGCAGGGTGTGCCCGAGGGGCAGAAGCTCACATTCCAGGACGTGGCCGGGGCGGACGAGGAGAAAGAGGAGCTGCAAGAGGTGGTGGACTTCCTCCGCTCCCCGGAGAAGTACACCGAAATGGGCGCCAAAATCCCCCACGGGCTGCTGCTGGTGGGCCCTCCGGGCACCGGCAAGACATTGCTGGCCCGGGCCACCGCCGGGGAGGCCGGGGTGCAGTTTCTGTCCATCTCCGGCTCCGATTTTGTGGAGATGTACGTGGGCGTTGGCGCAAGCCGGGTGCGGGACCTGTTTGACCAGGCCAAGAAGCTGGCTCCCGCCATTGTCTTCATTGACGAAATCGACGCCGTGGGCCGCAAGCGGGGCAGCGGTCTGGGCGGCGGCCACGACGAAAAGGAACAGACCTTGAACCAGCTGCTGGTGGAGATGGACGGCTTCGGCCGCACCGAGGGGGTTATCGTCCTGGCGGCCACCAACCGGCCGGACATTCTGGACCCCGCCCTGCTGCGGCCCGGCCGGTTCGACCGGCAGATTCAGGTGAACCGCCCGGACGTGAAGGGTCGGGAGGAAATTCTGAAGGTCCACGCCAAAGGCAAGCGGCTGGATGAATCCGTGAACCTGAGGACCATCGCCCGCTCCACCGCCGGATTCACCGGGGCGGACCTGCGCAACCTCTTGAACGAGGCCGCCATTCTGGCGGTGCGGAACAACCGGCCCGCCTTCACCATGGAGGATGTGGACGAGGCCATGATGAAAATTCTGGCCGGCCCCGCCAAGAAGAGCCATGTGGCCTCCCGCCGGGATTTGAAGACCACCGCCATCCACGAGGCGGGCCATGCCGTGGCCATGTACCACCTGCCCACCCATGACCCGGTGCGCCACATCTCCATCATTCCCCGGGGCAGAAGCCTGGGCGCCACCTGGTATCTGCCCAAGGACGACTCCTCCAACCTGACCAGAAACGAGATGTACGAGCAGATCGTGGGCCTGCTGGGCGGCCGGGTGGCAGAGGATTTGTTCCTGGGGGACATCTCCGTGGGCGCCTCCAACGATATTGAGCGGGCGACCTCCCTGGCCAAGGACATGGTGGCCCGCTACGGCATGAGCGAGAAGATCGGCACCATCAGCTATCTGGACGGCGGCGAGGTCTTCATCGGCCGGGACTACCAGACCACCAAGAGCTACTCCGAGGAGGTGGCGGGCGCCATCGACCGGGAGGTGAAGTCCCTCATCGACCGGGCCTACGCCCACTGCAAGAAAATCCTCTCCGAGGACGGCGGGAAGCTGAACGCCCTGGCGGACTACCTGCTGGAGCATGAGTCCATCACCGGCGAGCAGTTCGCCAACCTGATGGAGGGCCGGGAGATCGGAGAGGCCTCCGCCACCTCCCTCACGGATGGATTTGAGGAAGAAAGCTGAGGCAGCTTTCCAATTGGGGAAATCCCCCACCGTAACGTCAAACATTGCCCGGAAGCAGGCATTACGCCCCTTCCGGGCTTTTTTTCGCGCTTATCGGTGAACAGCGCCGGTTTCTGACAGGATGCCTTCGGTTGGAGACAATTTCCTCCGCTGTGGGGCCTTCTCAAATTTTTTTACGATTGACGCGTCGATTGCCGCAATTCATCCGTCTAATAGGTGTAAGGATGTGATACAATCTGAGCAAAGGATTACACGCAGTCCAATTGACAGGAGCTATCAACATGAATAAAGAGTGTTTTGCCCAAGAGGTGCTTGCCCGAAAGGAAAAATTCTATCGCATTGCCTATTCCTATGTGAAAAATCAGCACGATGCGCTGGACATTGTGAGCGAGGCTACATACAAGGGGCTAAAGTCCCTGCACACGCTGAAAAGGCCGGAATACTTTGATACCTGGATGACCCGGATTGTCATCAATACCGCCGCCGATTATCTGCGCAAGACGTCACATGCTGTCAGTCTGGAGGAGGACGCGCTGGATATGATTCCCGCGCCGGAACCCAGCCTGAAGCCGGAGGATTCCCTGGATTTATTTCATGCCATGGATATTTTGCCGGAAAAAGACCGTGCCTGCGTCACACTTCGGTATTTTGAGGAGCATTCCTTCCTCGAAATTTCTCAGATTCTACAGGAACCGGAATCCACCGTCAAGTCCAGGCTTTACCGCGCGCTGGGCAAAATGCGTCAGGCGCTGAACTGAGGAGGTGAAGGATATGAATATCGGGAAAGAACAATACGACAACATTCCCATTCCCGCCCAGCTGGAGCAGGTGATTGGGGAGGCCATCCACAGAGCGGACCGGGAGAAACGGCTGGTCCGGCTGCGCCGATGGATCGTCAGCGCGGCAGCCGTCTTCTGCATCCTCTTCCTCGGCTCCAACATCACGCCGATCTATGCCTACGCCTCCCAGCTTCCGGTGATCGGATCGGTGGTGCGGGTGCTGCACATCGGCACAGGCGGAGAGCGCACAGACGGCGCCCATGCCAATGCCCGGGCAGAGGGAGAAACCGTGCGGTTCCATTTTGAAAGCCGGTCTCAGGAGCTGGATGCCGTGCCGGTGTATTCTGTAACCCATCTGCTGGCGCCCAGCCGAATTGTCCTGACCCTGCATGGCGTCCGCCAAATTGACTACCAGGCGATTCGGGAGAGCCTGCTGGCAACGGAGGCGGTTCGGGATGTGTACCGGCCGATGATCGGCGATGATTCCATGTTTGGCTTTGTGATCGTCCTGAACAGCGGCTATGCCTATGAAGTCACGGAATTTGCCAACCCCGCCTCCCTCTCGCTGCGCTTCTATGCCGAGGCGCAGCCGGAACGGACGGTATACTATCTGCGCTCGGAAGCCGTCCCCTATGGGGAGGCGCTGGGGCTGATGTGCGAGCGGTTCCGGGCGGAGGGGGCAACCCAGCTTCAGACCCGGCAGGGAGAATACATCATCACCATCGGCCAGTTTGACACCCGGGAGGAAGCCGAGGCGGCACGGGAAGCGCTGGAGGCGAAATATGGCGGTGAAACGGGGCTGTATGTCGCCAGCGGAAAAACAGACGAAATCCCGGAGAAGTAAAATTCCCGGGTGAAATATCAACAAACACAGCGGCGCGATGACGCTGGGAAAGGAAAAGGAATATGATGAAAAAGGTTTTTGCGGGAATGACCCTGATTGTGCTGCTGAGCTCCATTTTCTTTGGAGCATGGGGCGAACCCCCTGCCTCCCAAACGGAAGCGCCTCAGACGCTGGAAGCCCTGCTGGGGGAGGACTATGCGCGGTTTCTGACGGAAACCATCACCATGCAGATGGAAAACCGGATGGAGAAGAACCCGGAAATCCGCTACTTTCCCATTGTGGAGCAGGCTCCCCTTGAGGACTACGCGGCCATTGGGGAGCAGACGCGGTTTGAAATAGACCAGGAGGGCTATCTGACCATTATTTTCCCCGGCGGAACGGTTGCGGCCGCGGAGCATGGCGAGCAGCACTTCCGGGTCATCAGGGTTGACGCCCCCGGCTCGGCTTCACAGATGGCGGCGGATTTGGAGGCCCTGTCCTCGGAGCCCCGGCCCATTGGCTCTGCCCCGGAGGCGGAAGCGGCGCAATACATCCAGAAGCGCTTCCAGCAGATGGGGTATTCCGTGACCCTGCAAAGCTTCACAAACGAGGCGGGCGCGACAGGGACAAACGTGATCGCGGCGCGGCCTGCCGCCGGGGAGGATGCGGACATTCTGGTCCTTTCCGCCCATCACGACAGCGATCCTTCCGCCTACGGCGCCAACGACAATGCCTCCGGCGTCACGGCGCTGCTGGCCGCCGCGGAAGCGCTGAAGGATGTTCCGACGGATACCGAGCTGCGATTCATCAGCTTTACCGACGAGGAAAACGGCAAGAACGGCTCCCGCGCCTACACGCAGGCGCTGGCGGAATCGGAGCGGGCGCGGATGATCGGCGATATTCAGCTGGATATGCTGGGCGGCCTGGGAAGCAGCGGCCTGGTTGTCAGCACCATGGACGGCAGCGCCAATTGGCTCTGCGACCTGCTCCTGCAAAAAAATGAAGGTGCCATGCCGGGGGCCGAGACTGCCAGCGATCACGCCTCCTTCCAGCTTGCGGGGATCCCCGCCGTTCTGGTCATGCAGAATGGCCGGGGGTATCTGTACCACAGCATGGCGGACACCGCCGGTGAGATAGACCTTGAGGCGCTGGAGGCGGCCGTCAGCATGGTCACTGCCGCCGCAAAGGAGATCATGTCGCCGGATACGGCGTCCTACCGGCAGCTCGCCCGGGAACAGGCGGACGGCTACACCTACCGTCAGACCCGGCAGAATGTGATTTATTTCAGCAGTTCCCTTTCCGACACCGAGGCCTACATCGGCGCGGCAGGGGAGTTCTGCGGCCAGCGGGAGGTCAAGGGCACCGGCTGGACGGATGTATATGATACCTACCGCTACGCCATGCGGTGGTTTGGCGGAGAAACACCCATGAACACCTACTATTCCTACCGCAACGGCTTCCTGGAAAGCATCGAAATCCGTCCGGAGGAAACGGGATATACCCCGGAGGCGGTTCAGAGCCTGATCCATGCCATGTACGGCCAGCCGAACAGCACGCAAACGGGCGAGGACGGGATTACCACCAAGGGCTGGGCAGATGAAATCTACAGTAAATACATTTCTCTGCGCCTGGGCAATCCCAGCACCGTCACGGTCAGCAATTATTCCGTGGGCATCAGCAATGTACGCGCCTGCTACCCGGTGGAAAAGGGCGAAGCCCGCATTCAGGATGAAAAGGATGCCCAGGTCTGGGCGTATCTGTGCGCGGTGCTGCCTGCCCAGGCCCGGCAGAAAATCGCGGAATTCAACCTGTTCAGCGACGGATACAGCAATATCCTGGCCTATACCACCCCCATCCGGGATGGGGAGGGCGCCGCGGACAACACCCGCTTTTCCATCAACATCGACTACTACGATGTTTTCGATGAAAACGGCGCTCCCAGGGATTGGAGCAAGCTCACCTATACCATTCTGCACGAATACGGCCATGTCCTTCTGGAGGACGAAACCCAGATAGACCTGAGCGTGGGTACGGATACCCATGATCCCGCCGGATTTGTGGAGGGCTCCTTCCGCAAAGCGTTCTATGACCGGTTCTGGAAGGACCTGGGCGTCACGGCTGCCGCCGATTACGCGGAACATCCCACCAGCTACGTCAGCCGGTATGGCGCAAACTATTTCCACGAGGACATTGCCGACACCTTTGCCCTTTTCGTTCTGGGGGCAGAACCGGAGGGCAGCACCGTGGCGGAGGAGAAGCTGCGGTTTTTCTGGGAGGACGCCGGTATGACGGCGCTTCGCCGCGAAATCCGCTCCGGCATTGGCCTGGCGGAATAACGAAAATATTCAAACAAGGCTGAACGCTGGTTCAGCCTTGTTTCCATATCGGGCGACAATGTATATCGATTTGTGTTGTAATTTAATCCGCGATGTGATAAATTTACAGATGAAAAACGGAAGCTCCCAGGGGGATTTCCGGCGACAATATGACCGGGGGGAATTTCGATGATTGTAATCGACAAAAAAAACCGTGTGTTCACACTTCACACCCAAAACACCACCTATCAGATGAAGGCGGACCGGCACCGGGTCCTGCTCCACAGCTACTACGGCCCCCGGGTCAGCGACTGGGACCTGTCCTGCCTCATCGGCTACGCGGACCGGGGCTTTTCTCCCAATCCCAACCAGGTGGGGGACCAGCGAGCCTATTCTCTGGATACGCTGCCCCAGGAATATTCCACCTGCGGCGTGGGAGATTTCCGCCTGCCCTCCGTCGCGTTTGAATTGGAGGACGGCAGCTGCGCGGCAGATCTGCGCTATGTGGGCCATGACCTTCGCCGGGGAAAATACAGCCTGGAGGGCCTGCCCGCTTTCTGGGGCGGGGACGAGTGGGAGACGCTTGTCGTGACGCTGGAGGACGCTGCCGCCAGCATGCAGGTGGAGCTATATTACGGCGTGCTGGAAAAGTATGATCTGATTACCCGCGCCGTCCGGGTGGTAAACCGGGGAACGCAGACGGTTCGGCTGAGCCGGTGCGCCTCCTTGTGCCTGGATTTCCAGGGCGGGGATTTTGACTTTATCACCTTCGACGGCTGCCACGCCCAGGAGCGAAACCTGAGCCGCGCGCCCCTCCGCCCCGGCGTGCAAAGCGTGGGGAGCACCCGGGGCGCCTCCAGCCACCATCACAACCCCTTCGTCATCCTCTGCCAGCGCAGCGCGGATGAGGATTACGGCTTGTGCTATGGCGCGGCGCTGGTGTACAGCGGCAATTTCCTTGCCGCGGCAGAGCGCACAAAGCTGGAGCACAACCGGCTGATGATGGGCCTCTCCCCCGACGGCTTCCGCTGGACGCTGGCTCCGGGGGCAGCCTTTACCGCCCCGGAAGCGGCGCTGGTCTGCTCGGCCAACGGCTTCGGACAGATGAGCCGTCAGTTCCACCGGGCCATCCGGGAAAATCTGATTCACGACCCCTGCCGGGGCCGCCGCCGTCCGGTGCTCATCAACAACTGGGAGGCCACCGACTTCCGCTTCGATGAGGAAAAGCTTCTGTCCATCGCCCGGGCCGCCGCCCCTCTGGGAATCGAGCTGTTTGTGATGGACGACGGCTGGTTCGGAAAGCGGGACAGCGATACCAGCGGGTTAGGAGACTGGTTCGTCAACGAGGAGAAGCTCCACGGCGGACTGGGCGCGCTGACCCGGCGGGTCAAGGAGCTGGGCATGTCCTTCGGCATCTGGGTGGAGCCGGAGATGGTGAGCGAGGACAGCGACCTCTACCGCGCCCATCCCGACTGGGCACTGGGCATCCCCGGCCGACCCGGAGCCCGGTGCAGGTTCCAGCTGGTGCTGGACTTCTCCCGGCAGGAGGTCCGGGATTATGTCTACGGCTCCATCCGGAAGGTGCTGGACAGCGCCGAGATTTCCTATGTCAAGTGGGATATGAACAGAAGCCTCACCGATGTCTTCTCCGCCGCCCTGCCTGCCCAGCGCCAGGGAGAGGTGTCCCACCGGCATATTCTCGGGGTTTATGAGGTTTTGGAGCGGCTGCGCCGGGATTACCCCCACATCCTCATTGAGAGCTGCTCCGGCGGCGGCGGGCGGTTTGACCTGGGAATGCTCTATTACACCCCTCAAATCTGGTGCAGCGACAATACCGACGCCGTGGACCGTCTGGACATTCAGTACGGCACCAGCTTCTGCTACCCCGTCTCGGCCATGGGCGCCCACGTCTCTGCCGTCCCCAACGCCCAGACCGGCCGCAGCGTTTCCATGGCGACCCGGGGGGTGGTGGCAGCCTCCGGCACATTTGGCTATGAGATGGATTTAAACGAGACGACGCAAGAGGAGAAGCAGCTGATTCGGGAGCAGGTGGCCTTCTTCAAGGAGCACTATGACCTGATTCAAAACGGGGATTACTACCGTTTAACCCCTCCCGGCGGCGCCTATACCGCGTGGGAGCAGGTGTCCCCGGACAAAACGGAGGCGCTGGTGTCCGTGGTTTATGGGCCTGCCCACGCTTCAGCGCCCTTCCGGGTTCTCCGCCTGAAGGGGCTGAACCCCAAGCAGCGCTATCGGGTCAACGGCCAAGGGGAGATCCCCGGCGATGTGCTGATGAACGGCGGCTGGCTGCTGCCCATGCCTCAAGGAGACTACGATGGGTTCCATCTGTATCTCCAGGCGGTTTA
>CAZYWM010000041.1:0-16752 GCA_964651615.1 uncultured Oscillospiraceae bacterium | reverse complement strand
CTACGGCGATATTGGCATCAATGCTTTCGCAATCATTTCTTATTTGTCCTCTTTTACGATGTCGGTATTCTTTGGCGCGTCGGAGGGTATGCAGCCGCTGTTTGGCCAGGCCTATGGCGCAAAAGAAGACGACGATCTGAAGCATTATTACCGGGCGGGTCAGCTGATCAGCGTCATCGGAAGTGTGCTTTGCGTGGCGGTGTATGTGATCTTTCCCCATGCGCTGTACACGCTGTTTGGGGCCAATGCCGAGACGATCCGCTTTACGGAAATCCACATGTGGGAGTATTGCTGGGGATTTGTCATCGGAAGCATTAACACGATGCTGTCGGCATACTTTTATTCTACCAAACGCTCCGGGCAGGCGATTGCCCTTAACACCGTTCGCAGCCTTGTGATGAACTCGCTGGTTATCACATTCCTGCCGAAGATTTTTGGAGCGGCCATCGTATGGCATACATTCGGCATCTATGAGATTCTTGTGCTGGTCGTAGCGCTCATCATCCTCAAGAAAGCTTCGGAGCGGAACGGAATCATTTACAAATAACCCCGGAAGGCATGCCGCTCCAGCGGTATGGCGGGGAAGAAGGCAAATGCGCCCGGTTTCAGAAAAAAACCGGGCGCACTTTATTTTGGAAAGAGGTTACTGCATGGCCTCCAACGCCAGGGCGTTCTGGGTGCGGTAGAGCTGGGCATAGACGCCGCCCTTGGAAAGCAGCTCCTCATGGGTGCCGCATTCCGTAATGAGCCCATCGGAAATGGACACGATCCGGCTGGCGCTGCGGATGGTGCTCAGCCGGTGGGCAATGATCAAGGTGGTGCGGCCCTGGGACAGCTTATCGAAGGCCCGCTGAATCTTGGCCTCCGTCACGGAGTCCAGGGCGGAGGTGGCCTCATCCAGAATCAGGATAGGGGGATTTTTCAGGAAAATCCGGGCAATGGCCACCCGCTGCTTCTGGCCGCCGGAGAGCAGGGTGCCCCGCTCCCCCACGTAGGTCTGGAACCCGGCGGGCATGGCCAGAATGTCCTCATAGATTTCCGCCTTCTTTGCCGCCTCCTCCACCTCTTCCCGGGTGGCGTCGGGCCTGCCGTAGCGGATGTTCTCGAAAATGGTGTCGGCAAAGAGGAACACGTCCTGCTGGACGATTCCGATGTTCTCATGGATGCTCTTCTGGGTGACATGGCGGATGTCCTGGCCGTCGATGCGGATGCTGCCCTGGGTCACGTCGTAAAACCTGGGAATCAGCTGGCACAATGTGCTCTTGCCGCCGCCGGAGGGGCCCACGATGGCCACCGTCTCCCCGGGCTGAACCTTCAAATCCACATGATGCAGCACCGCCAGGTCCCCGTCATAGGCAAAGGACACGTCCTTCACGCTGATCTCCCCCCGGACGTTTTCCAGAGGGGCGGCATCCGGCGCGTCCTGAACCGTGGGCTCGGTGCCCATGATCTCCACAAACCGGTTCAGTCCCGCAAAGCCGTTGGCCAGCAGCTCCGAGAAGCTGGAGAGCTTGCGCAGCGGGGTGACGAAGGTGGCGATGTACAAGCTGAACGTCACCAGGTCCCGGTAGTCCAGCTTGTCCTTCATAATCATATAGCCGCCCACGGCGATCACCACCACATTCATGCTGGTGAGGAAAAACTCCATGGAGCTGTTGAACATGCCCATGGCCTTGTGGAACTCCCGCTTGGAGGTCTTAAACTGGTCGTTGGCGGCTCCGAACCGGGCGGCCTCCACCGCCTCATTGCCAAAGGCCTTGGCGGTGCGGATGCCGGAGAGGCTGGATTCGATTTCCGTGTTGATGTGGCCCACCTTCTGCTTGACCTCCACCGAGGCCCTGCTCATCCTGCCCCGCATGGAGAACACCACCACCAGGAAAATGGGAATCAGCGCCGCCACCACCAGCGCCAGCTCCCAGCGGATGGTTGCCATGACGATCAGGGCGCCGAAAATGGTGATGACGGAGGTAATCAAATCCTCCGGCCCGTGGTGAGCCAGCTCCGTCAGCTCAAACAAATCCGCCGTCAACCGGCTCATCAGCTGGCCGGTGCGGTTGGAATCATAAAAATCAAAGCTCATTTCCTGCAAATGCCGGAACAAATCCCGGCGGATGTCCGCCTCCACCCGGATGCCGAAGGTGTGGCCGTAGTAGCAGACGATGTAATTCAAAAACGCCCGCAGCACATAAAAAGCCACCACAATGGCCATGATGGTGAAGAACACCCCGTATTTCTCGTTGGGCAGCAGGTCATACAGCGCCTGCCGGGTCGCCAGGGGGAAGGCCAGATCAATGGCCGCAATGCCCAGGGCGCAGCAGATGTCCACGGCGAAAAGCCGCTTGTGCGCCCCAAAATAGCCCAGGAAAATCCGCAGAGGGGACTTTTCCCGATACTCCTGTGTTGTCATACTTTTCAAACCTCCAATCCCGGCTATTATAACCGCAGATCAGAGAAAATGCAACGATATTTCCCGGGGAATTCTTGGGCAACACCGCACAATGGGAGCGGCGGGCTTCGGCGGATCTTTTGCCCCATTACGCGGTGCTGCCCTTGCCCTTTTCCGCGTTTTCTGCTATACTGATTGGAAAATCAGCTTGGAAGGATGGGTTTTATGGACATTTTGTATTCCGACAGGAGCCTGGTGGTCTGCCTCAAGGACGTGGGGCTGGACTCGGAAAAGGAGCTTCCGGAGCGAATCGGGGAGGCTCTGGGCGGCCAGGTGTTCCCCGTCCACCGGCTGGACCAGAATGTGGGCGGCTGCATGGTCTACGCCCGAACCAGCCAGGCCGCCGCCGCACTGAGCAGGGCCATTCAGGAGGGAGCCATGGTCAAAGAATACGTGGCCATGGTTCACGGCACCCCGCCAGAGCAGGGGGACTGGCAGGATTTATTGTGGAAGGATGCCCGGAAAAACAAGGTATTCGTGGTAAGCCGGGAGCGCAGGGGCGTCAAGCCTGCCCGGCTGGAATTCACCCGACTGAGGGCGGGGGAGCCTTCCCTGGTGCGGATTCGCCTCCACACCGGCAGGAGCCACCAGATTCGGGTTCAGTTTGCCAGCCGGGGCTTTCCCCTGGTGGGGGACCACAAATACGGCGCCCGGGACGATTTTTCCGCTCCCCTGCTCTTTTCCTGCGCCCTCACCTTCCCCTGGCAGGGGAAGACCATGCACTTTGAGGCGCTTCCCTCCTGGGCCCAGGAGGAATGTCGTCAAAGCCCGTAGTACCCAGTCTTGACCCGCCCGCTACCTACCATTGTTGACATTCCCAACGGGCGAGTCAAGACTCGCCCCTACAGTGGAATCCTTAACAGTTGACGACATTGAGCCCAGGAGGAGTAATATTACAATCCCCTCAACCCAAAAGTTGAGGGGATTGTAATAATGGAGCCGGATTTTGCTTTGGAGGGGTTCTCATTTTTCGCTTGGCCAGCTGCCCTCCTCAAAATAGGCGGCATCGCACTCCAGGTTGCCGGTGAGGGAAAAGAGCACCCACCCCGCGATGTTCACCGCGTGGTCCCCAATCCGTTCAAAATACTTGGAAACCATCAGCAGGTCCACCATGGCCTCCCCATCCCGATCCGGCTGCTTTAAAAGGGTGATGAGCTCAGATTTCATGGCGTTAAAGAGCCCATCCACAATGTCGTCGTACTCGATCACAGACCGGGCGATTTTTCCATCCTGCTTTGCGAAGGCGTCGATGCTGTTATTTACCATGTGAATCACGGCAGTGGCCATGTCCTGCAGGGGCAGCCCCCGGGGGATGGTCCGGATGTTGCCCAGGCAGACGATCTCTCCAATGTCCGCCGACTGGGTGCCGATGCGCTGGGCATCCGTGACCATTTTCAGGGCGGAGGACACCGTGCGCAAATCCCGGGCAACCGGCTGCTGATGCAGCAGCAGCTTCAGGCAGATGGCCTCAATGTCCCGCTCCTTCTGGGTAATCTGCCCCAGCAGCTCCGGCAGCTCCTCCGCCAGCCGGATGTCACAGGTCAGCAGGGCGTGGGAGGCCTTGGCAATGGCGTTCTCGCAGAGCATCCCCATGGCAGTCATTTCCTGTTTCAGCTCTTTGAGCTGCATATCAAATTTTGAGCGCATCATCCAAACCTCCCAGTAATATAGTCCTCCGTCCGTTTGTCGGAGGGCTTGGAGAAGAGCACCTCGGTCTTTCCCCATTCCACCAGCTCGCCCAGCAGGAAGAAGGCGCAGTTGTCGGAAATTCTCGCCGCCTGCTGCATATTGTGCGTAACCATGACCACGGTGTAGCGTTCCTTCAGCTGCACCGCCAGGTCCTCGATTTTCCCCGTGGAAATGGGGTCCAGGGCGGAGGTGGATTCATCCATCAACAGCACATCCGGCTCCACCGCCAGCGCCCGGGCGATGCACAGCCGCTGCTGCTGGCCGCCGGAGAGCCCCAGGGCGGAGGCCTTCAGCCGGTCCTTGACCTCCTCCCAGATGGCGGCGTCCCGCAAAGAGCGCTCCACGATCTCGTCCAGCCTGGCCCTGGAGCGGATGCCATGGGTTCGGGGGCCGTAGGCGATGTTGTCATAGATGCTCATGGGGAAGGGATTGGCCTTCTGAAACACCATGCCGATGCGCTTTCTCAGCCAGGTCACGTCCACCCCGGGATCATAGATATTCTGCCCCCGGTAGTACACCTGGCCCTGGAGCCTCACCCCCGACACCAGGTCCTGCATCCGGTTCAGCGTCTTCAAAAAAGTGGATTTGCCGCAGCCCGAGGGGCCGATGAGGGCGGTGATCTCATGCTGCGGAAGCTCCACCGTCACATCTCGCAGCGCCTGCTTTTCCCCATACCACAGGTTCAGGTCCTTGATTTCCAAAATTGATTCCATGTTTACCTCACTTCAAAATCACCGTTTCAGTTTTTTCCCGGCAACGCTTGCGGCAAAGTTGATTGCCAGGGTCAGCGCCATCAGAATCAGGGCGATGGCAAAGGCCACGTCAATTTTCCCCTGCTCGCTGGCATAAACGTACAGCGCCACGGTCAAGGTGGCGGAGGAGGTTCTCATGGCCTTCACAAAACCGTTGAGCTTCAGGCCGAAGCCCGCGGTGAACAGCAGGGCGGCGGACTCCCCCGTTATGCGTCCCACCGCCAGAATACAGCCGGTGACAATGCCGTCCACCGCGTTGGGCAGCACCACCGTGCGAATCATCCGCCACTTCCCTGCCCCCAGGGCCAGAGCTCCCTCCCGGTAAGACTGGGGGACGGTTTTCAGGCTCTCCTGGGTGGTGCGCAGAACGGTGGGCAGGATCATCATCACCAGCGTCAGTCCACCGGCCAGAATCCCCGCCCCCAGCCCCATGAGCTGGACGAAAATCAGCATCCCCACCAGGCCGAAAATAATGGAGGGAATTCCCGTCAATGTTTCGGCGGCGAACTCAATGGCCGACGCCAGACGCCTTTTCTGGGCGTATTCCGTCAGATAAATGGCCGCCCCCACCCCCAGGGGCAGGACAATGGCCATGGCGGTAAGGATGATATAAACCGTGTTCAGAATATTGGGCAGGATGCCGATGGTATCCCGGATATAGCTGGTCTGGGTGCTCAGCAGCTCCCAGGTCAGATGGGGCAGCCCCTGCCACAGAATGTATCCGATCAGCCCCGCCAGCAGCGCCCCGGTGAGCAGGGCGGCGGCGTAGAGAGCGAATCTCACAGCGGCGTTCCAGATTTTTCTTCTGTCCATCCTCACCGCTCCTTCTTCACAAACACATTCAGCAGCACATTGATCAGCATAATGAACAAAAACAGCACCAGGCCGATGGAAAACAGCGCCTCCCGCTGCACCGACCCCACCGGAGCATAGGACATTTCCGAGGCGATGGCGGTGGTCATGAACCGCACGGAGCCAAAGAGCCTGGGCATGTTGGGCACATTGCCGGAGACCATGATGATGGCCATGGCCTCGCCGACGGCTCTTCCCACCCCCAGCACAATGGCGGTGGCAATGCCGCTTTTTGCCGCGGGAACACTGACCCGGAAATAGGTCTCCAGCTCCGTCGCCCCCAGGGCAAGGGAGGCGTCCTCATATTCCTTCGGCACAGCCCGAAGGGCGGTTTCGGATACGTTGATGATGGCGGGAAGAATCATAATGGCCAGCACCACCATGGCGGCAAGCAGGGTGGCCCCGGAGGACAGGCCAAACAGCCTCTGAACCCCCGGCACCAGCACGATCATTCCAACCAGGCCATAGACCACCGAGGGAATGCCCGCCAGAAGCTGAACCGCTCCCCGAATCACCCCCGCCAGCTTCGGCGGGGCGGCCTTGGCCAGGAAAACGGCGGTGAGCAGTCCAATGGGCACCCCCAGGGCCACTGCCCCGGCGGTTCCGTAAATGCTGGTGAGCAAAAAGGGCAGGATGCCGTAGGAGGGCTCCACCGTGGTGGCGGTGGGCTTCCAAACCCGGCCCAGGAAGAAGTCCGCCACCCCGATCTTTCCGATGGCAGGCACGCCGGAGACGATCAGGTACACCGAAATGCACAGCACGAAGCCTACGGTGATGATTCCGCAGAGGAAGAACAGCACGTTCATGCTGTTCTCCAGTGCGGTCTGTCTGGCCGATTTCCGCCTCATGGTTACTCCGCTTCCTCAGGCTGCGTCATGGGCACGGCGCCGGCCTTGGCGATCAGCCCGGCGGCATCCTGGCTGAGCATGTAGTCGAAGAAGGCCTGGGCCTGCTGGCTGAGCTGGGCATCGTTCAAGGTAATCAGATTGAAGGGCCGCTGAATCACATAGGTGCCGTTGGCAATGTTTTCCTCGGTGCAGGCCACGCCCTCCACGGTGAGAACCTTGATGCCGGTCTGGCCCTCTACCGCCGCGAAGGAGGCATAGCCGATGGCGTTTTCGCTGCTCTTCACCGCGGCAATCACCGCGCCGGTGGAGGTCAGCTCCTGGGCCAGGGCGCACTTGTCGGTGGTTCCCGTGATGGACTCGAAGCCGTCACGGGTGCCGGAGCCCGCCTCCCGGCCGATGCAGGCGATTTCGCCCTTTCCGCCGAAGTCAGCCCAGTCGGTGATTTCGCCGGTGAAGATGGCGGCGATCTGCTCCACAGTCAAATCGTCCACCGGGCAATTCTCATTGACGATGACGGCGATGCCGTCCAGGGCAAGGGTGGTGGCAGTCAGGCCTTTTTCTGCCTCGGCGTCCTTCAGATTCCGGGAAGACAGCCCAATGTCACAGGTGCCGTTGGCCACGGCCTCGATGCCGGTGCCGGAGCCGGTGGCGTCATAGGTAATTGTCACCTTGTCGTTGTCCTCCATGAACTGCTCGGAGAGGATGCCGATCACCTTTTCCATGGAGGTGGAACCGTTGGTGGATACCGCGCCGGTCAGCTTCTCGGCGGAGGCGCCCAGCGTCATGACGCTCACGGTCATCACCAGGCTCAGCAGAATCGCAATTGTCTTTTTCATCATAAATACTCCTTTATGATCCATGTTTTCAGCCTTTCCCTTGGCTGTACCCAAAGTTTACCATACCCCTGTAAAGTCCACCATCTCAGAAACGTAAAGAAAAAGTAATTTTCCCATGGCGCGCGAAATCGGGAGAACCCGAACTGGATTCCCCCGATTTTGTTAACAGTGATAAATTATTCCACATCCTGGAGGGCGTCGTAGCCTTCCTCGCCGGTGCGGACCTTGACCACGTTCTCCACATCGTAGACGAAAATCTTCCCGTCGCCGATATGGCCGGTGTAGAGCACCTTCTTGGCGGTCTCAATGACGGTGCGCACGGGAATCTTGCTGACCACCACGTCCACCTGAATCTTGGGCAGCAGGTTGGTCTCAACGGCGACGCCGCGGTAGTATTCCGGCTTGCCGCCTTGGACACCGCAGCCCAGCACATGGGACACGGTCATGCCGGTGATGCCCAGCCTGGTCAGCGCCGCCTTCAGGGCGTCGAAGCGGGACTCCTTGCAGATGATCTCCACCTTGGTAAACTTGGGCTCCCCTTCCGCAAAGGAGGGCATCTTCTTAACCGGGACGGCCTCGGCCATGGGCACATCGGAGGTAACAGCCACAATGCCATCGTCAGGGGCATAGGTCGCGTATTTGTTCACTGCGGGAGCAAAGTCAGCGTAGGCGCAGGCCCGGCCCTCGGCAATGCCCCAGACCACCAGGGACTGGCCCCGGCGGCAGTCGCCGGCGGCGAATACCTTCTCCCGGGGGGTGCGGTAGTCCGTCGCCAGGAGGCTGCCCCTGCTGTCCCTGGGCAGCTGGAAGGACTCCGCCACATAGCTCTCGCAGCCCACGAAGCCCGCCGCGATCAGCAGCAGGTCACAGGGCAGCTCTTCCTCGCTGCCCGGAACCTCCACCATGCTCATTCGCCCGTTTTCCGGTTTGGGCTCCAGGTGGACAATCTGAATGGAGCTGATCTGCCCGGCCTCGTTGGTGTGAATCTGCTTCACGGTGGTCTGATAAATTCTGGGGTCCTGACCGAAGACCGCAATGGCCTCCTGCTGCAAATCGGGGTAGAATTGGCGCAGCTGGTGAACCAGGAACATCCCCTTGTAAACCAGCGTCCGGGAGGAGAAGGAGCAGACGTAGGTCTCGTCGTTGCTCTGCTCAAATACCCGGCGGATCACATAGAGCTTCCGGTCAAAATCCAGTCCCCGGGCAGTTTCCTCCGGGCGCTCCACAAAGCACTGCCAGATGGCGGGCATGGTCTCCCTGGCCCGGCGGCCCAGGATTTCCCCGTTCACAGGAACCTGCCGCCAGAGCAGGAATTTCACGCCCTCCTTGGAGCAGATCACCTCGAAGAGCTTTTGGGCCTGGCGGCGCTTCAGGCTGTCCTGGGGGAAGAAGAACATCCCGACGCCGTAGTCCCCGGGCTTCCCCAGGGGCAGGCCCAGCCTGGAGAAGAATTTGTGGGAAATTTGCAGCAGCACCCCCACGCCGTCTCCCACCTCCCCGGTGGCGTCCTTACCGGCCCGGTGCTCCAGCCGCTCCACAATGGACAGCGCATCATTTACAATGCTGTGGCTGGCAAGCCCATCGATGCTCACCACCGCGCCGATGCCGCAGGCATCGTGCTCAAAGCCCTCTGAATACAGAGGATAATTTCCTGTTTCCATGAGGAACCTCCGTCGATAAGCAAAAATCCGAGGTCACAGGGGCCCCGGATTTACACAGCCATGGCGGCAATTCCTTTGCCGCCGCCATGGCTTTCTTTCAATATCCGGCGCCTCACTGCACCATCTTGTGGTTTCCAATCATTCCGATGACAATTATCTGACGCCGAAGAGGATTTCGCCGTAGCTGGGCACCGGCCAGTATTCGGCGGAGGCAGTGGACTCCATGGAATCCACGCTGATGCGCAGCGCGCGCATGTCGTCAAGGATGGTGGTCTTGAAGAAGTCGGCCATCTCCACGGAATCGGCGATGGACTTTCCCTCCAGCAAATCCCGCTCCAGCTTCCCGGCGGCCCGGTGGGCAGCTCCCATCAGGGCGCTGATGGTCTTGACGCTGTCACGCTCATAGCTGCAATCGGACTCGGGGATGGCGGTGAGCTTGGCGGTGATGCCGGCGCTGAGCTTGGCGGTATAGCGGGCCATGGCGGGCAGGTAATCCTTCCGGGCCATGTCCAGCATGGTCTGGGCCTCGATGTTGACCACCTTGCAGTAGTTTTCCAGCTTCACCTCATGCCGGGCTGCCAGCTCGGTTTCGCTGTAGACCTGGTGCCTGGCAAAGAGCTCCACGTTTTTGGGGTCCATCAGATGGGCCAGGGCGTCGGGGGTGGTCTTCAGGTTCAGCAGGCCCCGCTTCTCCGCCTCCCGCACCCAGGAGGCGTCGTAGCCGTCCCCGTTGAAGATGATCCGCTTGTGCTGGGCGATGGTCTTGCGGATCAGCTCATGCAGGGCGGCCGCAAAGTCCTCGGCCCCCTCCAGCGCGTCGGCAAACTGGCTCAGCTCCTCCGCCACGGAGGTGTTCAGCACCGTATTGGCACAGGAGATGGACTCGGAGGAGCCCAGCATCCGGAACTCGAACTTGTTGCCGGTGAAGGCGAAGGGGCTGGTGCGGTTCCGGTCGGTGGCGTCCTTCTGGAACTTGGGCAGGGTGTGGATGCCGATGCGCAGCACCTCCTTCTCGTGGCTGTCATAGGGGGTCTCCTGCTCGATGGCTTCCAGGATCTCGCTCAGGTCGGAGCCCAGGAACATGGACACAATGGCGGGAGGGGCTTCGTTGGCGCCCAGCCGGTGGTCGTTGCCCGCGGAGGCAACGGTGATGCGGAGCAAATCCTGGTATTCATCCACCGCCTTGATGACGGCGCACAGGAACAGCAGGAACTGGGCGTTCTCATAGGGGGTCTCCCCGGGCTCCAGCAGGTTCACCCCGGTGTCGGTGGAGATGGACCAGTTGTTGTGCTTGCCGGAGCCGTTAACCCCGTCGAAGGGCTTCTCATGGAGCAGGCACACCATGCCGTGGCGCTTGGCAATCTTCTGCATCAGCTCCATGGTCAGCTGGTTGTGGTCGGCGGCGATGTTGGTGGTGGTGAAGATGGGGGCCAGCTCATGCTGGGCGGGGGCCACCTCGTTGTGCTCGGTCTTGGCCAGGATTCCCAGCTTCCACAGCTCCTCGTTCAGCTCCTTCATGAAGGCGGCGACCCTGGGCTTGATGGCGCCGAAATAGTGGTCGTCCAGCTCCTGGCCCTTGGGGGGCTTGGCGCCGAAGAGGGTGCGGCCGGTATAGATCAAATCCTTCCGGCGGTCGTAGTGGGCCTTATCCACCAGGAAATACTCCTGCTCCGGGCCAACGGTGGTCCGCACGGAGGTCACATCCTCGTTGCCGAACAGCTTCAATACCCTAAGGGCCTGGCGGTTGATGGCCTCCATGGAGCGAAGCAGGGCAGTCTTCTGGTCCAGGGCCTCGCCGCCGTAGGACAGGAACACCGTGGGGATATACAGCACGTCGTCCTTGATAAAGGCATAGCTGGTGGCGTCCCAGGCAGTATAGCCCCTGGCCTCAAAGGTTGCCCGCAGGCCGCCGGAGGGGAAGGAAGAGGCGTCTGGCTCGCCCTGGATCAGCTCCTTGCCGGAGAATTCCATGATGACCTTTCCACCGGGCTTGGGAGAAATGAAGCTGTCGTGCTTCTCCGCCGTGACGCCGGTCATGGGCTGGAACCAGTGGGTGAAATGGGTGGCCCCCTTCTCAATGGCCCAATCCTTCATGGCGTTGGCCACCACCGTGGCCACATTGGAGTCCAGGCGCTTGCCCTGCTTGATGGTGCGCTGCAGCGCCTGATAGGTCTGCTTGGGGAGGCGGGCCTCCATTGTGGCGTCGTCGAATACCATGGAAGAAAAAATATCCGTTACCATACCGATTTCTCCTTTTCAAAAATGAAAAAGCGGCAAGGGTCATATGGGATTCCCATATGTGACATCCTTGTCGCTTCATTTACGGTTTTCTGCCCCGGGCGGGGCTTTCTTTGCTTGTGAGGATTCTACCTCTAATTGCCTCCCATGTCAACAGCTTTTCGTGGAAGCGACCAAGATTTGTAAGTTCTCACAGCCCGCTCCCGGCGGGGCGGAAAAAACTTTGTTTCATTTTTTCAAGATTTTTCCGCCATGGGGCAACATTTGTTTCCCGGAAGAATACGCGCGGCCCCTTCCCCGGGGAAACGGGCAATTTGCCGAAATCCGGCGCAATTCCTTAAGAAATGCAGAGCGGGGCTTGCGTTTGCCGCCTGTTTGCGTTAAAATAGGGCTGTGTTTCAAGTCACCTGGAAAGGACGTGTTCCATGATATGATAAAGCTCGACATTTCCAATATCTGGGGATGTGTTGAATTTGCGGACCTGATGGCCATTGAAAAGGAAGTGTCCGCCGCCCACTGCGCCCTGGCGGAGGGAAGCGGGGCCGGGAGCGAGTTCCTGGGCTGGATGAATCTGCCCACCCGGGAAGTAAGCAGCGAAATGGCCAGGATTCAGGCCGCAGCCGAAAAAATCCGAGCAAACAGCGACGCTCTCGTGGTCATCGGCATCGGCGGCTCCTACCTGGGGTCCCGGGCAGTGATTGAGCTGCTGCAGGGCCCCAACCGGAACCTGGGCCGGGGGCGCAAAGGGGACCCCCAGATTTTTTACGCCGGAAACAGCCTGAGCACCCGGCACTGGAATGAGCTGTGCCGGCTGCTGGACGAGAAGGATTTCTCCATCGCCATCATCTCCAAATCCGGCACCACCACCGAGCCCGCCGTGGCCACCCGGGCGCTGCGCTGGATGCTGGAGCGGAAATACGGCACCGACGGTGCCCGGGAGCGAATCTACGCCATCACCGACCCTGTGAAGGGGGCTCTGCGGCAGATGGCAAACGAGGAGGGCTGGGAATCCTTTTCCATCCCCCCCAGCGTGGGGGGCCGGTTCTCCGTGCTCAGCCCCGTGGGGCTGCTCCCCATGGCTGTGGCCGGCATCGACATTGGCAGGCTCCTGTCCGGCAGCCTGGACGCCAAGGAAAGCTTCCAGCTGCGCTCCTACGAAAATCCGGTGTGGCTCTACGCCGCCGTCCGGAACCTGATGCTCCGCCACGGCAAGCAGATCGAGATTTTCGAGAGCTTTGAGCCGGGCTTCCGGCTGTTCGGCCGGTGGTGGCAGCAGCTCTTCGGCGAGTCCGAGGGCAAAGACGGCAAGGGGCTCTTCCCGGCGACGGCGGAATTCACCGCCGACCTCCACTCCCTGGGCCAGCTGATCCAGCAGGGGCGGCGGAACATCTTCGAGACCATGCTCCGCTTCGACCCGGCGGAGCAGCGCTTCACCATTGGCACCAATGTGAAAAATCTGGATAAGCTGAACTATCTGGCGGGAAAGACCCTGGATTTTGTGGACGAGAGCGCCTATCTCGGCACCATCTCCGCCCATGTGGACGGGGGCGTGCCGGTGATCACCATGGACTGCGGCCAACTGGACGAGGCAACGGTTGGAGAGCTGATCTACTTTTTGGAGCTCTCCTGCGCTATTTCCGCCTATATTCTGGGGGTCAATCCCTTCAATCAGCCGGGGGTGGAGCTTTACAAACGCAATATGTTTACCCTTCTGGGCAAGCCCGGCTATGAAAAAATGTAGTTCACGAAAAATTCCCACAAATAGTAGTTGCAAATTTTTCGGATTCCTGATAGAATGTGACTAAGCCAATCATTCTGGCATAGCAAAGGAGGACATTCCGATGATTCATGTTATTATGGGCCTGAAGGGCTCCGGCAAAACCAAGAAGCTGATCGACGGCATCAACACCGCACTAGCCCAGGCCAGCGGCGACGTCGTGTGCATCGAATACGGCAAGAAGCTGACCTACGACGTTACCTATAAGGTTCGCCTGGTGGATTCCCAAGAGTACGGCATCAAGTCCGTGGAAATGCTCAAGGGCTTCCTCAGCGGTATGCACGCGGGTAACTTTGATATTACCCACGTATTTATTGATAACCTGTACAAAACCATTGGCGCCGATCTGGCATCCGCTGAGGCCTTCATCGCTTGGGCCGCCAAGTTCGCCGCCGACAACAACATGGAGATTACCGTAACCCTGTCCGAGGACCCCGCCAACGCCTCCGAGGCTCTGAAGCAGTACCTGTAATTTTCCCCCTACATCGACCCCCCTGTATGACGATCCATACGGGGGGGATTTTTTCTGCCTTCACTTTTCCAGGGGCGAAAACAGTCCTTGAAAAACATATATATATCCCCTATAATAGAATTGTAATTTTGACAATTTTTGAAGGAGAAAAGAAATGGCAAAGCAAGTCTCGGCCCCCGGCGGGCTCCAGGAAAACAAAATGGGCGTCATGCCCATTGGGAAGCTCCTATTCAACATGGCCCTGCCCATGATTATTTCCATGATGGTCCAGGCGCTTTACAATGTGGTGGACAGCATCTACGTCTCTCAGGTGTCCGAAAGCGCGGTGACGGCCCTGTCCCTGGCCTTCCCGGTGCAGAACATGCAGATCGGCTTCGGCGTGGGCATTGCCGTGGGTGTCAACTCCCTGCTGTCCAAAAGCCTGGGGGAGAAAAACCAGGAGGGAGCCAATTACGCCGCCGGAAACGGCATCTTTCTGATGCTGATCTCCGTGGCCCTGTTTATGCTCTTCGGCATCTTCGGCGCCCGGCCCTATTTCGCCATGCAGTCCAATGTGGCGGAGACCGTGGAAAGCGGCACCGCCTATGTGCAGATCTGCTGCGTCTGGACCCTGGGCTGCTTCGTCCAGCTTCTGGGCGAGCGGCTGCTTCAGGCCTCCGGCAGGACGGTGTATGCCATGATCTCCCAGACCACCGGCGCCGTCATCAATATCATTCTCGACCCCATCTTTATCCACGGCAAATTCGGTATCCCCGCCATGGGGGTGGCCGGCGCCGCCATCGCCACGGTCATCGGCCAGTGGGTGGGCGCCGCCATCTGCGTCTATCTGAATCTGACCCGGAACCCGGATGTGGGGCTGGGGCCCAAATACATCCGGCCCAGGAAAGCGTCCATGGAGCCCATCCTGGCGGTGGGCATTCCGGCGCTGATTATGAACAGCATCGGCTCCGTGATGAATTTCGGCATGAACCAGATTTTCCAGGGCTTCCAGGAGACCGCCACCGGCGTGTTTGGCATCTACTATAAGCTCCAGAGCTTCTTCTTCATGCCCCTGTTCGGCATCAACAACGCCACCATCTCCATCATCGCCTTTAACTACGGCGCCAGGAAGCCGGAGCGGATGACAAAAACCCTGAAAATCGCCTGTGTCACCGCCTTCTGCTTCATGGTTCTGGGGCTGGCCGCCTTCCAGCTGGCACCGGAGGTGCTGCTGAGCCTGTTCAACCCCTCGGAGGAATTCATGGCCATGGGCGTGAAGGCGCTGCGAATCATCAGCATTCACTTCCCCGTCGCCGCCTTCTGCATCATGCTGGGGGCCAGCTTCCAGGCATTGGGCAGCGGCATCTATTCCACCATCGTTTCATTGTGCCGTCAGCTCTTCGTGCTGCTGCCTGTGGCCTATCTGCTGAGCCTGACCGGGGATGTGAACAATGTGTGGTGGAGCTTCCCCATCGCCGAGGTGGTCAGCGCCGCCGTCACCTTCACCCTTTACCGCCGGCTTTATCTCGCCAAGATCAAGCCCCTTTATGAGGTACGCCAATGAAAAAACATCTGCTTCGCCTTCTGTCGCTGCTGCTGGTGCTGAGCCTGACCCTTCCCGCCTCGGCGGATAACGCCTTCACCAAGCTGGGCGACCTGCTTTCCGGCATTTTCCAGCCCCCCTCCCTGCCGGTGATTGCCTTCGGGGAGATGGAATACACCCGCCCGGATTTGGAGCAGATGCAGTCCCTTTTGGAGGAAGCAAGCCGCCCGGGGGACGACGTCTCTGCCATCCTGGATGGGGTATTCCGATTCTACGACGCCTACGACTGGTTCTTCACCGCCAGCAACCTGGCGAGCATCCACTACAGCATCGACCTGACCGACCGCTACTGGGAGGAGGAGAACAGCTTCTGCACCGGCGCCACAGCCACCGTGCTGCAAATGCTGGACGACCTGAACTGCGCCCTGGCCCAGTCCCCCTGCCGGGATCAATTGGAGCAGGAATTTTTCGGCGAGGGCTTCTTTGATGGATACGGGGAAGCGTCAGTGTGGGATGACGATCTGGTGGCGCTGATGGATGAGGAAAGCCAGCTCATCAACCAGTATTATACCCAGTGCGGCAAGGCCACCTCCGTGCTGGGCCGGCTGTTCTTCCGCCCTCAGGAGGCTGCCCAGACATTGGTTGACCTGATCAACGTCCGCAACCGGATGGCCGCCTATGTGGGCTATGACTCCTACCCGGACTTTGCCAACGACTATTCCTACTACCGGGACTACACCCCCGAGGATATGGCCGCGTATCTGGATGGCATCCGGGACACGCTGGTCCCCATATACCGCGCCGCCTGGGAAAACGCGGAGGATCTGGAGGAATGCCAGCCCAGCCAGGCCCTGGATTATGTGCGCCAATCTGCCCAGGCCATGGGGGGCACCGTTCAGAAAGCCTTCCGGCTGATGGAGGAAGGGGGCCTTTATCACATTGAGGCAGGGGCCCACAAATACGACTCCTCCTTTGAAATCTATCTGCCCAGCTACCAGGAGCCCTTCCTGTTTCTGAACCCCTCCGGCACCACCTACGACTTCCTGGACATGGCCCACGAGTTCGGCCATTTCTGCAATGACTACGCCAGCGGCGGCTCCACGGCGGGGGTTGATGTCAGCGAGTTTTTCTCCCAGGGCTTTGAATATCTGTCGCTGTGCTACCATCCGGAGGAGCAGGGACTGGCCCAATACAAAATGCTGGATTCCCTGTCCACCTATGTGGAGCAGGCCTGCTACGCCCGGTTTGAGCAGGAGATGTATCAGCTTTCAGAGCCGACCGTGGAGTCAGTGTGCCAGCTGTTTGAGCAGGTGTCGGAGGATTACGGCCTGGTAGACGAATACTTTTCCCCCTGGGACTTTGTGTTCATCAGCCATTATTATACCAATCCCATGTACATCCCCAGCTACATCGTCTCCAACGACGCCGCCTTGCAGCTGTATCAACTGGAGAGCAGCCAGAGCGGCCAGGGCCTCCGATTATACCAGCAATCCCTGGACACCCAGCAGCCCTATTTCCTGGCCTTCCTGGAGGAGGCGGGGCTGGAAAGCCCCTTCGCCCCGGGCCGGCTGGAGGAAGTGGCTCAGACCTTCCGGGAATTTTTCCCCGCCGCCTGAGGCGCATATTCTCTTCCCCCTCGGATAAACTGTAGCTGAGGTG
>CAZYWM010000040.1:15063-17082 GCA_964651615.1 uncultured Oscillospiraceae bacterium | reverse complement strand
CAAGAAACGGGCATCCGGTTTAGCCGGGTGCCCGTCTTTTGCGTCATGCAATGTTTTTAAAATTCTCCCGCGGCGTACATCACGGCGGAAAGAGCGCACAGGGGGGCGGTTTCACAGCGAAGGATACGGCTGCCCAGGGTGCAGACCTGCATTCCCGCTTCTCTCGCCTGCTCCACCTCGGCTTCCTCCAGGCCGCCCTCCGGGCCGGTAAGGAGGCTGACGGTTTTCCAGGGGGAAGCTTCCAGCGCCATCCGCAAGGTGACAGCGTGTTCATTCTCATAGAACAGAAGCGCCTTGTCCGCCTGGGCCGCCCGTTCCAGCGCCTGTTTGAAACTGCCAAGAACAACGACCTGAGGAATCCGGCCTCTTCCGGACTGCTCCGCGGCGGAGGCGGCAATTTTCTGCCAGCGTTCCAGCTTCTTTTTCAGGCTCTTTTCCTCCGGGCGGGAAACACAGCGGGCGGAGGGAAAGGCGACGATTTCATCGGCCCCCAGCTCGGTGGCCTTCTGAATCACATGCTCTAGCTTGTCCGCCTTGGGGAAGGCCATATACACGCTGACCCGGACGGCGGCCTCGGTCTGGGACTCCCGGCGCTCCAAAATCTCCAATTCCATTTGGGTCTCCCCTGTTTCCCCAACGACGCAGAGGGCTTCCCTGCCCTGAGCGTCGCAGACCAGCAGCTTTTCTCCGGGTTTCAGCCGCAGAACCCTGGCGTGCTGGAAATTCTCTCCGGTCAGGCTCAGAGCATCGGCGGAGAGGTCTTGGGCTTCCACAAAAAATCTGGTCATTGCCGCACCTCATTTTACAAATTATTCTACTCAAAATACCGTTTGTATTCCGGTTCCGCTTGCAGTTCCCTTAACAATTCTTCTTTGTTTTCAAAGATCGACTTTCCAATATCCCACCTGAAAGGCACCCACATTCCCGGCAAGGCACCGCCCTGTCCGCTAATGTAATTCCATTCATCTTCATCATACTGGTACAGCTCTTGCAGTTGGTAAGTAAAATTCCCGTTTTCCTTTTTCAGCACAATGTACCGCTTGTCTTTGTCCCGGGAATAGAGAACATCCGCCACCTCATCCGAAAAGCCATCAAGGTTCTGACCGTGCATCATTTCCACAACCGCCTCCCACGACGGTCTGGGAGGGCTTTCTCTTTGTTTCCGGAATTGCCAAATACTCATTTTTGTTCCCTTCACAGCGTTAATAAGGAATCATCCTCCAAAATGACTCGCACCCGGTTGATGCCATAGTATTCCATAGCCGCCGCAGCCCACGCCTCGATTCGCTCCCCGGCGCAGACCACCGGGATGGCGGGAGGACAGCTGACAGTGGGGTCCGCCATGATTTTGCCCACAGCCTGCTCTACATCGATTTGCCGGGAGGGGCACAGCAGCGCCTCGTGGGGGGACAGAACAGCCTTGGCCCGTTGCAGCACCGGGGCAGGTGCGTTCATTTTCTCCCGCCGGGGGATGGCCAGGAATGCCCGAAGCAGCCGTTCCGGCAAACCAGCGTCAAATTCCACCGGAAGCATCAGCACCAGATGGTCGGGGTCGGCAAATTCACTGTAGATTTGCTTCTCCTCCAGCATCCGGGAGAGCGCATCCCCGGTGTAGCCATAGGACTTAGGAAGAATGGTCAGCTTCATAGGCTCCTGCCCGGTCAGTTGAAATCCCGCCCGTTGCAAATCCAGCTTGACCCGCTCCCAGATTCCCGCCGCCCGGCGAAGAGAATCCGCCCAGCCGGAGGCGAGGGTCTCGTTGGCCCTGTCCAGGGACTCCAGAATCAGGTAGGAGGGGCTGGTGGAAGCAAATAGGGCCATGGCCTGATCCGCCGCCTCCGCAAACAGGGACGGGGCGGTTTTGGAAATATGCAGATAGGCTCCCCCGGTGAGCACAGGCAGGGTCTTGTGGGCGGAATCACAGCACATATCCGCTCCCAGCGCCATGGGATGGCGGCTTGTTTCCAGGAAATTCAGGTATGCGCCATGGGCGTTGTCCACCAGAAGCAGGCAGCCATA
>CAZYWM010000040.1:6391-14963 GCA_964651615.1 uncultured Oscillospiraceae bacterium | reverse complement strand
CCAGGAAATTCAGGTATGCGCCATGGGCGTTGTCCACCAGAAGCAGGCAGCCATAGTCCCGGCACACCCGGGAAAGCCCCGCCACATCCGCCATATTCCCCAGATAATCCGGACTGGTAATGTACACAGCGGTGGGGATTCTGGGGGCCTTTTTCAGGTACACTTCCAAGCTTCGGGGGGTAATCTCACAGTGCAGCAGATTTCCCCCATTTTCCGGATAGAGCCAGTGGGTTTCCACATCCAGCAGCGCGGCGGCGGTGACAAAGACCTTGTGAGCATTTCTCCCGGCGGCAATCAAGGGCCGCTGCCCCAGGCTTCTGGCATACAGCGCCGTCAGGTAAACCATGGCCCGAATGGGCAGGGACGAGCCCTCCACAGAATACACCGTCCGCCGGGTGCCAAACAGGTCGGCAGCGTTTCTTTCACTTTCCAGAATGATGCCCGTGGGGTGGTATAGCACATCCGCCCCGGGGATTTCGGTGATGTCCAGCTGCTCCAATCCCATAACGTTTTTCCCCTTATGCCCCGGCATATGAAGCCGCAGGGGCTGGGAAGCGGCATACCCCGCCACAAAATCCAGAATTGGGGTGGTCATCAGCCGTTTCCTTCCAGAGCCTTTGCCGCTTCCACCATGATGGCGCACTCCATGCGCTTGCGG
This sequence comes from uncultured Oscillospiraceae bacterium, assembly GCA_964651615.1. Classification (GTDB taxonomy): domain Bacteria; phylum Bacillota; class Clostridia; order Oscillospirales; family Oscillospiraceae; genus Faecousia. Next base: position 14,305 of record CAZYWM010000040.1, on the reverse strand, counting down.
AAAAGCTCACAGCCATACTGATAGACGCCGGTGACGGAGCCGGTGGCGTGGTAGGCATTGGCCGCGCAGCCGCCGGAGCAATAGAGCTTGGCCCAGCAGTCGGCGCACTCAGGATGGGCATAGACATTGCAGGAAGCGAATTCACTCTGGCGTTCCTGATTCGTCACGCCGTCCCATACATTGCCCAGCTTGAACTTTTCCTCTCCCACAAACTGATGGCAGGGGTACAGGTCCCCCCAGGGGGTGACGGCCATATACTCCGTTCCGCTGCCGCAGCCGGAAATCCGCTTGTAGATGCAGGGGCCGCCCTTCAAATCGATCATATAATGGTAGAAGGTGAAGGGTCTGCCCTCTTTTCTTCTTTGAAGCATCAGCTGGGCGAGCTGCTCGTACTGCTCCAACACAATGGGCAAATCCTCCCGGGTCAGGGCGGAGGGGTCGTCCGCTGGGCAGACCACCGGCTCCATGCTCAGCTCCGTAAAGCCCAAATCCAGCATTTGCTGAATATCCTTCAGGAAGTCCGGGTTGGCATGGGTGAAGGTGCCCCGCATATAGTAGTTCTTGCCGCCCCGGGCCTGAACCAGCTTCTGGAATTTGGGGACGATCCGCTCCCAGCTTCCCTTTCCGGCATAGTCCACCCGGAACCGGTCGTGAACCTCCTTGCGCCCGTCCAGACTGAGCACCACATTGCTCATTTCTTTGTTGGCAAAATCGATCACGTCGTCGTTGATGAGCATACCGTTGGTGGTGAGGGTGAAGCGGAAATTCTTCCCCGCCTCCTTCTCAATGCTCCGGGCATAGGCCACCAGCTGCTTCACCACGTCAAAATTCATCAGCGGCTCGCCGCCAAAGAAGTCCACCTCCAGATTGTGCCGGGAGCCGGAATTGGCCACCAGGAAGTCCAGGGCCTGCTTGCCCACCTCAAAGGACATCAGGGCCCGGTCGCCGTGGTACTTTCCCTGGCTGGCGAAGCAGTAGGAGCAATTCAGGTTGCAGGTGTGGGCCACGTGGAGGCACAGGGCCTTCACCACACCGGCACTGCGCCGCTTCAGCTCCCCGGCCTTTTCCCGGTAGGTATCCGGGGTGAAGAGCTTGCCCTGGTCTTTCAGCGTCTGAACCTCGTCGCAGCACTGACGGATTTCCTCGGCGGTCACATCCTCCCTGCCTGGATATTTGGAGAGGATTGCATCCACAATTTCCTCTGTGGTCTTTTCCTCGAACATGCCGATGATGTCATAGGCCACCTCGTCCACCACATGGACGGAGCCGGAATAGGTATCGAGGACAATATTCAGTCCTCCCTGTTTATAACAATGTACCATATAATCTCCTATAAAAAGTGCCGCCGGAAAACGGCGGCACTCTTGGTCTTGTCGTGGAATGAGCAGCAAATTACTTGCTCTGCTTGTTCTCGCACTTCTGGTTGGCAATGCCGCAGCTGGTCTTGCAGGCGGACTGGCAGGAAGTCTGGCACTCGCCGCAGCCACCGTTCTTCGCGCTCTGGCACAGATTCTTGGTTTCCAGGGTCTGGATGTGGTTCATAATGACACCTCCGTTCAATAGGAATATCTCAATGGCCCTATTTTACCAGATAAACAGCAGAAAGTCAATATTATTTCCTGGTTCCCATGGGATTCCATGCTGCCGTCATTTTCCCTATTCCTTTCGGCGCTGGGAAAGAGGGCCCTCAAACCGGTCCTTTTGGGTGTTTTCGGGGATGGGGGTGGGATAGTCGCCGCTGAAGCAGGCATGGCAAAATTGGGAGCTGCCGATCATCTCCTTTAAATCCTCCACCGCCAGATAACCCAGGCTGTCCGCGCCGATGAACGACGCAATCTCCTCGACGCTGTATTGGCAGGCAATCAGCTTCTCCCGGGAGTCGATGTCCGTGCCATAGTAGCAGGGGTTGCGAAAGGGCGGAGAGGAAACCCGCATGTGTATTTCCCGGGCGCCAGCCTCCCGAAGCAGATTCACGATCTGACCACTGGTGGTGCCCCGGACGATGGAGTCGTCGATGAGCACGATACGCTTCCCCCGCACTGCCTCCCCAATGGGGCTGAGCTTGATGCGGACCTGGTTCAGCCGCTGGCCGGGAGAGATGAGGGTGCGGCCAATGTACTTGTTTTTGATAAAGCCCAGGCTGAAGGGAATTCCGGACTCCTCAGCGTATCCCAGCGCCGCGTCCATGCCGGAGTCCGGCACTCCCACCACCATGTCCGCCTGCACCGGATGCCGCCGGGCCAGGAGGCGGCCCGCATTTTTTCGGGCAGCGTGTACCCCGATGCCATCAATCACGGAGTCAGGCCGGGCGAAATAGATATATTCAAAGATACAGGCGGTTTTTGGCTTTTTCCAGCAGTGGGAGGTGTTGGAGTGGATACCGGCTTCGTCGAATGTGATGATCTCCCCCGGAAGAATGTCCCGGATGAACTTCGCCCCCACAGCGGAAAGAGCACAGGTTTCGGAGGCAACGACATATGTTTCGTCCTCGGTCACGCCGCAGCAGAGGGGACGAAAGCCCCTGGGATCCCGGGCGGCGATCATTTTGGCCGAGGACATCATCACAAGGGAATAGGCTCCCTCCAATGTGTCCATCGCCCGGCAAACCGCCTCCTCAATGGAGGGGGGGTTAGCCGCTGCTGGGTGATGATATAGGCAATGATCTCCGTATCGCTGGTGCCGTGGAAAATAGCCCCGCCCAGCTCCAGCTCCGTTCGCAGCTCCAGAGCGTTGCTCAGGTTGCCGTTGTGGGCCAGGGCCAATTTACCCTTCATGTGATTGACCACCACGGGCTGGCAATTGGCCCGGTTGGTGCCGCCGGTGGTGCCGTAGCGCACATGGCCCACCGCCATGGTTCCCTCCGGGAATTTTTCCATCCGCTCCCGGGTGAACACCTCATTCACCGTGCCCAGGTCCCGGTGTGCGGTGAACACGCCGTCGTCATTGACCACAATGCCGCAGCTCTCCTGCCCCCGATGCTGCAAGGCATAGAGGGCATAATAAGCCATCCCCGCAAGATTCGCCCGCTGTTTGGCATAGGCGCCAAATACGCCGCATTCCTCATGAAGCTCTGTCATGAACATTCTCCATTTCCAAAAAAATAAAGGGCGTTCACCCTGGACACAGAAACAGGTTTCCAGGGTGAGTGTCCTTGCTCTTGGGGTCAGTATAGTACAGCTGGCATAAAAAGTCAATTCCGTTTATTTTACCGCGGGAAAGGAGGCGGTGATGACGAGGGTATGTTCCTCCGGGCTGTCCGCCCGGATTTTCCCCCGGTGGGCGGTGACGATACCGCTGGCAATGGCAAGGCCCAGACCATAGCCCCCGGTGGAGGAATTCCGGGAGCTGTCCACCCGGTAAAACCGGTCAAACAGCCGTCCCAGCGTCTCCCGGCTCATGGGCTGCTGGATGGAATTGCGAACGGTGAGCCGGATGGCTTTGGCGTCCTGCTCCAGCGAGAGGAAAATATCCGTGCCGGGCGCCGAGTATTTCAGTGCGTTGTCCAGCAAAATGGAGGTAAGCTGGCAGATGTCCTTTTCGCTGCCCACCAGGGAGAGAAGCTTCTGGATGGATACCTCCAGCCTTCTACCCTGAGAAGCTGCCAGGGACTGGAAGGACTGGGCCGTCTCCTCCACCACATCGGACAGAGGGAACTCCACAAACTGCACCCCAGGCCAGGCCTCGTCCATCCGGGACAGGTAGATCAGCTCCTTTGTCAAATCCGTCAGCCGCTGGGTCTGGCAGCGAATGTCCAAAAGCCATTCATTCTCTCCCACTTCCAGCTCCAGCAGGTCCGTGTCGGCGCTGATGATGGTAAGGGGGGTCTTGATCTCGTGGCCGGCATCGGTGATGAACTGGCGCTGCTTTTCAAAGCTCTCCGCCACCGGCTTCACAATCCTCCCGGACAGGAGCAGCAGCAGCGCAAACACCCCCGTGAGCACCACTGCCGTTACAACGAAGTAGGCCAGAAGGACTGCCTTGAGGGCAGACAGGATTTTGCCGCAGTCCAAAAAAATGATTCTGGTCAGATTTCCCTGTGGGGAGACCAGATAACGATAGTTCCCCAAAAAGCCCCGCCATTTCCCGGAGGACAGCGCACGGCGGGCATACTGCTCCGCCTCAGCCGCATCGACGGCGGCAATGCTGGCAGTATCCGTAAAAACAGTGCTGCCGTTTTTGTCCACCGCCACCCAGAAAAACCGGGATTCAAAGGGAGTCTCCGGGGACATGCCCTGCTTGCCGAAGGGATGTCTTCCCGGCTGTTGGTTTTCCCAATCAGGGTGCATGGGAAACGCGCCCTGATTTTCCGAGAGCAGCAGCAGAATTCCATCCGCTTCCCCCACAAATTTGTGGTGGATTACCAGGCTCACCGCCCCCAGCAGCAGCATCAGCACCAGAAACAGCGACAGCATGGTGGCCCCGATGAATTTTTTCCGCAGGGTCTGAATCATTCCCTCACCTCCACCCTGTAACCCACATTCCGGGCAGCCTGAATCCGCACGTTGGCATTCAGGGCGGCCAGCTTTTTCCGCAGATAGGAGATGTACACCCACACCACGTTCAGCTCCGTCTCGGTGTCGTAGCCCCAGATCTTTTCCAAAAATCGCTCGGTGGAGATGGTCTGGCCGGGATTCATCAGCAAAAGCTCCATCATCTGGTATTCCTTGTTGGCCAGCCGGTAGCTGCCGCTGGGAGAGCTGAGCTCGAAGCTGGTCTGATCCAATGCCACGTTTCCAAAGCGGAGAACGCTGCTGACCTGGCTGGTCTGGGTCCGGGTGATGGCCCGGAGCCGGGCAAGAAGCTCCCGGGTGGAGAAGGGCTTGGTCAGATAGTCGTTGGCCCCGCTGTCCAGGCCCTCCACCTTGTCGTCAATTTCCGACTTGGCGGTGAGGATCAGCACCGGAATGGGATTTCCCCGTTGGCGCAGCTGTTTCAGCACACTCAGTCCGTCCAGCCGGGGCATCATGATGTCCAAAATCAGCGCGTCATAATTCCCGGAATCCAGATATTCCAGGGCCTCCACCCCATCGTACACCGCATCCACCGCGTAATTGCTTCGTTCCAGCAGCGCCACCACCGCCCGGGACAGAGACCGCTCATCCTCCGCCAGTAAAATTCTCATTGGCATTCTCCCCTTTCATAAAAAGAATTGTAGACCATCGGGTTAAAACAAACCATAAATCGCTTTTTTTAGTGTAGCACATTCTGCTCAAAATGTCATTCAAAAAACCTTCACACTCCCTTTTAGGTTCATTTAGGGTGACAGACTTATACTGGCCCCACTTCAATGGAACAGGAGGTACAGCCATGGAAAATCAGATGATTTTCAAGCGGTACGAGCTAAAATACCTGATGCGCAAAAGCACCCGGGATGCCCTTGCGCGGGGCATGGAGCCATACATGGTTCCCGACCGGTTCAGCCACAGCTCCATCCGAAACATTTACTATGACACCCCCAATTACCGCCTCATCCGGGAAAGCCTTGACAAACCGGTTTATAAAGAGAAGCTCCGGGTTCGCAGCTATGGCAGAGCGGGGCAGAAGGATCAGGTATTTGTGGAGCTGAAAAAGAAATATGAGTCCGTGGTCTACAAGCGGCGGCTGGAAATGCCCCAAGCCCAGGCCCTGGAGGCCATGCTGGGGTGCGCACCCCTGCCGGAAACCCAGATCGGCCATGAAATCCGGGCGACTTTGGATTTTTACCAGGAGCTGATTCCCCGGGTGTTCCTCAGCTATGAGCGGGACGCCTACCACGCTTTGGACACTGATTTTCGTCTGACCTTTGACGAATCCATCCGCTACCGCCAGGAGGAGCTGACGCTGGACTCCGACACCTGGGGAGCGCCCCTGCTGGGCAGTGACACGGTGCTGATGGAGCTGAAGGTATCAGACAGCGTCCCCCTCTGGATGGTATCCCTGCTGTCCCGGTTCCGCATTCAAAAAACCACCTTCTCCAAATACGGAGCCGCCTACCGGCAGATTCAGCTTGAACGTCAGAAAGGAGTCCTTCGATATGCTTGACAGCCTCTTTCATGGTGTGTTTGATTCCACCGCGGTGGCGGTAATCACCCCTGGAAAATTCCTGCTCTGCCTGGGAGCCGCCCTTCTCATTGGCCTTGTTCTGTGCCAGATGGTTCAGTGGCGCTCCCGCAGCTCCGGGAGCTTCGCCATCACCCTGGCCCTGCTGCCCGCCTCGGTGTGTGTGGTGATCATGATGGTCAACGGGAGCATTGGCGCCGGTGTGGCGGTGGCAGGGGCCTTCGGACTGGTTCGGTTCCGCAGCGCGGCAGGTTCCGGCCGGGAAATCAGCGCCGTGTTCATCGCCATGGGGGCCGGATTGATCGCAGGCATGGGGTATCTGGCCTATGCCCTTCTCTTCACCCTGGTGCTGGGAGGGATGATGATGCTCTACACCGCCCTGAACCTGGGAGGCCGCCGGGAAAATCAATACCGGGTGCTTCGTGTCACCATCCCGGAAAGCCTGAACTATGTAAATGTATTTGACCCGGTGCTCCAGGCTTACACCAGTGAATTTGCCTTAAAGCAGGTAAAGTCCACCAACATGGGCAGCATGTTCCGGCTTACCTACGACATTGTGATTCGTGACCGTCTGCGGGAAAAGGAGATGCTGGACGAGCTGCGGTGTCTGAACGGGAATCTGGAAATCAGCCTGTCCTGCCAGGAGACGGAAAACTCCGGGCTGTAATCAAGGAGGAAGCATTTATGAAAAAACATCTTGCGCTGCTGATCGCCCTTGCTCTGGTTTTCGCCGCCTTCATCGGCGATGCAGGAGCAGAAGAGGATACGCTCTTTACGGATCGTGACCTGGCCCAGGAGGCGGATTTGACCGGGGCAGAAAGCATCCAGCTGTCCGGCCAGTCTGTGACAGTCGATCACGCCGGAGTATTCGTCCTCTCCGGAGAAATCGAAAACGGTCAAATCACCGTGGAGGTCGGGGACGAGGACAAGGTGCAGCTTGTGCTCAGCGGTGTCACCATCCACCAGGAAACCGGCGCGGCCATTCAGGTGAAATCCGCCGATAAGGTGTTCATCACCCTGGCCCAGGGCAGTGAAAACACCCTCTCCGCTGAAAACATCACCGAAGACGGGGTGGACGGCGTGATTTTCGCGAAAACCGACCTGACCCTGGGCGGCCCGGGCAAGCTCACGATTCTCTCCCAGCAGGGGCACGGCATCGTGTGCAAGGATACCCTGGCCATCACCGGAGGCAATTATGACATCCAGGCGGCGGGCCATGGCATCAGCGGCAAGGACGGTCTGAACATCGCCGGCGGCACCTTTGCCATCACCACCGGCGGCGGAAGCTCAGCCGCGCAGATGAAGGCCGCCGATGATGCCGGGATGGGCCGGGGGCCCTGGCAAGGCTCCGGTCAGACGGAGGACGAATCCGTGAAAGCCAAGGGGCTGAAATCCGATGGCCCCATCAACGTGCTCTTCGGAATCTTTACTCTGGACTGCGCCGATGACGCGCTTCACGCCGGGGGCAATGTCAGCATCCGCGGGGGCAGCTGGGTCATTCAGTCCGCTGACGACGGCATCCATTCCGACATGGACGTGACCATCTCCGGCGGCAGCTTTGAAATTCCCTATTGCTATGAGGGCATCGAGGGAAAAAATGTGACCATCAACTGTGACCGCCTCAGCATTACCTCCACCGATGACGGCATCAACGCCGCCGGAGAGGACGCCGATTTCCGGATTCCCGGGATGGACAACGGCGCCATCATCACCGTAGAGGCCGGGGACATCACCATCGTCTCCGATGGGGACTGCCTGGATTCCAATGGGAGCATCCTTCTAAACGGCGGCGAGCTTGACCTCACCTGCAACGGGAACGGCAACACCGCCCTGGACTCTGAAAGCGGCGTCACCAACAACGGCGCTCAAGTCACC
>CAZYWM010000040.1:0-6291 GCA_964651615.1 uncultured Oscillospiraceae bacterium | reverse complement strand
CAATTCCCAGAGCAGAAATAGCGCCAATTGAAAATTCCGGTGGAAGCGGGTCCTTCCTCCCCCGATTCCGCCGTCACAATAAATGCAGCGCCGTCCCGGTAACATCCGGGACGGCGCATTTTTGTGGGATTATTCCATCTTCAAAATCAGTTCCAGAATCCGCTTGGCGCAGTCACGCACCTGCTGCCTGCTGACCCGGCCGTCGGCAACCGCTTCCAGAACGGTTTCAGGATAGCCGCAGGCCATCTTCAGGTCGTTACCCGCGTTGACCTCCCGCCAGTGCTCGCCCCGGGTCCACCAGTCGGTGGTGACGATGCCGTCGAAGCCCCATTCTCCCCGGAGAATGTCGGTGAGCAGCTCCTTGCACTCGGAGGTCTGCTGGCCGTTGACCAGGTTGTAGCTGGACATGATCATCCAGGGCTTTGCCTCCTTCACGGCGATTTCAAAGCCCTTGAGGTAGATTTCCCGGGCAGCCCGCTCGGAAACCCGGGAGTCGCAGCTCTTCCGGTTGGTCTCCTTGTTGTTGAAGGCAAAATGCTTGGGGGTGGCGGCCACCTGCTGGGACTGGATGCCCTGAATCATGGAAGAGGCCATGGTGCCCGCCAGCAGGGGGTCTTCGGAATAATACTCAAAGTTCCGGCCGCACAGGGGGCTGCGGTGGATGTTCATGGCGGGGGTGAGCCAGGAGCCCAGGTTGTTCTCCTTCAGCTCCATGGCGCCGGCCACGCCCACTTCCTCCACCAGAGGACGGTTCCAGGTGCTGGCCAGCATGGTGGCACAGGGCCAGGCGGTGGTATACACCTCCAGCTCCGGACGGATGCGGACACCCGCAGGGCCGTCGGCAGTCATGATGTTGGGGATGCCGTGGTCCCGGTTGTTGCCGATGCCAAAGGTATTGGCGACGCCGGTATTGGGCTGGCCGCCCAGGAGCCACACCTGCTCTTCCAATGTCAGGGTGTCCAGGAAGGCGTCCAGGGTCATCTTCCCCTCGGCCACATCGGCCAGCTGGCTCTTCTGCTCCCCGCCCCAGAGCTTGCTTCTGCCCTCATAACGGACCTCGGGCATCACACCTTCCAGCGTCTCATATTCCGCCTCGGTGAAGGGACGGGTGATTTCCTCATAATCCCCCTGCTCCAGCTCCTCGAAGGAACCGTCGGAGCGCATCCGCTTTTCAAGCTTTTTGGGCTTGAGGCGCTCATGAAGCTGCTCCACCACCACGTCCTGCTCCAGGCCGTAGGACAGAACCTCCTCCACCTGGCGGACATTGGTGCCAATGAAAATGTGGTAATCTCCCTGCTCCAGCACCCAGGCAGACTTTTGAACCTTTCCAAGATCGTCGTAGGAGGCCATATTCTCCACAGGCATGGTCAGAGTCAGCAGGGTCTGCTCACCGGGGGCCAGGAGCTCCGTCTTGGCATAGGCGCCCAGCTCCAGGGCGGGCTTGCCCAGCTTGCCCTGAGGGGCGGAGAAATAGAGCTGGATGACCTGCTTGCCGGGGCGCTTGCCGGTGTTCCGGACGGCCACATTGCAGATCACCTCTCCCTCCGCCACGGCGCAGTTCACCGCGCTCCAGGCAAACTCCGTATAGGAAAGGCCGAAGCCAAAGGGATAGTTCACCCGGTCCTTTGCCTTGTCCAGGGTCTCAAAGTAGCGGTAGCCAACGTAAATATCTTCATAATATTTCACATACGTGTTGGACTCGTGGAAGGACTCGGTGAAGGGATAGTCGGTCAAATCCTTTGCGTAGGTATCCGTCAGCCGGCCGCTGGGGTTCACGTCGCCCACCAGGATGTCGGCGGCAGCCAGCGCGCCCTCCATGCCGCACTGGCCGATCATCAGCGCGCCCTCGATCTTCTCATCCTCGCAGAACCAGCAGGTGTCCACCATGCCGCCCACGTTCAAGGTGACGATCACATGGGCAAAATGCGCCTTGGCCTGGTTCACCAGCTCCGCTTCCTCGTTGGACAGGTAGAAATCTCCCCGCTGGAAAATGGCCTGACCGGCCTTGCGGCGGTTGTCCTCTTCCTCCCAGAAGCTGCTTACATCGGACTGCTCGCTGCCCTTGATGTCACAGGAGCGGTCCCAGCCCTCGCCGGAAAAGCGGCAAATGGCCACAATGGCGGTATCGGAGAAGGCGGCGGCGTCTTCCAACTGAGCCTGGCTGAGAGCGGGCTCCCTGGTCATGCCCGGCTCTCTGCCCAGGGCGGACTGGGCCTTCAGGTCGGCGGCGTAAAAGTCATGCAGGCCGTCGTAGAGCTGAATCTTCCCCTGAGCTTCCTTAATCTTCAGGCCGCCAAACAGGCTGCGGATGTAGGCAACGGACACCTCACCGCTGCCGCCGCCGCCCTTGATATATTCCTCACCGGCCTTGCCCAAAAGGACCACCTTTTTGCCCGGAGCCAGGGGCAGGACCTGGTTCTCGTTTTTCAGAAGGACGATGCCTTCTCCGGCGGCCCGGCGGGACAGGGCAATGTGTTCGGCGCTGCCGGAGACCATTCTCCCCTCTGTGCCCGCGCCCTTGCAGGGCTGGTACAAATGTCTAAGCCATTTCATTTGGATTTCCTCCTTTATATATACAGCATGTGGCTGTTTTTTACTGCATCATCCCACCGGGCACCCCGGTAGGGTAAGGCCAATGCTTTCCTTCCAGGAAAGGACATGGCAGACTGCCTGGGTCAGCGTTTCCTCCGGTATCCGGCCCTGGCGGCAGGCTTCCAGGACGGCATTGTACTGCGCCTCGTATTCCGTGGAGCAGAGCAGATCATTGCCTGCCAGCACCGCCAAAACGGCGGACTCCCCCGCCCCGTATTGCCGGGTGATAGCCTCCATGGAAAGATCATCGGTTAAAATCACCCCGTCAAAATCCATGGTCCGGCGCAGATACCGGTGAAGTGCCGGGGAGAGGCTGGCGGGGTACTGGGGGTCAATGGCCTCCACAATGGTATGGCTCACCAAAATGGCACCGCACCCTGCCTGAATGCCGTCATAGAAGGGCCGCAAATCCGCCGTTTCCAATTTCTCCAAATCCCGGCTGTCCACAGCAATTCCCACATGGGTATCCGGGTTATTCCCGTAGCCGGGGAAATGCTTCAGCACCGCCCCCACGCCCCAGCTTGCCAGGCGTTTGACGGTTCCGGCCGCGAATTGCCCCACAATTTCCGGGGACTGCCCCAGAGAGCGCTGGTACATAAAAGCGCTGGAATCGGTGGAAATGTCACACACCGGAGCCAGATTCACATTGATGCCCAGGCCGGACAAAAGCCGCGCCTTTTCCTCCTCGGTTTGCAGCACCAGCTCCATCCCACCCTGCTGGTAAAGCTGCCGGGGGGATTGGAAGCGGACGCTTCGGAAGGCCGGATAATTGCTGATTCGAGTGACGGTGCCGCCCTCCTCATCCACAGCGATGAGCAGGGGCAGCTTCGCCGCGGCCTGGCAGGAAGCAATCCGTTGGGTAACAGACTCCGGGGTCTGGCCGTCAAAGTCCCGGCCAAAAAGTACAAAGCCTGCCAGATGGAACTGGCTGACCGCCCCTTCCCCATGGTCCTCCGGGCACCGGGCCAGGATGATCTGTCCCACCTTCTCTTCCAGGGTCATGCACTCCGCCAGCTCCCGGATGGGGTCGGCGGGCTGGGTTGGCGCAGCGGTGGGTTGAGTAACAATGGTTTCCGTGTTTTCCTCCCAGGCGTCTACCGTTGACAGGGTGGGTGCAGAGGATGTCCCCGCCAGATAGATCAGCGCCGCCAGGGCGCAGGCCGCCACCAGGACGGCTGTCAGCAGTCTGCCCCTCATGGCTTTTCCGGCTCCATGCCGCACTGGGCAATGCGGCTGCGCAGCCAATTGCCCCGGAGGTATACGATGAAGAACACCACAGCCGCGATAATCCAGCTGATGGGATAGCAAAGGGTCAGCATCCTTAGGGTGTGCCATCGGCGAACCACCGTGGCCAGCCAGACAATGCGCAGCAGGCACACGCAGCTTCCCGTAATCACTGTGGGGACAATGGAATAGCCCACCCCCCGCATGGTTCCGGCAAACACCTCAATGGGCATGAAGATCACGTTAAAGGGCATGATGGAGAGCATGATGAAGCTTCCCACCGCCACCACCTCCGGGTCATCGGTGTAGATGCCCAGAATCTGGGTGCGGAAAATGAGAATCAGCGCCGCCACCGCTCCCACCAGGGCCACGCTCATGCCCAGGCAAGTCCAGGCGCTTTGGCGGATGCGGCGGTATTTCTGGGCCCCGAAATTCTGCCCCACAAAGGTGGTGACGGAAACGCCGAAGGCGCCGGAAATCATCCAGGTCATGGCATCGGTTTTTCCATGGGCCGTCCAGGCCGCCATGGTCACATCCCCGAAGGAATTGATCCCGGACTGAATCAAAATATTGGAAAAGTCAAAGGTCACAAATTGCAGCCCCGCCGGAACGCCAATGCGCAGAATGCGGCCCAGGAGCTTGCGGTCAATTCGGAGCTTGCGCACCTCCAGCCGGTCCTCCTGCTTCATCAGCACCGCAATGGGCAGCACCGCGCTCAGGAACTGGGAGATGGTGGTTGCCAGCGCCGCGCCGGCCACGCCCATTTTCAGCACCGCCACAAACAGAATGTCCAGCACCACATTCAAGGCGCAGGTGGCCATCAGGAACAGCATGGGCCGCCGGGAATCTCCCATGGCCCGGAGAATGCCCGCTCCCATGTTATACACCATGGAGCCGATGGCGCCGGCAAAATAGATGCGGATATAGGCGGAGGCATCCCCCAGGCAGCTTTCCGGCATGTTCATCAGCCCCAGCACCCAGGGCCCCAGCCCCACTCCCAGCAGGGTAATCATGGCCCCCAGCACCAGCGACAGCGCGACACCGGTATGGAGGGCATCCAGCACCCCCTGCCGGTTTCCCGCCCCATAATACTGGGAAAGGATGACGGTGGCGCCGGAGCTGATTCCGATGAAGAAGCCATTGACCATGTTCACCAGAGGCCCGGTGGAACCCACCGCCGCCAGCGCGGTAGTGCCCACCACCCGGCCCACAATGATGGTGTCCACGGTGTTGTACATCTGCTGGAAAAAGGTTCCCAGCAGAATCGGGAAAAAGAAAATAAGCAGCTGCTTCCAGATAACCCCTTCGGTAATCTGGCGCTGGCCTGACTGGGTTTGCATCAAAAAAGACTCCCTTCGTTTCTCACTGGGATTCTATCATGACCCTGTGAAAAAGTCCATGGGATTTTTCATTTTTATGGAAATAACCTCTGCTCTGAGGCTGCCGGGAAAAGCGGTTTTCCATCCGTCTCCGTCAAGAAAGCCCTGAACATAGTGCAAGATTATCTGATGCTCGTTGATTGGAAAAAACATGGAATATGATAAGATACGGTCAACAAGGACGGACGAATGGCTCAGGATTTTGCAGCTGCTCCGCAGCGAGGCGAACCTGCCGGCGATATTTTGCCGGGGAAAGACCAAACTCCTTCCGGAAGACCCTGCTGAAATAGCTCACATTGCGGAAGCCGGAATCCAGCGCGACGGAAATCACACTGGCATCCGTACCCATCAGCAGCTGCACCGCATTTCGCAGCCGCCGGTGCAGGATGTAATCCCAGACCGAGCATCCCATCTGCTGGGTGAAAACGGTGGAAAAATAGTTTCGACTCATGTGTACGGAAGCTGCCAGCTCTTCCAGTGTCAGCGGCTCGGAAAAATGGTTGTCAATCATGGCGATGGCCGGAGCCAGGCGCACATAGCCGTTTTGGAAGCGGCGGATTTGCTCGGCATAGCCCTCGGTGCGCTCAAAGCTGCGGTACAGCACCGCCAGGAGCTTCAAAAGCAGCGCCTTTAGCACCAGGTGATAGCCGATCTCCTTCAGCTTCCATTCCCGGTCCATTTCCAGCAGAATGGGCGCAATGTCCGCCGCCACCTGGGAATCGGCGGAAATGCGGTGCTTGAAGCCGGTTTTCCATTCGTAGAAGGCGCGTATCAGGGCGTAGTCCTCGCCGCCGGAGAACACATAGTCCGCGTTGAACACCAGCACCAGCAGCCGCAGATCTCCGCTCTCGTTGACGGCCTGATGATACTCCAAATCGTTGATGATGAAAACATCTCCGGTGCAAATGGGGTAAACCTGATCTCCAATCTCATACCGGCCGCCGCCTTGCAGACAGTAGTTGATTTCCAGGCTATGGTGCCGGTGCATATAGGAAATGCCCGTCCGGTATTCCTGGGGGGTAAAGCCACTGCCCCACATGACGGCAAGGGGGAACTGGGGGTCGATGTGCAGCACTTCGGTTTTATAATCCATGTT
>CAZYWM010000039.1:0-17191 GCA_964651615.1 uncultured Oscillospiraceae bacterium | reverse complement strand
TGCTTTGTGTGGTATGATATACACCAGAAAGCGGGAAAGGGGCTGGAAGGATCTTGCCGGAGAGAAGCATTAAAAATTCCAGAGAATTGGAATTTGCCATTTTTTGTATTGAAAGCGTTGCCGCGGCGCTGGGCACCGCCGGAGAGCAGGTCTATCAGGCATTTACAGAAAAAAGTGACATCCTGCACGGCTACATTGTGCCGGAATATGAGGCTCTGCACACCCAGAGCCGGGAATATATCGTAGAGGACCTTCTGAATGTGATGAAAGAGCGGGGGCTGGACGTATGATTCTTTACCACGGTTCCTACCTGGAAATACCCCGGCCGGATTTAGCCAACTCCCGGGCGAACGTGGATTTTGGGCCTGGGTTTTATGTGACACCCATTTACGAACAGGCGGAAAAATGGTGCGGCAGGTTCCGGCGCAGGGGAAAGGACGGGGTCGTTTCCCGCTATCGCTTTGAGGACGGCCGGGAAGCTCAGCTGAAGGTGCTGAAATTTGACGCCTACACCGAGGAATGGCTGGACTTCATTCTAAGCTGCCGTACCGGGAAGGACACAACGGACTTTGATCTGGTTGTGGGCGGCGTCGCCAACGACAGGGTATTCAACACCGTGGAGCTGTTCTTCGATGGCCTGATCGACAAAACGGAAGCCATCCGCCGCCTGCGGTACGAAAAACCGAATTTGCAGCTTTGCTTCCGTACGGAAAAAGCTCTGGCGCTGCTTGCTTTTGAAGGGAGTGAACGGGTATGAACGCAAATCCCATCCTGCTTCAAAAAAAATATTGCCGCATTGTCCAGATGTTTGCCAGGCAGCAGAACATTTCATTGGATACGGCTCTGGATTTTTTCTACCGCTCTGAGCTTTACCGGCTGATTCGCGACGGCGTTTCCGATCTGCACTGTATGAGCGATTTGTATCTTGCGGAGGAACTGAGAAGGGAGATAACAGATGCGTAAAAGAAAGGGCAAAAGAGCCTCCCGCAATTCCGGGGTGATTGCCCTGGCCTACATGGACAGATATGTCTACCCGATCGCCCTGGCGCTTTTGCCGGTGCTGTTCAACAATGAAGCTGGGCTGCTGGCGATGGGCATTGGATTTGTTCTGCTTGCTCTGTATGATTTCATTGGATATACCCGGCGCTGGAAGCATATCTACTGCTCCCTTTAAAGTGCTCACCGCCGGAAAATGACGCCCAACGACATCAGATGGGACAATATCAAAAAATCGGATGCCTATGGCTGCCCCATTATCTTTGGCGTCTGGGGAACCGTTATGATTGTTATTTACTTTGTCTGCGTTTAAAACGCTGCTCCGGTGCGCCCGGAGAGAGGAGAAAAATATGAAAAGGTTGATTTGCATTTTGCTGGCGTTGAGCGTTTTTGCCGCCTTGCCGGTCTGCGCCCAGGGGGAGGCCGTTCGGGTGGGAGCCCTCACCGGCCCCACGGCCATGGGCATGGTGGGGCTTTTGGAGGAAGAGGCTTACGAGCCGGTGATTCTGGGCACTGCCGACGAGCTGGTGCCCCGGATTCTCCAGGGGCAGGTGGACATTGCCTCCGTCCCCGCCAATCTGGCATCCACCCTTTACAATAAGACCGGGGGCGATGCGGTGGTGCTGGCGGTGAATGTGCTGGGAGTGCTGTACATCGGCGAGTACAACACGGAGCAGGTTCACACCCTGGCGGATTTGAAGGGCCGAACCATCTATGCCACCGGCAAGGGCTCCACCCCGGAGTATTTCCTCCGGTATGTGCTGAGCCAGAACGGACTGGACCCGGACCGGGATGTGACGATAGAATGGAAGAGCGAGCCCGGCGAGGTGGTGGCCCTGCTGAACGAAGCACAGGCTGGGCTGGCCATGCTGCCCCAGCCCTATGTCACAGCCGCCTCCGCCCAGCTGGGGGAGGGGTTCCGGGTGGCCCTGTCCATCTCCGAGGCGTGGGAGGCGCTGGACAACGGGAGCCTGTGCACCACCGCTGTGGTCATGGCCCGGCGGGAATTTGTGGAGCAGAACCCGGAGGCGGTGGAAGCTTTCCTGGAAAAGCTGGAGAAGAGTGTGGCCTGGGTCAATGAAAACCCGGAGGAGGCCGCCCAGCTCTGCCAGGATTACGGCATCATCAAAGCCGGCGTGGCGCAAAAGGCCATCCCCGATTGCAACCTTGTCTGCCTGACGGGGGAGGGGATGAAGCAGGCCCTCTCCGGCTGCCTGGAGGTGATCTTCGGGGAGAACCCCAAGGCGGTGGGAGGGAAGCTCCCCGGCAGCGACTTCTACTATGGAGCGCAATAGGGGGAAACTCCTCTCCGCCCTTCTGGCCCTGATCGTGTGGCAGCTGGCGGCGGCGCTGCTGGACAACGAGCTGCTGCTGGTGGGCCCGGCGGAGGTGGCGGGGCGGCTGCTGGAGCTGATGGCGACCCGGGAATTCTGGCAGGCGGTGGGCTTCACCTTTTCCAGGATTAGCCTGGGCTTCCTGCTGGCCTTCTGCCTGGCGCTGCTGCTGGCAGCCCTGGGGGCAAGGTTTCCGGTGGTCCGGGTGTTGATTCAGCCCTATATGGCGGCGGTGAAGGCGGTGCCTGTGGCCTCCTTCATTGTCATCGCCCTGCTCTGGCTCTCCGGCCGGCGGCTGAGCGTCTTCATCTCCTTTTTGATGGTGCTGCCGGTGCTGTATGCCAATTTCCTGCAAGGCCTCCGGGAGGCGGACGGGAAGCTGCTGGAAATGGCCCGGGTGTTCCGCATGAGCCTGTGGAACCGGATACGGGGCATCTATCTTCCCGCCCTGGAGCCCTACTGCCTCTCCGGCTGCCGGTCCGCCCTGGGGCTGTGCTGGAAGGCGGGGGTGGCCGCCGAGGTCATCGGGGTCTGCGGAGGCAGCGTAGGTGGAATGCTGTACGACGCCAAGGTGTATCTGGAAATCAGGGACCTTTTCGCCTGGACGCTGGCGATTGTGCTGCTCAGCCTGGGCTTTGAGTGGGTCTTTACCCGCTGCCTTGGCTGGCTGCTGAAAAAAGGGGAGGGGCGCTGATGGAGCTGCGGAATATTTCAAAGCGCTATGGGGAAAAGCTGCTTTTCTCCCATTTCTCCCGGGTTATCCCCGATGGAGCCAGCCTGGGGGTGATGGGCCCCTCCGGGGCGGGGAAGACCACCCTGCTGCGGCTGATTCTGGGGCTGGAAAAGCCGGACGAGGGAGAGCTAATCAGCGTCCCGGAGGAAAAATCCGCCCTCTTTCAGGAGGACCGGCTGTTCCCCAAGCTGTCCGCCGTGAAGAATATCTCCCTGGCGGCGCCCCGGTGCCAGCAGGCGCGGGAGCTGCTGGCGGCGCTGGGCCTGGGGGCGTGCATGGAGCAGATGGTCTGCACCCTCTCCGGCGGTCAGGCCCGGCGGGTCGCCCTGGCCAGGGCCCTGGCGAAGGAGGGGAAGCTGCTGGCTCTGGACGAGCCCTTCACCGGCCTGGACGAGGAAAGCCGCCTCCAAGCCGCCGCCGCCATCCGCCGGTATCGCCGGGGCCGCACCCTGATTCTCGTCTCCCACCGGCAGGAGGACTTGGCCCTGCTGGACATTTTGGAGCGTCTTGATTTGGGCGGGAAATGATAATTTGGCGCACAGGTACTACCCGTAGGGGCGGCGAATTCAGATGAAAAGACTTGAAAAATCTCCTCCTATGGAGTATCATGATTCAAAAAACAAAGGGTGATGTGCCATGGCCTATGAAATTCTGCACCAAAAGCCGGGGTTTCCGGCGGGAATCCGGGGAGTGCTGCTGGATATGGACGGGGTGATCCTGGACTCGGAGAAGCTCTATGCCAGATTCTGGGCGGCGGGCTGTGCAGCCTTCGGCTATCCCATGACCTATTCCCAATCCCTGGGGATGCGCAGCCTCAGCGCCCAGGCCGGGCAGGAGTACCTCAGCTCCCTGTTTGGGCCGGACATCTCCTATGCCCAGGTGCGTGCCAAGCGGATTGAGCTGATGGATGCCTATGTGGAGGAGCACGGGATCGAGGCCAAGCCCGGGATCAATCAGCTGCTGGATTATCTCACCACCCGGGGCATTCCCTACGCCATTACCACCGCCTCTCCCAACGACCGGATACAAAATCATCTGGGCCGGCTGGGGCTGTATGAGAGATTCCCTCACATCTGCACTGCCCATGAGGTGGCCCACGGAAAGCCCGCCCCGGACATCTACCTGCTGGGGGCCAAAACCATTGGCGTGCCGCCGGAAAACTGTCTTGCCCTGGAAGACAGCTACACCGGCCTCCTCTCCGCCCACCGAGCGGGGAGTCTCGCCACCATCGTCCCCGACCTGGATCAGCCCGGGGAGCAGATCCTCTCCATCGCCTACGCCCGGGCGGATTCCCTGGCGGATGTAATCGACCTGATGGAAGAAAAGCCCATGTAACGATTTGGCAGCCACGCCCAAACACAGAGCGTGGCTGTTCTTTTTTATGTTAAGAAGATTTTAAGAATTCCTCCACTATCTTCTTAACAAATTGGATGGTATACTATGGTTATCAATGGTACAGGAGGGGAAAAAATGTATCAGATTCTAATTTGTGACGATCAGCCGGATATTGTGAATGCCCTGAAAATCTACCTGGCCCCGGAGGGGTATAAGCTCTTTGAGGCCTACAACGGGGCGGACGCCGTGAAAATCGCCCAGGAGAACGACATTCATCTGTTCCTGCTGGATGTGATGATGCCCGGCATGGACGGCATCACTGCCACTTCCAAAATTCGGGAATTCTCCAACGCCCCCATCATCCTGCTCACGGCCAAGTCCGAGACCGAGGACAAGGTGCTGGGCCTGAACGTGGGCGCCGACGACTACATCACCAAGCCCTTTGCCCCGGTGGAGGTGCTGGCCCGGGTGAAGAGCCAGCTGCGCCGGTTTTCCTCCCTGGGCAGCCGGACGGAGGATGCCGACACCATCACCCTGGGGGGCATCGTCCTGGACGACCGAACCAAGGTGGTGACGGTGGAGGGGGAGCCGGTGAACCTGACCCCCACGGAGTACGCCATTTTGAAGCTGCTCATGTCCAGCCCCGGCAAGGTGTTCTCCACCAAGGTGCTCTATGAATCCGTGTGGCAGGAGGTGGCCCTGGGCAGCGAGGGAGCGGTGGCCGTCCACATCCGCCATCTGCGGGAGAAAATTGAAATCAACCCCTCGGAGCCCCGCTATCTCAAGGTCATGTGGGGCCAGGGCTATAAAATGGAGGCTATGCGATGAGGCACGCGCTGTGGCTGAAATTCATTGCGATTCTGCTCTGCGCCCTCGCCCTGCTGACGGCGGGGGCGGGCGGACTGGGGCTGCTTGCCCTGGGCTCCGAGGACCTGCTGGGGGACAAGACCTACGAGGAGGCGGTGGCGGAGACTACCGAGCTGATGCTGAGCATCCAGGCGGAGCGGTTTGCCAGCAAGTGGGCCAGCGTGGAATACGGCAAAATGCCGGAGGATCTGGCCCAGAAGCGAAGTAACTTCCAGCGCTGGAGCTGGCTGGATGAGAACGGCTATGCCTATACCATCCTGGACGAGGCAGGAGAGGAGCTGTATTCCTTTGGAGACGTTCCGGAAGCGGAGCAAGAGGAGGAATACACCTTCCAGAGACTGGAATATATATACTTCCTCTGTGACGGCTTTGATGATGAACTCCGGGAGCGGGAGCGGGGCTTCTTTGAGGAGTACTATTCCCCGTCCGACGGCACCCACCTGTGCTTTACCGCTCGGGGGGAGAGACTGGAGGAGCCCATTACGGTAAAATTGTCCCTGGCCCCCGGGGCTATTCAGCCCGGCCAGTGGGAGAATGTTCTGGGATGGCTGAGCGTGCACAAGACACTTTTGCTCACCGCCCTGGTGGCCGGGCTGCTGGTGGCGGCGGTCTGCGCCGTCTACCTCTGTGCCGCCGCCGGATGCCGGAAGGGAACCTCCGAGATCAGAGCGGGAGGCTTAAACGCCCTGCCCCTGGATTTGTACGCCGGCGGGGTGACACTGATGTTCTTCCTGTGTCTGCTGTTCCTGGATGACTATAGCATCAAACTGGGAGAGAAGGGCATCCTCACCCTGCTGGGGCTGGGGGGAAGCCTCGGCTTTGCCTGCTGCCTGGCCTTCGTTGGCTTCTGCTTTGCCGTGGCGGCCCAGGTGAAGATGAAGGGCGGCCACTGGTTCTGGAACAGCGTTATCGGCCGGTGCGTGAAGCTGTGCCTGTGGCTGGTGAAAAAGGGCTGGGCGGTGTGCTGCCTGGCCGCCCCCAGGGTGTATGGCTGGGGAAAGAGAATCTGCGTCAGCTTGTGGAAATTCCTCTCCTTCCTGGCTGTGACCATTGGCAGCTTGGGACGCAGACTGTTTACGGAGCTTCTGCCCTGGCTCTGGCGGCAGGGGAAGCGGCTGGTGAAGGACGCGTGGAAGCTGGTCTCCGCCCTGGCTGTTCTGGGCTGGGACATGGGGAAAAAGAGCGCCTCCTGGTTCCTGCGTCAGCTGGGCCGGCTGGGAAGAGCCAGCGAAAAGCTATTCTCCCGGCTGCCCCTCATGTGGCAGTGGCTGGTGGTGGGCATGGTGCTGGTGGTGTGGCTGCTGGTGGCGGTGGCGGAGCACATGGAGGGAATGATGATGCTCTGGTGCTGCTGCGCTCTGGCGGTGGTGCTCTATGGGGCCAGCTGCTTTGGAAGCCTTCTGGAAGGGGCCAAGCACATGCGCAGCGGTGATCTGGAGAGCAAGGTGGACGACAAATATCTCATCGGCGCCTTCCGGGAGTTTGCCGACGAGCTCAACGGCCTGGCGGATGTGGCCATGGTGGCGGCTCAGAAGCAGCTGAAATCCGACCGGATGAAAACCGAGCTGATCACCAACGTCTCCCACGACATCAAGACCCCTCTGACCTCCATCATCAACTATGTGGATTTGCTCCAGATGCCCCACACCCCGGAGCAGGAGAAGGCCTACCTGGAGGTGCTGTCCCGCCAGTCCCAGCGGATGAAAAAGCTGATCGAGGATTTGATGGAGATGAGCAAGGCCTCCACTGGCAACATCCAGATGGAGATCGGGGAAATCGACGCGGTGGAGGCGGTGAGCCAGGCCCTGGGAGAATTCTCCGACAAGCTCGCCGCCGCGGGGCTGACGCCGGTGTTCCACCAGGGCAGCGAGCAGGTGCTCCTCCTGGCGGATGGGCGGCTGCTGTGGCGGGCCATGAGCAATGTGCTGAGCAACGCGGTGAAATACGCCCTCCCCGGCACCCGGCTGTATGTGGACGTGAACGCCGTGGAGGACAAGGCGGTGATCTCCTTCAAGAATATCTCCGGCGCCCAGCTGAACATCAGCGCCGACGAGCTGATGGAGCGCTTTGTCCGGGGGGATTCCTCCCGGAACACCGAGGGCAGCGGCCTGGGGCTGAACATCGCCAAGAGCCTGATGGAGCTGCAAAAGGGCCAGCTGCAATTGCTGGTGGACGGCGACCTGTTCAAGGTCACGCTGATCTTCCCCAGAGCGGAGTAAAGGAACGCACCCTTGCCCGATTTTCAGGCAAGGGTGCGTTTTTCAGATTCCTTAATAATTCTCTTGCAGCTCCATTTCCGCGTCACGGACCACGCGGAGCTCTTTTTTATTCACCATATCATAGATGCAGGGCACTACGAACAGGGTCATCAGCGTGGCGTAGACCAGGCCGCCGATGCACACGATGGCCATGGGCTGCATCATGGCGCTGCCGGCGGAGCGGCTCAGAGCCATGTCCAGCAGGCCCAGGATGGTGGTGACGGAGGTCATGAGAATGGGGCGCATTCTGGTCTTGCCCGCCTCCACAATGGCCGCCCGGCGATTCATCCCCCCGGCCCGGAGCTGATTGATGTAGTCCACCAGGACAATGCCGTTGTTGACGATGATGCCGGTGAGCATCACGAAGCCGACCAGGGAGATGACGCTGATCTCCATATTGCAGATCAGCAGGGCCAGGAAGCCGCCGGTGAAGGCCAGGGGAATGGTGAACATGACGATGAAGGGGGATTTCAGGCTCTGGAACTGGGCCACCATCACCAGGTACACCAGCAGGATTCCCAGCAGCAGCATGAGCAGCAGCTGATCCACAGCCTCCATGATGGTTTCGTTCTCGCCGACGAAGGCGTAGCTGATGCCCTCGCCGAAATCCGTCTGCTCGATGGCGCTGCTCGCGTCGCTTGTGACCAGGGTGACATTCCGGGCCGGGTCGATTTCCGCCGTTACGGTGAGGCAGCGGCGCTGGTTTTTCCGGCTGATGGAGTCCAGGCTGGTGGTCTGCTGGATTTGCGCCACATCGGTGAGGTGGAGAGTTCGGGTCTGACCGTCCATGCCGGTGGCCTCGAAGGTATAATTCATCAGGTTCTCCACATCCAGCCGGTGCTCCACGGGCCGCTCTACCACAATGTCGGTGGAGGTGCC
Source organism: uncultured Oscillospiraceae bacterium (assembly GCA_964651615.1). Taxonomy (GTDB): domain Bacteria; phylum Bacillota; class Clostridia; order Oscillospirales; family Oscillospiraceae; genus Faecousia. The sequence continues at coordinate 8,789 of CAZYWM010000039.1, read as the reverse complement.
GCTGAGCACCAGGGTGTGGGCCTGCTGCTGGTTGGACAGAGCCTGGGACACCTGGGCAAAGACCTGGGCGACGGTCAGGCCGTTGGTCATGGCCTTGTCCCGGTCCACCTGGATGTGCAGGGCAGGGGCCGAATCCTCCAGACCGTCGGACACGCTGGTAACGCCGTCTATGGTTTGCAGAATCTGGGCGGCCTGGACGGCGGCATGCTGCAGCTCGTCCATATTCTCGCCGTAGAATTCCAGGCTGATGCCGCTGCCGGTGAGGGCGGACATGTCCATCATATTGGCGGAGCTGGAAATATCACAGGGCAGGTCGGCACATTCCTGGGCAATTTTCCGGCCCATTTCCTCGCCGGAGCCTTTTTTATCGGACAGCGTGACATAGAGGGTGGCTTCCAGGGATTTGCTGCCGCCGGAGCCCAGCCCCCCCATCAAAGAGCCGCTGCCGCCGGAGGACATCATGGCGCCCACAGTCTCGATGCCCTCCATGGCGCTGACCCGGGAGAGCACCTGGTCGGCCAGCTCCGCCGCCTGAGTCATGTCGTAGCTCTCCGGCATGGAGATGGTGATGTTCACGCTGGGCATGTCCATTTCGGGCATGAAGCTGAAGCCGCGGGCGACGCTGGCGAAGCCGGTGGCGCCCAGGGCCAGCACCGCCAGCAGGAGCACCAGCACCTTGTGATCCAGGGAGAAGGTGATCAGCTCCTCATAGCCTTTCAGAATGGCGCGGAAGAAGCGGGTCTGCTTCTGCTTCTTCTGCCGCTGCATCATCCCGGAGGCCATGGCAGGCACCAGGGTCAGCGAGACAATCAAGGAGGCAAGCAGCGCGTAGGACATGGTGAGGGCCAGGTCCGTGAACAGCTGCCGGGTGATGCCCTCCACGAACACGATGGGCAGGAACACACACACCGTGGTCAAAGTGGAGGAGGTGACGGCCCCCGCCACCTGCCCGGCGCCTGCCACCGCCGCCTGAATGGCGGTAGCGCCCTTGCCCCGGAGCCGGTAGATGTTCTCAATGACCACCACGGAGTTGTCCACCAGCATACCCACCGCCACGGCCAGGCCGCTGAGGGAGATCATGTTGATGGTGACGCCGGAGAAATACATCAGCACCACGGCAAAGACCACGCTGATGGGGATGGCGCACAGGGTGATGAAGGTGGGGCGGATGTCCCGCAGGAACAGGAAGAGGATGATAATGGCGAACAGAGCGCCCAGCAGAAGAGAGCGCAGAATGTTGTTCACGATCATATAGATGTAGTCGCCCTGATCCATCAGCGCCACAAATTGCAGCCCGGGATACTGCTGCTCCAGCTGGCGGAACCGGGCGGCGATGTTCTTGGTGGCTCCGGCGGTGGAATAGGTGCTCTGCTTTTCAAAGCTCAGCACAATGCTCTGCTGGCTGCCCAGCCGGGCGTAGGACTCGTCCCGGTTGTCGGTGAGGGTGACGGTGGCCACATCCTCCAACCGGATGGGCTCGATGCCATCCATGTTGGGGTCGAAGAGCAGCAGATTTTTCAGCACCTCCAGGTCGGTGATCTCCTCGCCCACGGACACCATGTAGCTGATGCCGTCCTGGGTCACGTAGCCTGCCGGCATGTAGAAGCTCTGGGCCTGCAGCACCTTGGAGATCATGTCCATGGTGAGGATGCTGTTCAGGTCGGCCTTGGCCAGGGCGTCCTGACGGCTGGATTCGATGCTGTCCAGGCCGCTGTCCATCTGGGACAGGGCGGCGGTCATTTGGGCGGAGTTGGCGGCCAGGTCCGCCATGGCGCTGCTCATTTCCAGCAGACCCGACGTCTTCTGCTGGCTGAGCACCCGGGTGGCGTCCTTCAGCTGGAGCATACCGCTGTCCAGCTGGGGAATCACATCCTGCTCCAGATAGTCGATGGAGTCGTTGATCTGGGCCAGGTTGGCTTCCAGCTCGGCAATTTTATTGTCCAAAAGGTCAAATTCCACGCCCAAATCCTCCAGCTGCTGCCGGATGGTTTCCAGGGTGGCGTCGATGTTGGCGATGGTGTTTTCCAGCTCGGCAATCCGGGCGTCCACACCCTCCAAATCCAGGCCCCGGAGGGACAGCTGGAATTCCAGCTCCGCCCGATCCGCCTGAAGCTGGGCGTATTCCTGCCCGGCGTAGAGCTCGTCCACTGCCAGCTGCTTCTCCTCCTCGGAGAGCTCCGGATTGTCGTAAATTGCCTGAACCTGGGCGTTGAAGGCGGCCTCCCGGGCAGTAAGGTCCTGGGCGTTCTGCCGCAGGGTATAGAGCTCATTCAGCTCGACCTTCAGGGGGTTCATCTGATCCAGGGCGTTGTGAATGGCCTCCTGGAGGGCCTTCAGAGGGGTGAGCACCATTTCTATCTGGGACTTGGCGGATTTCAGCTGGGACACCTGGTTTTGCAGCTCTGCCTTGGTGGAGAGCAGCTCCGCCTGCTTCTGGCTCAGCTCCGCCTCGGCGGAGGCGGTGGCGCTGGATAGGGACGCCTTGCTGCTGTCGAGCTGCTTGCGGGCGTTGTCAATCTCGTCCTGGGCGGTTTCCAGCTCGTCCCGTTTTTCCAGCAGCTCGTCGGCGGCGTCGTTCAGCTGGCCGTTGATGGCCAGGGCGATCTGCTGGTTTTTCCGGTCGATCTTGTCCTGATCCAGCACCACATGGAGCTCCTGCTCCACGGCGCCGGAGGTAGTGACCCGGGCCACGCCGGTGATGCCCTCCAGCTTGGGCATCAATGTGTTATTCAGAAAGTCCGTCAGCTCCACGGTGGACATGCCGTTCATGGACACGGCGGCCACCTCCACGGGAAGCATGGAGGGATTGATTTTCAGCACATAGGGGGAGCCGACCATGTCGTCCCAGTCGGCTGCAAGAGAGGTGAGCTTCTGCTGAATGTCCACGCCGATGGTGTCCATGTTCACGGACTCCTCAAATTCCAGCATGACCATGCTGTAGTTCTCGCTGGAACGGGAGGTGACTTCCTTGATGTGTTCCAGGGAGGACATGGACTGCTCCATGGGCTTTGAGACCTCCGCCTCCACCTTCTCCGGGCTGGCGCCGGGATAGGTGGTCATAATCATGATGTAGGGGAAGTTCATGTTGGGCAGCAGGTCGGGGGTCATCCGCAGATAGGACACCACGCCCAGCACCAGCACAGCCACCACCGCTACAAACACAGTCAGCGGCTTCTTCACACTGAATTTTGGCAAATCGCTCACTCCTCAGACAGGACTCGTTTTCTACGAATTATACCACGGGAGAAAAGCGGAAGTGTGAACTTTTTGTGTCACGTGCACTGAATATTGCCTGAAAATCAGTAGGCAATGACGCCGCCCGGCGGATGGGGAAATTGGAAGTTGGGATGTCAAAAATCCTTGGACAGCGGGCCGGTCAAGACCGGCCCCTACGGGGATACGGAGCAAATCGTTAAATTACAATTTCCCGCTCATGTTCATTTGCGTTGCTTGCCGCAACGGGGGCTCCCGTGTATAATGGCGGCGAAAGGAGGCATGAACAATGCTGAACGAAAACATCAAAACAATCAGAAAATCCAAAGGACTCTCCCAGGAGGAGCTGGCGGTCAAGCTGAATGTGGTGCGGCAAACAGTCTCAAAATGGGAGCAGGGCCTGTCGGTGCCGGACGCGGATATGCTGCTCTCCCTTTCGGAAGCCCTGGAAACGCCGGTAAGCACCCTGCTTGGGGAAACCCTTGCGCCGGCGAGGGCCGACGAGCTGAGCGTCATTTCCGAAAAGCTGGAGGTGATCAACTTGCAGCTGGCCCGGGGAAGGGCGGCGAGACGAAGGGCAGTCCATTGGTTTTGGATCGCTCTGTGCGTGCTGCTGGCGGCCGGTTTCGCGGCTGCGGCGGCACTAAACAGTCCCTACCTGGGCTGGGATTACGGCGATCCCGAAACCGCCGTTGCCGGGACGCTTATCCACGCATTTGAGTGGCTGTTTGTCAGAATCGGGCCTCTGGCCCTGCTTGGAGCCATTGCGGGAGCCTTTTTAACCCGGAAGAAATGAATCCGCTTTGAGAAGTGCCCAGGGCATTCTGCATGAAACTTACCATACTTTGGCATAGAAAAATCCAGCCCTCGGAAGAAGGCTGGATTTTGACTGTACCTGTTAACGGAGATGCACTGTGGCGTGCCACGTTATTTTTTGTACATGTTACCCTGAAATGCTGAAATTTATCGTACCGTTAATGGCATGGGGGCCCTCGTTATAGACAAAAATCCAATACATTCCGGCGGGAATGGAGGAGGTGCCAACCGTCCCACAGTAAATCGATCCGCCGGTAAACCGCTGCCCAAAGGGCTGCGCCATGGAATCGCTGGGATAAAATCCCACACAGATGTTGCTTGCCTGAGGAGCCCATGTACAGCTCTCAATTGTCAGCGTTGTCACCCCTGGCGTTACATAGTAGTCAACCATCAAGGGCTCGGCATAGCCGCCGGGCTTGCAGTATATTTGACAAGAAAGCTCCGTGGAAGCGGTGGGCGGAAGCGTCTGCTCATATTTTGGGAGCGGAACGACCTCTGCCGCTGAAGCCGCGCCGGAAGAAATTGACATACAGCCTGCAAAGAAAACGGCAGTGAGGAACAGACAAATCGTTCTTTTCATAAATATCAGCCTCCTTTTCGCTTCTGCTTTGCGTTTCATGGGCTCTTCTATGACATTAGCATAGCATTTTATATATAAATGTCAATATTTGACGATCACTATTTATGCAAAAATAAGATTTGCAATTTGCAAAATAGAGAGTGCCTTCATCTATTTCATAGTTTCCCTTGCTAAATCCGCCGGAGTGGTTTATAATGAAACAAACATTCGAGGAGGTGCCGAGCATGGAATTTAAGGTGCTGGCGGTGGGAGACGTGGTAGGCGGCCCGGGAATGGAGCGGATTCGCAAAAGCCTTCGCCCGCTGAAACGAACCACCGGGGCGGATTTTGTGGTGGTCAACGGGGAGAACGCCAGCGTGGTGGGCATCACCCCCGGCCAGGCGGAGGACATTCTGGACGCCGGGGCGGATGCCATCACCCTGGGCAACCACAGCTTCTCCAAGCGGGAGATCGTTTCCTATCTGGACGAGAGCCGCCGGATCATCCGGCCCGCCAACTATGCCCCCCAGGTCCCCGGCAGGGGCTGGACGGTGCTTGAAAGCCGGTTTGGGGAGGTGGCCCTCATCGACCTGATCGGGCGGTGTGGCATGGACTACGGCCCGGACAACCCCTTCTTGATGATCGAGAAGATTCTCCCCCAGGTGGAGGCAAAATTCATCCTGGTGGAGATTCACGCCGAGGCCACCTCGGAGAAGCTGGCCATGGGCTACCTGCTGGACGGGCGGGTCAGCGCGGTGTGGGGCACCCATACCCATGTGCCCACGGCGGATACCAGGGTGCTGCCCAAGGGCACGGGCTACGTCACCGACCTGGGCATGACCGGCCCCCGGGACTCGGTGCTGGGCATCCAGCCGGAGCTGTCCATCGCCAAATTCCGGGGCGATCTGCCGGAGCGCTACCGCTGGGCCGGTGGGCCCACCAAGCTGGAGGGGGTTCTCTTCACCCTGGACAGCGACACGGGAAAATGCCTGCGGGCGGAAAGAGTTGACCAATGGGATTGAGGGTGCTGCATTCCGCCGACTGGCACCTGGGCACCCCCTTTTCCTCCCTCCCGGAGGAAAACCGGGAGGCGCTGACCCGGTGCCAGGAGAAGCTGCCAGGGCTGGTGGCGGATATTTGCCGGGAGCAGGCGTGTGACCTGGTGCTCCTGGCCGGGGACATTTTCGACGGAAGCACCGCTCCCCAGACGGTGGAGCGGGTGAAGCGGGCTTTGGCCCGGTGCGCCGTGCCGGTGTGCGTTGCCCCGGGAAATCACGACTACCTCGGCCCGGATTCCCCTTGGCAGGGAGCCTGGCCGGAGAATGTACATATTTTCGGAAGAGAACTGACCTGGGTGGATTTCCCGGAGCTGGACTGCCGGGTCTATGGAGCGGGCTATGGAAGCATGGACTGCCCGGCCCTGCTGGAGGGCTTCCGGGCGGCGGGGGAGAGCCGCTGGTGCCTGGGGGTGTTCCATGCCGACCCCTTAAACCCCTCCGGGCCCTACTGTCCCGTCACCGCTTCCCAGGTGCGGGAGTCGGGGCTGGACTATCTGGCCCTGGGGCACATCCATGGGGCCGGTTCCTTCCGGGCGGGGGAGACGCTGTGCGCCTGGCCCGGCTGCCCCATGGGGCGGGGCTGGGACGAGACCGGGGAAAAGGGGCTGCTGGTGGCGCAGCTGGATCAGACTGTATCCGCCGCGCCGGTGTGGCTGAACCTGCCCCGCTTTTATGATCTGGAGGTTTTCGTCAGCCGGGAGGCCCTGACCGCTCTGGAGCAGGTGCTCCCCCCGGAGTCAAGCCCGAACCTGTACCGGGTGACGCTCACCGGCAACGGCCCGGTGGAACTGGAGCAGCTGCGGAAGCGGTTTTCCCACCTGGCCTATCTGGAGCTCCGGGACGAGACGGATGCGCAGACCAACCCCTTCGATTTCGCCGGGGAGGACAGCCTCCGGGGCGTCTATTTCCGGCTGCTGAAGCAGAAGCTGGACGGGACGGATGAAGAAGAGATTGTTCGTCTGGCCGCCGATATTTCCGCCAGGCTCCTGGACGGGAGGGAGGTGCGGCTGCCATGATGATCTATTCCATGACCGCCACCTTCGGCAAGCTGGAGCATGAGACGCTGACTCTGAAGCCGGGTCTGAACATCATCGAGGCCCCCAACGAATGGGGCAAGAGCACCTGGTGCGCCTTCCTGCTGGCCATGCTCTATGGCCTGGACACCCGGGCCAAGGCCAGCCGGACTGCCCTGCCCGACAGGGAGCGCTACGCCCCCTGGTCCGGGAGCCCCATGTCCGGCCGGATGGAGCTGCGGTGGAATGGCCGGGACATCACCATTGAGCGCTCCACCAGGGGGCGGATCCCCATGGGGGAGTTCCGGGCCTATGAGACGGCCTCCGGGATGAATGTGCCGGAGCTGAATGCCGGGAACTGCGGCCTGGTGCTGCTGGGGGTGGAGCGGAGCGTGTTCCAGCGGGCGGGGTTCATCCGGCAAAGCGATCTGCCTGTGACCCAGGACGACGATCTCCGGCGCAGACTCAACGCCTTGGTGACAACCGGGGACGAGAGCGCCGACGCCTCCCGGCTGGAAAAGGGACTGCGGGAGCTGAAAAACCGCTGCCGCTACAACCGTTCCGGCCTGCTGCCCCAGGCTCTCCAGCGCAAACAGCAGCTGGAAGATGATCTGGAGGAGCTGGCCCGCCTGGAATCCCGGCTCACCCAGGGGGAGGCGGATTTGGAAAAAAACAGGGAGTCCCGGGCCGACCTGGAAAATCACCTGGACGCTTTGGCCTATGAACAGGCGAAGCTGGACGAAGAGCGGGTGGCCCGGGTCCGGGAGAACCGGGAGGCGGCGCGCAGCCGGCTGAAGCAATTAGAGGAAAGCTGTGCCGGACTGCCATCGCCGGAGGAAATTGAGGAGAAACTGGCCCTGCTTCGCGGCCACCGGGAGCAGTGGGAGCAGTTCCGGCAGCAGTCCCTCCCGCCGCTGCCCCGGATGCCGGAGGTTCCGGCGTGCTTTTTGGGCATGTCCCCAGACCAGGCCCTCCATCAGGCCCGGGAGGACGGGAAAAATTCCAGACACTGGGTCTGGGCGATGCTGGCCCTGGGTGTGATTTGCCTGGGGGCCGCCGCCGGGCTGGCATTCTATCGGAGGATGCTTCCCGCCGGACTGCTGGGGGCGATGGGACTGCTGACCCTGGGAATTGCCGCGGCGCAGTGGATGCTCTGGCGCAGGCGGCGCCGGGCGCTGTGCCGCCGCTATGGTAGTCCGGACCCCCGACGCTGGGAGGCCCTGGCCCGGGACTATGCCGCCGCCCGGGCGGACTATGACCGCCGGGAGCGAACCTATTCCGAGAGCCGGGAGGCGCTGGCCGCCCGCCGCCGGGCGCTTTTGCAGCAACATCAGAGCCTGTGCGGGGAAAAGAGCCTGGAGCAGTGCATCCGGGAGCTGGAAGACCAGCTGAGGATTTATCAGCAGACGGAAAACGCCCGGGGGGAGACCCACCGGGCATGTGGAGAATATGAAAACCTAAAAGCCATGGCCCGCACTGCCCCGCCGCCCCGCCGGGCGGATTGCCGCCGGGAGTCCGTGGAGGAGACCGAGGCGGAGCTTTCCCGGCTGGCGGAGCAGGAGCGGCTGCTCCGGGGGCAGCTGGGCCAGTACCGGGGCGCGGCGGAGACGCTGCCTCCCCGGGAGAATATGGAGCGGGAATTGGAGCAGCTGAAGCGCAGAATCCGGGAGCTGGAACGCTGGGAGGCCGCCCTGACGTTGGCCCAGCAGACCCTGAGCCAGGCCACAGAGGAGCTCCAGCGCCGGTTTGCCCCCCGGATTTCCCAGGGGGCCCAGGAGCTGATGGCCCGGCTGACGCTGGGGCGGTACGACCGGCTTCGGCTGGAATCCGACTTGTCTCTGCAAGCCGGGGCCCGGGAGGAGGACACCCTCCGCTCCGCCCGGTGGCGCAGCGCTGGAACCGCCGACCAGCTGTACCTGGCCCTCCGGCTGTCCGTGGCCCGGGAACTCACCCCCGGGGCGCCCCTGATTCTGGACGACGCCCTGGTTCGCTTCGACGAGCAGCGGCTGAGAGCCGCCATGGAGGTCTTGAAGGAGTTTTCCCAGTCCCGCCAGGTGATCCTGTTCACCTGCCAGACCAGAGAGAATGAGATAATGTGCTCATCCGGTTATCCCTGCAAATTGTAATTTG
>CAZYWM010000038.1:0-17280 GCA_964651615.1 uncultured Oscillospiraceae bacterium | reverse complement strand
GGTCCGCGTAGTCCCGAACCTCGGCGGCGGGCACCAGCCCCCGGAGGGTGGAGATGGGGCCCCGATTTTCCGGGGCGTCGAATTCTCCCCCCATGGCCCGAATGTCCGAGATGGCCCGGCCGATGAGCTCCGTGGGTGCAGTTACCTGGAAATCGTACCAGGGCTCCAGCAGCTGGCTCTCCGCCTGCATCAGCCCCTGGCGGACGGCCCGGTAGGTGGCCTGGCGGAAGTCGCCGCCCTCGGTGTGCTTCAGATGGGCCTTGCCCACCAGCAGTGTCAGCTTGATGTCGGTGATGGGCGCGCCGATGAGGACCCCCCGATGGGTCTTCTCCGCCAGATGGGTGAGAATCAGGTTCTGATAATTCCCGTCCAGCACGTCCAGGGAGCACACCGTATCAATGACCACCCCGCTTCCCTGGGGCAGGGGCTCCAAAAGGATGTGGCACTCAGCATAGTGGCGCAGGGGCTCAAAATGGCCCACCCCCTCCACGGTGTTTCGGATGGTCTCCTTGTAGAAAATCCGCCGGTCGTCCAGGGTGATTTCCAGAGCAAAACGCTGCCGCACCAGACTGCGGAAGATTTCCAGCTGCACCCGGCCCATGATCTGCACGTGGATTTGCCCGTCCTCCCACAGTAGGTGGAGCTGGGGGTCTTCCTCCTCCAGCTGCCGGAGCTTGGGCAGGGCCTGGGCCGGGTCACAGCCCTTTGGCAGATTTACCCGGTAGGTCATCACCGGCTCCAATACCGGCTTCTGCCCCTGAGGCTCCGCCCCCAAAGACTGGCCGATATAGGTGCCGGTGAGCCCGGTGACTGCGGCAATCTCCCCGGCGGAAATCTCCTCCGGGGCGGTGAACTTGTCCCCGGAATACGCTCGAAGCTGCACCAGCTTTTCCTCCAGCGCCTCTCCCTTTTGATTCTGATAGTCCAGGAACTGCCGCACCCGCAGGCTGCCCCCCGTAACCTTCACCCAGGTCAGCCGGGTGCCGGAGGGGTCCCGGGAAATTTTATACACCCGGGCGGCGAAATCCTCCCCATATGACTTTTGGGGGGCATAAACATCCAGAATGTCCAGCAGCTCCGGCACGCCCTGCTGCCGGAGCGCCGCCCCAAAGCAGCAGGGGAATAGCTTTCGGGCGGCAATCAGCTCCCGCAGATTCCCGTCGGTGACGGTTCCGCTGGCAAGATAGCTTTCCAGCAGCGCCTCGTCGCACATGGCCGCCGCTTCCTGAATGTCCTCCCGGGGCAGGCCAAAATCCACGCAGCCGGGGCTCAGCTGCTCCTGCAATTGGGCCAGAAGCTTTTCCCGATCCGCCCCGGGCAGGTCCATTTTGTTGATGAAGAGAAATACCGGCACCTGGTAGCGCTCCAGCAGCCGCCACAATGTCAGGGTGTGGGCCTGGACTCCGTCGGTGCCGCTAATCAGCAGGATGGCGCAGTCCAGGACGGGCATGGTCCGCTCCGCCTCCGCCGAGAAATCCACATGCCCCGGGGTGTCCAGCAGAATCAGCTGCCGATGCCGCGTTTCCAGCCGGGCCTGCTTGGAGAAAATGGTGATGCCCCGCTCCCGTTCCAGAGCGTGGCTGTCCAGGTAGGAATCCCGGTGATCCACCCGCCCCAGCGTCCGCCGCTGCCCGCTGCAATAGAGCATGGCCTCCGAAAGCGTGGTCTTCCCCGCGTCCACATGGGCCAGCAGGCCAATGGAGCAGGTTGTCTTATTTACTCGTTCAGGCACACAAAACGCCCCCTTCCTTGGATAATTTCTCGTATTATACCATGGAAGGGGGCAATAGTCGATAGAGGAACGCTGATTTTTCCGAAAAAGGATGGTACTGAGCGCGCATGGACGGTATCTTATTTGGGCAAAAGACGCAGGACGGATTGGGGTTTTGAGATGGCTATGTCGATTCACGCTCCAGGATACAGGGCGATGTGCAGTAGGATTGGGTCTGCAGATTGGGCTTGCGAATCCGCTGGAGGACAAACCGGGCCGCGTTGATTCCCATATCGTGCATGTCAACCTCAACAGCGGTGATGGTTGGGTCCGTCAGCATGGAAAACGGATAGTTGTCAAAGGTGAGCAGCGCAATATCCTGGGGCACCTGCAAGCCCAACCGGCGGATATGCTGCAAGCAGTGCAGCGCAAGGTGGTTATTGCTGCAAAGCAGGACCTCGGGGCGGGAATGCCGTGTAAGAAGGCTGTCCAGCACCGCGTCATCCAGCGCATAGGGCGACTCATTGCAAACCAGCTCGACGGTCAGCTCTTCCTCTGACATGACCTGGTTGATTCCCCTTAACCGGCTCTGCGACAAGGCATCCTCCTCCTGCCCCATCACAAAGGCCATCTGCCGATAACCCTTATCCAGCAGGTAGTTCGCGGCGATTTGCCCGGCCTGTTCATGGTTGACATCGATCCAGCAGACATTGCACCGGAAATCCGGCTTTCCGATGACCAGATATGGAAAGTCCACACGGGAGAGGATCGCGGCTAACTCCGTGCTCAGGATATAGGCATGGATAATCAACGCGTCCGCCTGCCGCTGCTGAATGATGTCACGAATACAAAGCGGCGCGGCCTGTTTCGTCAGCGGCTTTAATGTCAGAGAATAATCCTTGCCATCCAGGTAGGTGGTGATTCCGGAAATAATCTCAAACATATGCGGATTCTCAAATGCGATATTCTGATAGAGGTCCGTTATAAACAGCACCGTTCCGCTTGCCTGCCGGGCAAAATTCTTTGCTCTCGCGTTGGGGCGGTATCCAAGCCGGTCCGCTGCTTCCCGTATCGCTTCCTTTGTCTGATCCGGGATGGTATAGCTGTCATTTAGCGCCTTTGACACCGTGGCAATGGACACGCCGGCTTCCTTTGCCACGTCATAAATCGTCACCGCCATGGGCCTGTTCCTCCCGTACTTCGTATTCCCACGTACCGATTATGTCACGGTTTTCGCCTTTTTTCAAGAGCAATCTGCCCTGCCGCGGCGCATTGATCGGTACGTCTCCCAGATTCATGGTAACGGTGATTTTTTTGCCTTCCCAAATCCTGCTGTAGCTGTAGACCCTGCCGGAAGCAAAATTGGTCCTGAAATTGCCATACCGCAGGGCAGGATGCGTCTTTCTCATTGCAATCAATTTGCGGTAGATTTCTTCAAGCGGATGTGTTACCCCCCATGCCATCGCCTGGCGGTATTCCTTTTCGCTCAGACCGCAAAGCCCCTTTTCATCTCCATAAAACACACAGGGCATCCCGGGAAAGGTCATTTGCAGCAGCACGGACAGCTCCATTTTGTCCACGCTCCCGCCGCACAGCGTCAGATAACGGCTGACATCATGGCTGTCCAGCAGATTCAGCTGGGCATACAGGGCATTTTCCCGGTAGCGAAGCAAAAGTGTGGAAACATTTGCGTCAAAGACCTCCGCGCTGACGGATTCCTCGGCAAAAAATCTGCGGGCGTATCGGCGGAAATCATAATTCATGGCAGAATCCAGCATATCGCCGTTCAGGTAATGGGCCGCGTTTTCCCAAACCTCTCCAACAATGAGCGCGTCGGGCTTCGCCGCCTTTACGGCTTGGCGGAACGCGCGCAGGAAGCCGTCGTCCAGCTCGTTCGCCACATCCAGCCGCCAGCCGTCAATGTCAAATTCTCTGATCCAGTAGGTTCCCACGTCACAGAAGTATTGCCGCAAATACGGGTCGGCTGTATTTGTTTTCGGCATATTGGGAACGTAAGAGAAGCAGGTATATTCGGGAGCGGCGCCGGGCGCGGGAATACTGGGATGGGCCGGGAGCCGGTAAAAGCAGGAGTAGTATTCAGATTCCATCCCTTTCCGCAATACATCCCGGAACAGGAAGTGGCTGCTGCTGATATGATTAAATACGCCGTCCAGAATAACCCGGATTCCCAAGCAATGGGCTTTCTGCGTCAGATGACGCAGGTCGTCGTTCGTGCCCATGTGGGGGTCCACCTGATAATAATCCAGCGTGTCATATCTGTGATAGGATTCGGCTGTAAAGATTGGGTTCAAATAGACGCAGTTGAACCCCATGGACGCGATATACTCCAGATTATCCGTGATTCCCCTTATGCTACCGCCCAATCCCACTTCGGAATCGCCGGAAATCGTTTGTTTTCCGGTGGCAAAGCTGTCGGGGAAAATGTTGTATACAATGGCATCCTTTGCCCATTCCGGAGCCAAAAAGCGGTCTGCCCGATGGTTAAAGGGGAACTGAAAGTAATCGGCCCGGGTGGGGGTTCCAACCATTTCGTAGCAATCTCCAAAATAGCGGATGGTTTCGTCTCCACCCGTCAGTTCAAAATAATACGCGATACGCTCAAAACTGGTCTCCAGCCGCGTCTCATACCAATCAAAATACAGATCCTCCCGGAATTTCACCATGGGCACACAGAAAAAATCCAGCTCCGGCGTCATGGCCGCCCGATCTGCGTAAAAGAAATTGCAGCCTTGGGCCTCCCCCTTCCCAGTCCGCAGGCGGAAAACATAGTGTGTCTCGTCCGTGGCAAAGGCATATTCACTTAATGGTCTGTGGAAGATTGTCGAGGGATTCATAAGTCATCCTTTCACAGAGCCGCCGACAACGCCGGCAACATAGTATTTTTGCATACGAATAAAGAGCAGCACCACCGGGATCGCCACAATCACCGCCCCGGCGCAGAAGACTGTGTAGTATTCGTAGATGTTTGTTTTATCCACCATGGTATAGAGGCCTTTTGACACGGTGAAGTTATTGTAATTGTCCTTCATGATGACCGACACAAAGATGTAATCCACAATCGGATTGATGAAGGCATTGATGGCTGTCGTGGCAATCACCGGTTTTGAGTTTGGCAGGATAATCCTCCAGAAAATCGTATGATTGGAAGCTCCGTCCAGAATGGCAGCTTCGTCCAGCGATTTCGGGATCGTGTCAAAATATCCCTTGGCAATGTAATAGTTCAAAGCCGCGCCGCCGGAATAAACCAGGATCAGCGCCAGAAGCGTTTGATCCAGCCTTACCGCCTTCATAAAGTGGTAAATGGCAATGATGCTCATAAACCCGGGGAACATTCCCAAAACCAGAGACGCGTTCATCAAGAATTTGCGGCCGGGAAAGCGAAGCCGGGAGTACACATAGGCAACCATCAAGGTCAGAATCGTTGTAATAACGCAGCTGCATCCGGCGACAAGCATCGTATTGCCAAACCAGCGGGGAAAATCAAAAAGCTTTCTGTCTGTAAACAGCCGGATGTAATTGTCAAGCGTAAAGCCCTTTGGCCAGAGGTAAGAGGTATAAGCCCCCTGTTCTGCCCGGAAAGAGGAAATAACCAGCCAAAAAACCGGGACAAGCCACAAAATTGCCAGAACCGCAATCAGCCCGTTCAGAGCCACTGCGGAAATACGTTTGCCTTTCATTGAAACTGATCCTCCTTCATTACAGCGCCTGTGCGGTTATAGACCAGCAGGGAGCAGCTGCCCACCAGCAGGAAGATGAAAATACCGATCGTCGATGCCAGAGAGTAGTCATTTCGGTTCACTGTCAGTTTATACAGCCATGTTACAAGCAGATCGGTTTTTCCCGCCTGATAGTAGTCCAGGGAGAACGGGCCGCCGGCGGTGAGCAGATAAATCACATTGAAGTTGTTGAAATTGGTCACAAATGTGGTAATCGTCGCGGGAGCTGTAACAAAAATCATATATGGCAGTGTAATGGAGGTAAACCTTCTGATCGGGCCGGCGCCATCCATTTCCGCGCTTTCGTACAGCTCTGCCGGAATGTTCATCAGCACGCCGGAGAAGGTCATCATGGTATATGGGATACCAATCCACATATTCACCACCACAACAACGATTCGCGCCAGGGTTGGATTCAAAAGGAAGGGCAGCGGCGCGCTGATCAGCCCCAGCTTCTGAAGCAATACGTTGATCGCTCCGGCAGGCTCCAGGGCCCGGGAGATCAGGAGCAGGCTTACAAACTGAGGAATTGCGATCGCAATAATAAAACAGGTACGCCACACCTGCTTGAGCTTGACCAGCTTGCTGTTGATGGCAACCGCCAGCAGCATGCCAAGAATATAATTCGTGAACGTGGCAAGAATTGCCCAGACAATCGTCCATCCCAGGAGCCCAAAGAATGTATTGGTCTTGATCTCATTGCCCAGGAAAATATCCGTTACATTGGTCATGCCGACCCAGGTAAACAGGTTGCCGGGAGGCTGGTGATCCGCATCGAAATTCGTGAACGCAATGAGGATCATAAAAATGATCGGCAGCAAGGTAAACAGCACCAGGGTAAGCATGGGCATGGTCAGAAGCGTCACATGAAACCGCTCATGGGTCAGGCTTCGAAGATCATCCCGGAAGCTGTCTATTTTCCGGCCCTGCTCCGCCCTCTCCTGCGCATACAGGGAATCCCGGATGTTTGCGTACCAGATATAGAGAAACACAGCGACAACCGCCAGAGACAGCACACTATACAGCAAAATCAGCATAGAATTGTCGCCGGGGAATCTCTGGAAGATTTGCAGCTCCTCATTCCAGACCTTCCGCTGGGACTCCGTGCCAAGGGTATTGAATTTCAACAGGTATTGCAGCGCAAAGTCTTTAAAGAAAAAGAAAAACCAATTTGGCTCAAAAGATAAATCAGGCCCCGCGCATACTGCCGATACCGGATGCAGCCGGTTCCCATTACCGCAAAGGACAGCCGCGTCCAGAAGCTGCCCTTTGTCGCGGCGCGAATCAGAACATTCTGTTTTCGATTTCCATACATGATAGGCCTCCGCTAAGGATGGGAGAAAAGGGGCCGTCGCCAGCCCCTTTTCCCAAATGAAGATAATCTTACCCCGCCAGCGCCTGTTCAACAAGCTGATCCAGCATGGTCTGCAAATCCGCGGTGGAATGGGCTTCCAGTTCCGCGCCGAAGGCTTCGGCGGGCGTCCAGAATCCGCCCAGAACCATCTGGGAGACAGCAAACTCACTCTGTGCGCTCAGCGCCTGCAGCGCCAGATTAGAGGCGATGGTTTCATCCGCCAGGGCATTTACATTGGAGGGGCCATAGTTCAGCACCTGGTAGCGCTCAATCTGGGCCTTCTCACCCGTCAGGTACTCCGCCAGCTCCATGGCATCCACAGGATGAGCGGTCTGAGAGTTGACACCGTAGATTTTGCAGCCCAGGAAGGAACCCATTTGAACCTGTTTGCCATCACAGGTAAAAGTCGGCAGCTTGCAGCAGCCGAAGTTCTCTCCCAGCTTCTCCTGAATCGCGGCGGCCATCCAGGTGCCGGAAACGCCGCAGGCAATCGCGTCGCCAATGCCGCCAGCCAGGACGGAATCGTCACCGGTCACAAACGCGGGATCGTTGCAGAAAGCGCGGATCGCTTCCGCAGCGGCAAGGCCCTTTGCGTTGTTAAAGTCGATTACCTGCTTGCCGTCCTCGATGGTCAGCGTGCAGCCGTTGCCCAGGAAGAAGGAAGCCAGATACCAGCCGTTGGAAACATCCATATGGACCTGCTTGCCGGCAGCCTTGGCAGCTGCCAGGATGCCATCCAGCGTGGTCAGGTCTTCCTCTGTGAAAACGGACTTATCGTAGTACAGGAAGTAGCCGTTGTCAGAGGTCATGGGGTATCCATACAGCATGCCCTCGTAAGAAGCGGCGCTGATGGAGCCAGGCGTGTTGGCGGCAATAATCGCATCGGTGTTGCGTGTCACCTCATACAGCGCGTCAGCCTTTACCAGGTCAACAAGCTGATCGTCAGCGAACAGGAACACATCAGCGGCAGCGGCGGGGTCTTCGAGATACCGGGTCTTGCCGTCAACCGCGCCCACAGCACCATACTCAAAGATGTATTCCTTTTCGGGATGCTCCGCGGCAAATTCGTTGCACAGCTTTTCAATCAGCTCCAGCTCGCCCTGATCTGCCCAGACCTTCAGCGCGACCTTTTCCGTTTCACCGCTGGCTTCGGCGGGAGTGCTGGGGCAGACCGCCAGCATACCCACAGTCATCAATGCTGCCATCAGCAGCGCAATGATCTTTTTCATCGTTTTCGGCTCCTTTATAATTTTCTTACAAATGGATTGCTCCATTTATTGCTTTCATTATATAGACTATACAAAAAATGGTCAACGAAAATATAGGAAAGCGCTTTCCCGGACGATTTGTGCTGTTGTATCGTTGACTCCCACAGCATTAGCGCACTGTTCTGGGAATATTTGTGGGTGATATACATTCTGGAAAAAGGAAAGCCGCCTATTCTGTCAGAATAAACGGCTTTCTGTTATGATTCAGTTTTTCTTTTTCGATGGGCGTTGGCATTGTAGCTGTCTATCGGCTCACATGGGCCAGCAGGCCAATGGAGCAGGTTGTCTTATTTATTCAGGCATACAAAACGCCCCCTTCCTTGGATCATTTCTCGTGCTCCATGGAAGGGGGCAATCGTCGATAGATGAACGCTGATTTTCCCGAAAAGGACAGCCGTTTCTTATTCAGCAATCCAGACAAGCATCTGGTTCAGCCCCCGGTTCCCCCAGGTGTAATAGGGTACGGCTGTCAGCGTGACCGGCTTTTGCCGGGGCGGCTCATCACTGTAAAGCTCCGGCCCGCAGACATTCTGCCAGCCATCCGCTGTCAGAATCACATTTCCCTTTAATACGCCGTCTTCCACCGGATGAATCGCGAACCGGCTGTCTCTGGGCAGGCGCAGGGACTGAAGCAGCCCCGGATTGTCTGCCCCTTCCATGCAGTAAACCAGAGGCCCGCGCATCAACGCCACGCGGCCCGCATCGGCCCGGACAGCGGGATTGGCATAAATTCGGCGCACCGGCATTTCAAAGGTCACACGAACCAGGTCATCCTCCTTCCACCTTCGCAGCAGGTATACATAACCCTTTTCCCGATCTGCCTGCTGCACTTCCCCGTTGACGCTCACCACCGCGTTTTTGGCGAAACGGGGAAGCCGCAAAGCAATGGAGAACGGCGTCTGTGCCTTGGGCCGAATGCGGTAAGTGATGTCTCCCTGCCAGGGGTATTGGCTCTCCACCTGAATCCGGGCTTTGTCCAAATCAAATTCGCCGCCGATAAAGAGGTTCGCAAAAATGGTCTGGGGATTCTCACTAAACGCATACCTGCCCAGCGAGGTGATCAGCCGCACCGTATTGGTGGGGCAGCAGGCGCAGGCATACCAGCCCGGCCGCTGGGGCAGCACATGACGGTAGCCATACAGCTCTCCCGAAACGCCGGGATTCACTTCCAGGGGATTTACATAGAAGAACCGCTGGCCGTCCAGCTGCATTCCGCTTAGAATTCCATTGTATAATTCCAATTCGATGATGTCGGCGTACTTTCCATCCAAGGTAATATCCAGCATCTGCTTGCTGAAAAACACCATGCCAATGGCAGCGCAGGTTTCCGCGTAGGCCGCATCATTGGGCAGATCATAGTCGATGGTAAAGGCCTCACCCTCCACGGTAGAGCCAATGGAGCCGGTCACATACATCCGCTTCTGAACGATGTTCTCCCACAGGGTTTCGCAGGCAAGCAGCAGGCTTTCATCCCCAATGGATGCCGCCAGGTCCGCCATGGCCGTGAACAGGTATACCGCCCGGACAGCGTGGCCCTCCGCGCTGCTTTGCTGCCGAACCGGCGCGTAGCTTTGGTTGTATTTGGTATCCGCGGGGTTCATGGGGTAATACTCCCAGTCACGCTGCTGCCGCTCCTTTTGGAACCAGGAAGGGTCCTGTCCCCGCCGGTCGATAAAATACTGGGCCATATCCCGGTATTTTTCTTTCCCGGTGGTATGGTACATCCGCATCAGACCGATTTCCACCTCCGGATGTCCGGGAACACCCTCAATCTTGCCGGGGCCGATGTGGGAAGCGATGTTCTCCGCCATGTTTTCCATGACTTTCAGAAGGGCGTCCTTCCCGGTTGCTTCATAGTAGGCAACCGCAGCCTCCATCATGTGCCCGGCACAGTACAGCTCATGGCATTCCAGCAAATTCTGGTATTTATGCTCCGGTTCCTTGATGGTGAAATAGGTGTTCAGGTAGCCGTCCGGCTGCTGCGCCCGGGCGATGATCTCAATCACCGCGTCCGCCCGCTTTTCCAGGTCGGGATCCGGGCGGATGGTCAGCGCATAGGCCACCCCTTCCAGCCATTTGGCCACATCGGTGTCCTGGAACACCATGCCGTAGAATTCTCCCTCTTCCAGTCCTGCCGCAATACGGAAATTCGCGACGGCATGGCTTTTTTCAGCGCCGGGAATCTGGTCGTTCAGGATTTTTTCCTGATAGTCAATGACGGTATCCAGGATCAGCTGCTGCTTTGGGCTCCAGAAGGGGTCCCGGATTACGCTGTTTTTCAGATCAATGGGCAAAGCTTGTTTCCGAATCACGCTGCCGCTCCTTTCCTGGCTCACTTCAAATGAATTTCGGCTATGCTGCCGCTGTACACAATGTCAGCATCCGGGGCCGAGAGCATCCGGCACCGCCAGCTGCCATCCCCCTGAACCTCCAGCGTGACGGTATTTCCCTGGCGGCGGGCTGAAGCGGTCATAACCGTATTGCCCTGCAGGTTGGGGATTTGAACCGCCGCGGCGGCTCCGTCTTCAAAATGGGACAGGCACAGCGTCACGCCGCTGCAATAATCATAGTCCGGCTTGTCATGGCAGCTGCCCATGGGAAGGATGGAATTTGGCGCCACCATCAACGGCAGGCTGTGGTAGTCAAAGCAGCCCTGATGCCAGCGGTTTCCGTCCAGCGTTTCCCCGGTAAGCAGATTCACCCATTTTCCCTTGGGCAGATAGTATTCTACGCTGCCGTCTTCATGGAAGATTGGCGCAACCAGCAAGCTGTCACCCAGCATGTACTGCAAATCCAGATTGTGGCAGCTGCGGTCCTGGGGATACTCCATAAACATGGGCCGCAGCATGGGCACGCCGGTTTCATGGGCAATCACTGCCTGGCGGTAGAGATAGGGCATCAAGCGGCATTTCAGCTCCACCATTTCCCGCAGCACCACGCAGGCCTCCTCGTCAAAGAGCCAGGGCACCCGATAGGAAGAGGAACCGTGCAGCCGTGAGTGGGAGCTGAGGAGGCCAAACTGGCACCAGCGCTTGTAGATGTCCGGGGAAGCGGTCTGTTCAAAGCCGCTGATGTCGTGGCTCCAGAAGCCGAAGCCGCCGCAGGCCAGGGACAATCCGCCCCGCAGGGTTTCCGCCATGGAGGAGAAGCTCGCGGAACAGTCACCGCCCCAATGGGCGGGGAATTGCTGGCCGCCCACCGTGGCGGAACGGGCAAAGAGCACTGCCTCTCCCCTTCCCCGCTTGCGTTCCAGCAGTTCAAAAACGGTTCGATTATACAAAAGCGTGTAGCGGTTGTGCATGGCGTTGGGGTCAGAGCCGTCAAACCAGCGAATGCCCCGAACCGGGACCCGTTCGCCGAAGTCCGTCTTGAAGCAGTCCACCCCCATGTCCAGCAGCGCTTCCAGCTTGGAAGCATACCACTTCACCGCGTCGGGGTTCGTAAAATCCACCAGAGCCATGCCCGGCTGCCACAGGTCGGTCTGCCAGACGTCGCCGTTTTCCTTTTTCACCAGGAAGCCCCGTTCCTTGCCCTCTTTAAAAAGATAGGACATCTGGCCGATGTAGGGATTGATCCACACGCAGATATTAAGTCCCTTTTCGTGATAGCGCCGGAGCATTCCGGCGGGGTCCGGGAAGGTATCCGGGTCCCAGATAAAGTCGCACCAGTGGTAGGCGCGCATCCAGTAGCAGTCGAAGTGGAACACCCGCAGGGGGATATTCCGGTCTGCCATGCCCTGAATAAAGGAAGAGGTGGTTTCCTCGTCATAATTGGTGGTAAACGAGGTGGTCAGCCACAGGCCGAAGGACCAGGCGGGGGGAAGCGCCGGCATACCGGTAAGGCCGCAGTATTTGCTGACGGTTCCCTTGGGGCTGCCGCCTGCGATGATATAATAGCCCAGGGTTTCTCCGGGGACGGAGAACTGGACATTTTCCACCTTCTCACTGGCGATTTCAAATTCCAGATCGCCAAAGGTGTCCACCAGCACGCCATAGCCCTTGCTGGTAATGTAGAAGGGGATGTTTTTGTAGGTCTGTTCACTGGCGGTGCCGCCGTCCTCGTTCCAGATGGACACGGTCTGTCCGTTTTTCACGAAAGGCGTAAACCGCTCCCCCAGGCCATAGACGCTCTCGCCAATATCGATGGACAGCTGCTCCACCATATAGCTTTTCCCGGTATCCCGGTTCAGCATCCGGGCCTCGTTGCGATAACCGGTGGAGGTCAGGCGGGTGGAGCCATCGTAGTAGTCGATATTCCACCCGGAGGGGGCCTTGCAGATTCGGGCTTCCAGGCGGCCGGTGCGGTAGATTAAGTGGGTATCCGTTTCGGTGATGCACACTGTTGGCTGCTGATTGATCACCTCCGGGCGCGCAGGCTCGTTGGCTGTCCCCTGAAAATGGGTCAGCTCCGTGTGGATAATGTTTTCCTGGGGGGAGGTAAGCTTCAGGGTGATTATGCCCAGATTCAGGCAATCGCCCCGGTTACGGATGTGGTTCTGGGCAGCATAGACCGTCAGGGTATTGCCCTCGATTTCATGACCGGCGTATTCCACGGCATAGATCGGGGAAATTTCCTCTTTCAGAAGCCAAAAACCGTTGGTAAATTTCATTTTCTTCATCCTTCCTTTTTGGGCATATGCTGATCCAAAATGGGATCGACAAATTTTGAGATGACCACATTGGCCGCCCCCGGCACAATCACCACCAGCATTGGCTGCCAGAGAATCAGCAGATAGGAACCTGCAAAAATCAGGAGCAGCAGCGAACCCATAATGGATACCCAGAGATGGGATCGAATGTAGCTGATAATCCCATGCAGCAGTTCCTTGATTTTTCTGATACGGAACACATGATCCCCCCACAACACGGATAACTAAACTCTATCATGTTTGCGCCTTGATTACAACTTGTCTTTTTGTGTAAAAAACGTTCCTCTCTTTTGGTTATCCTGAATTGTGCGCTCCGGGGAACCTCTGAATGAGTCACCTCCCTTCCGCTCCGATTCGGCATATTCGCCGCTTTTCGTTCTTCATGAGGGTAATTCAGTTTTTTCGGCGAATTGCTCCGAGAAATTCCTTTGAGGAATATATCCCCCTGCCCTGCCGCGGAAAAATTCTGACCCGAAGAAAGCCGCGGGGCCGCAAAGCTGGTTTGTTTTCCCCCTCCCGGGTAAAAAAGCAGTCCTGCAGGACATACTCCGACAGGACTGCTTTTATACGATTGTTGCGCATTAGGGAAGCTCTGATAGCCGAATCCGGAAGGTGAAGGAAATATCTTTGTCCGAGGCAACGTGATAGCCTTCCTCCACATCGGCTCCCCAGCTGTCGATGCCGCCCACGCCCCGCATGGCGCCGCAGACTGTAATCACCGTCCGGCAGGGGGTGGGAAGCTCATAGGCATGGCTGGCCTCGCTGAGCTGCTGGGGGGTGTAGGGGATGGACGTAAAACCGGAATCATCAAAATCCGCCTGCCAGAAGGCGCTGGGCCGCTGAGTGGGATTCCGGCGCTGGGCGGAAAAAATGTCGCCGATCTGGGAAACCGTGTAAAAGGCAACCACCTCAATTTCGCCGCTTTTATTTGAAAAGAATCCTTGCCAGCGTAGAAAGCGCTTGAAAGCAAAATATACAGCAAAAAGCCCTGAGAAGTTTGAATTTCTCAGGGCTTTTAATCTCTTTTGGCTCACACAAGGGCCAGCAGGCAATGCGGCACGGCGCTTTCTTCACTTGTTCATAGCGCCCCTTCCGTGGGCAAGCACAGGGGATTTATTCCACCGGGAAGGCCTCCACGCCGCCCTGGGGACGGATGGATAGCACATGGCAGGCTCCGGCCCCCAGGGCCGCGTCCAGCCCGGCCCGGAAGGAATCCAGCAGGTCGAAGGGGACAAAGGCCTGCACCGTCCCGGCAAAGCCGCCGCCATGAACCCGGAAGGCGCCCCGGCCCTGGAGATAGTGCTCGCACAGCGCCAGGCTCACCGCCACGTCCTGGTGCTCCTTATACCCGGCGGGCACCACATTTTGCAGATACATCCAGGAGGAGCGGCCGCTCTCGGCCACCAGGGCCAGGAAAGCGTCAAAATCCCCGGCTTTCAGCGCCGCCACCTGCTTGGGCACCCGGGCGTTGTCCTGGTAGAAGTGGATGCAGCGCAGCACCGCCCGGTCCCCGCATTCCCGGCGCAGGGCGGGGATGGCAGCATAGAAATCCGCCTCGTCGATCTGGGTGAGGACCTCCTTGCCAAAGTGGGCGCAGACGCTTTTGATCTCCCCGGGGATGGCGGCGTATTCGTCGGTCAGGTCGGCGTGGCTGGCCCGGGTGTCGATGATGCAAAGGGCATGGCCGCAGGTGGAGAAATCGAAGTCCACCGGGGTGATTACCGGGTGATCCTTGTCGAAGAAGTCAATGCTCACCAGATTCCCCACGGCGGAGGCGGTCTGATCCATCAGCCCACAGGGCTTGCCGAAGAACACGTTTTCGGCGTATTGGCCGATCTGGGCGATTTCCGGCTGGCTCACCCGCCCCTGGAAGAACAGATGATTGATGATGGTTCCGATGAGCACCTCGTAGGCCGCGGAGGAGCTGAGGCCGGAGCCGGGCAGCACCGTAGAGGTGCAGTAGGCGTCGAAGCCCTCCACCTGGCAGCCCAGCTGGGCAAACCGGGCCGCCACGCCCCGAATCAGAGCGGGAGTGGAATTCACTTCCTCCGCCTGGGGCTCCTGGCTGCTCAGCTCCACCTGGGACATGGGATAGCCCTCTGACAGGATGCGGATGGTGCCGGTGCCATTGACCCGCACCGCCGCCAGGGTATCCAGGTTCACCGCCGCCGCCAGCACCCGGCCCCGCTGATGGTCAGTGTGGTTGCCGCCGATCTCCGTCCGACCCGGCGCCGAAAAATACCGCTCCGGCGCGGCGCCAAAGGCAGCCCAGAAGCCGGCATCCAGAGATTGCTTCTGCTGGGATGTGAGAATTAACGCAGGCATAATAGACCCCCCTAAAAGGTTTTTCCCCATTATACCAAATCCTCCTGAAAAAGGAAACACTCTTTTCCAAAATCCTTCACAAATTTATGGCTTGGACGGATACAGCCTCGTCCCGTCCGGCAGCTGCAAATAATCCACATCCTTCAGCACAATGGGACTGTCGGAGGTCAGGTTTGCCTCATCAGTTGCCCACTCTGCCTGCCGGAAATCGATTCTTGTGCCGTCTCTCAGCACCACGAAGAATCTTTCCTCCGGACTGGAGCTCGAGGAATCGTACACTTGCCCCCTATAGAAGCAGGCGCAGTGGAAATCAGGATAGGGGCTGTCCTCCTTTGCCTCCGGGGGTTCAAAATCCACCACGGCTCCCAGGCTGTGAAGACGGATGGAGGTAACGGTCACAGCTTCCACGGCATCCTTTGTCTCATAATACATAGAGTCTGATCGGTTTTTGCGGCTGACGACCACCTTTGTGGAGATGGGCGCGGTCAGCAGCTCCAGAGAATCCGTGTCGGCGGAAGTCAGCCTCACATCAAACTCCCATCTTTCGGATGACAGCAATCGTTGGGAATGCATCTTTGCCACTTCTTCATCGGTGAACATGAAATCCGTCACACCGGCGTATTTTGTTCGCAGAAGCTCCTGCTCATATTCCCGATCCCAGCAGTCCACCACAATTTTCCGCAGAACGATCCGCCAGGAGCTGCCGGGGCCAAAAGAGGCTTCCGGCTGGAACTCTCCAGAGCCAATGCTCAGCACCACATTCACCGTGTTGTTCTTCCCGTCGCCGTCGTCCACGATCTGATATGACGTCAGAGCAGGAAGCTGGCTGCCCTCCGGAACCGCGAACAGGTCGAAAAGGAGGTTCTCGCCGTCTTTCAGATTCATGAAATCAACATCCTCCGGGGCGCGGATTCCCAGGGTGATATAGGCGTTCCGGCTTTCCGCCAGAGCGGATTTCAGCTCCACGGTATAGCCGCCACGGGTCTGGCTTTCGTGCAAATCCCGGGCATTTTCGTTGATATAGGCTACCTGACTCTGGGACAGCGGTTCGTCTCTTTGAAGGGTGAAGAAGGTGGAATACCAGTGCCAGGCCAGCGCTCCGCAGCCCGCCAGCAGAAGCACCGCCGCCGCGATGGCGGCAATCAGAAGGAACCGCTTTCCCGGGGAGGCGGACTTGGGTGCGTCCGCGTGGGCCTCTATGATGTACGCATCCTGAATCTGCCCAATGGCCTCCAACAGTTTTATGGCGTTATTCATCGGACTCCCTCCTTTATCAAATGCTTTTCCAGTTTTTTGCGGACCCTGTGAAGCAGGGAGCTGACCTTGCCTTCAGAAAATCCAAATCGCGCCGCAATATCCGCTGTGGAATCCAGATACCAGTACCGGCACACAAATGCATTGCGTTCCGCATCCGATAATCCGTCCACGAATTCGCGCACCTGGGAAACCAATTCCTTCTGATGGTATTGGTCTTCCAGGTTCTCCGTGCTGGCCACGCACTCCTGAAGCTCCTCCAGCGCCAGGGGCATTTCGCCGCCGCCCCGCTTGAGGGCTCCGTTTTTCCGCCAAGCGTCAATGGAAATGTGTCGGACGATCTTTCCCAGGAAGGGGGCCAGAGGATTGGGCTTCCTGGGGGGAATGGAATTCCAGGCGGAAAGGTATGTATCGTTGACGCTTTCCTCCGAATCCTCCCGATTTGCCAGAATGTTATAGGCAATGCTGTAGCAGTAGCCGCCGTATTTTCTGTCCGTTTCCTGGATTGCCTGTTCCGACCGGGCAAAATACAGCGCAAGAATGCTGCCGTCGTCCATGGTTCATCTCTCCTTACGTTTCTTTTTGAGGGCCCTCACCTATATAAACGGAAACGAAAGGGCTTCCTTGCACAAAGACGCGAAAATAATATCATATTTCCGGCGTGGAGACAACGGCAGCTTTGGAAGACGCCGGAAACAGCCATCCCCCACCCCGACTTTCCCCAGCCCGGAAGCAGTAAAAAATTTTGCCGATTTATAAAAAAACTTCTTGACATTTCCTGCATGTGTGCTATAATACAGAAGCTGATTCGACAGCAGGCAATTGAAAATCGCATGGGGGTATAGCTCAGCTGGGAGAGCGCTTGAATGGCATTCAAGAGGTCAGCGGTTCGATCCCGCTTATCTCCACCATGAGTCCTGAAAACCAATGGTTTTCAGGACTTTTTCTTGTTGTAATCGTGAATAATCCCTGTATAATCCGTA
>CAZYWM010000037.1:0-17617 GCA_964651615.1 uncultured Oscillospiraceae bacterium | reverse complement strand
TGGCGGAGTGAGAGGGATTTGAACCCTCGCGCGCTTTTTAGACGCCTACTCCCTTAGCAGGGGAGCCCCTTCGGCCTCTTGGGTATCACTCCGAATCAAAAGAACATATTCAGTTGACTACCCGAGTATTCTAGCATATCCCGGTGGGATTGTCAAGCACGAAATCAGCCCATTCAGAGAGATTCCATCGGGCACAGCAGCACCACATTGCTGCGCGCCAGGGGGCTGCGCATGGTGGAGGCCTGGAACCCCAGGGCTTTGTACAGGGGAAAGTTAAAATCCCGTTTGGCGTCAACGTCCATGACCAGCCACCGGGCCTGCCCCCGATAGAGCGCCGCAATCCCACGAATCATCTGGGCAATCCTGTCCTCCTGGTTGTATGGCCAGAGGTAGCGAAGAGACAGGATCTGGACGCTGCCGCCAAAATAAAGGCTGCGGCCGTTGACCGGGGCATAGCCCACCAGCTGCGCGCCATCATAAATTCCGCACAGCTCCGATCGCCGCAGCTCCTGTTTCAGCTTCTGCCAGTCCGGGCGGCGAACCGCAACGCCCTGTGCAATGTCCAGCAGCGCCGCAATCTCCGGGAGGGACAGGGTATCCACGCAAAGCTTCCGTATCTCCACCAAAATCCCCCCTTCCTGTTTTACAGTATAGCTGATTTTGAAGAAAAAGCAAGTGGATTTTCCTTGACTTTGGGCTCTGAAAATGGTATATTCTTCTGGCATGGAGGGTTGTCCGAGGGGTTTATGGAGCTGGTCTTGAAAACCAGTGATGGGGTCATTCCCACCGTGAGTTCGAATCTCACACCCTCCGCCAAAAACACATCCACCGGTTCGCCGGTGGATGTGTTTTTTCATTGCGCTATATCGTTTGAAATTCTCTGTTCTCAATGAAAGAAAATCAGACAAAGAACTGGAGCAGGCAGAAGGCTGTATAGATGGCAAGCAAAGTGATGCCCTGCCAGCGCTCCAGCTTTTTCCGCGCCAGCGCGGGAACCGTCAGCAGCAGCATCACCGCCAGCATCAGGGGAATGTCCAGCACCAGAGAGGCATTGCGGCCCAGGAGTGTCTTTCCCACAGGGACTTCAAAGGGAGCCAGGGTAACAGCCAAGCCGGAAACCAGCACCAGGTTAAACACATTGGCGCCGATGACATTTCCGATGCCCAGGGAGGCATGGCCCTTGCGCAGGGAAGTGATGGTGGTAACAAGCTCCGGCAGGCTGGTTCCAAGGGCCACAAAGGTGAGGGCGATGACGGTCTCGGGGACACCCAGCTTTTGCGCAATGATGGTGCCATGCTTCACCAAAAGGTCCGCGCCCAGGGCAATGAGGGCCGCGCCGATCACCAGCCAGAAAATATTCTGAAGGAGGGTCTTTTCCTTTCCGCCCGCCTGCTCTTCCTGGGGTTCCACAGACTCCGGATTTTTGAGTCCCTGGCGGACATTGGCCACCAGGTATACAATAAAAATAGCCAGCAGGACGATGCCCATCCACCTGGGAAACTCCCCCAGCCAATAGGCCGCCACGCAGTACAGGGCGGCGGAGACGAAGAAGAAAATGACGGGCATTTTCATGGTTTTGACATTGACGGGCCCGGGATTGCAGGCCACAGAAATGGCGGCGATGAGGGAGGTGTTGCAGATAATGGAGCCAATGGCATTGCCATAGGCCATAGAACCCTGGCCCAGCAGCGCTCCGGTGGCGGAGACCATGACCTCCGGCAATGTGGTGCCGATGGAAACAACGGTGGCACCCACCACAATGTCTGGCAGGTGGAACCGGCGGGCGATGCCGGTGGCGCCATCCACAAACCAATCTCCGCCCTTGATGAGCAGCACCAGGCCAACGGCAAACAGCAGTACAGATGTGATCATTTTAAAACGCTCCTTTTCAAATTTTCTGGGGTAGCATAAAAAAGAGACTCTGCTGTTACATCAAACAGCAAAGTCTCACCATTTCATCACGGGGCCGGATCGGAGGATCGTATTGACGGCCCAGCAAACACAGTTGTGCTGGCTACTCCCTTTACGTGTTAAAATATACCAGATTCTTATGCTTCTGTCAATCACCATTATTTATATTTTAACCTGTTTCAGGTTAAAAACAAGTGGCATGATTTCGGTTATATTAGAATAATATCGGTTCTACGATCAGGAGGAGATACCATGTATCCACATATCCGGGACTTGCGTGAAGACCGCGATTTAAGTCAGGCACAGGTGGCATCGATGCTGGGCATGTCTCAGACCGGCTACTCAAAATACGAAACAGGAGAGAATGACATTCCAACGGCCGTTCTAATCAAGCTTGCGCGATTTTACAAGACAAGCATTGATTATCTCCTGGGGGAAACATCTCAAAAGCAGCGATATAAGTGAAAGCACGCCGACTGGGAGATTGAAAGAGGGATTTTCATGAAACTGCTCAGATTATTGGTTCAATGGCTTCGCAAGCTTTTCAGGCGGCAGTCCGGGGCAGCGCCCCATGACGAGGCAGCCAATCCCCCGAAAGCCCCGACCCCCACCGGGCCGTGCAGCCCGAAAGATACCGTGCCGCCCCGCTCCCCTGACCCGCCGGTGGGCCTCACCTTTTACACCGTCTACATTCCCACCCTGGATGGCCGGTTTTACTATCTGAGCACCACGGACTACCCCGCCGGAGAGATCGTAGTCGTTCCCTTCGGGCCGGAGGACAGGGAAATTTCGGGCATTGTGGAGGGCGCGCAATTCTTCCCCTATGGGAAAACACCCCTTCCCCTGTGGAAAATGAAATACATTCTGGACAAGGCTCCGGAGCCCATTGCGGAAATATACCGAATGCAAAAAAGCTTGACTTCGAGTTAGCTCTAGGATATATACTGTCCCTTGAGGAGGTGGAAGTTTGACCTATTCAATTTCCCAGGTGGCCGAAAAAATGGGCATATCTGTTCACACGCTCCGTTTCTACGACAAAGAGGGGCTCCTGCCCAACCTTCAGCGCCTCGGCGGACGCCGGGTGTTCAGCGACGAGGATTTGGCATGGCTTCAAATTCTGAGCTGTCTGAAGGAAACCGGGATGCCGCTGAAGGACACTCGCCGGTACATGGAGCTGTGCCAGCAGGGCGACGACAGCCTGAGGGAACGTCAGGAAATGATTCTGAAGCAAAAGGAATCGGTGGAAGCCCAGATTTCCGCGCTGGAAGCGCATTTGAAGGTCATTGAGCGAAAAATCGCATACTACAACAGCGCGATTGCCGAAAATCTTTAGGAGGTTTACTTATGAAATCAACCGTCTATTTCTCCCCCGAAATCACTCCGGAAAAGGTCCTGGAGCTTTTCAAGCTGGTGGGAAAGGAGCTGCCCGGCCGGGTGGCCATCAAGGTTCACTCCGGTGAAAAGGGAAATCAGAATTTCCTGCGCCCCGGGTTCTGGAAGCCCATCGTCGATTACGTGGGCGGCACCGTGGTGGAGTGCAACACTGCCTATGAGGGTGCCCGGGACACCACCGCAAAGCACCGCCAGCTGCTTACTGATCACGGCTGGAACAGGGAATTTCCTGTTGACCTGCTGGACGCCGAGGGGCCCGACCTGGAGCTGGACATTCCAAACGGCAAGGTGATCCACAAGAATTACGTGGGCAAGGACCTGGCCAATTACGATTCCATGCTGGTTCTCTCCCACTTCAAGGGCCACCCCATGGGCGGCTACGGCGGAGCGTTGAAGCAGCTGTCCATCGGCGTGGCCTCCTCCTACGGCAAGGCCTACATCCACGGCGCCGGACGCCCCGAAGAGCTCTGGACCGCTGACCACAACGCCTTCCTGGAATCCATGGCGGACGCCGCCGGTTCCGTGGTGTCGTATTTCGGCGGAAATCTGGTGTATGTGAATGTGATGAAAAACATGAGCGTGGACTGCGACTGCTGCGCCGTCGCGGAGGACCCCTGCATTGGCGACATTGGCATTTTGGTCTCCACCGACCCCATTGCCATCGACCAGGCCTGCGTGGATTTGGTTCGTGCCAGCTCCGACCCCGGCAAAGCCCACCTGCTGGAGCGCATCGACAGCCGCAACGGCGTCCACACCATCGAAGCCGCCGCGGCCCTTGGCTACGGCAGCAGAGAATATGAATTGAAGACCGTATAACATTTGACCCCCTCTCTGCGTATCACAGCTCACAGAGAGGGGGGCTTTTAATCGTTAAATTGATGTTTGCCGGGATGAATATTGCAGAAGTCAGGCTTCTTTTTTCTTTCTCAGCGCTGCGGCGATTTTTTCAACGATCAGGGTGCTGTAGCGAAGCACCGGTTCTGTGACGATGGCAAAGACGCCGAAAAGCAGGACGCATTTGAGTGACATGTGCTCCATCCCGAAAATATCCCCCAGCCAGATGCTGCATCCCAGCAGGCCCACAATGCAGCCCATCAGCACCAGAACCCGCAGCTCGTTCACCGGTTTTCCGATGTGATAGAGGATCATAAACCCAACAATGGCCAGCAGCATGGTGCAGGCAGTGGAAATGTCCGACTCCGCCACCCCGAATACGCCTCCAAACACCACCAGAGCGCCCACCACCAGGAAGTCCGTCAGACCGGCAGGCAGAGCCTTAACCAGGACGTTTGACAGGAACTTTCCCCGAATGGTGTCGGAATTGGGCTGCAATGCCAGGAAAAAGCCGGGAATGCCGATGGTAAACATGCTGATCAGGGACATCTGGGAGGGCTCCAAAGGATAGTTGATGGAGAAGCAGGCGGAAAACACCGACATCAGGAGGGAGAAGATGTTCTTCACCAGGAACAGGCTGGCGGAGCGCTGGATGTTGTTCACCACCCGGCGGCCCTCCGCCACCACCGAAGGCATGGCCGAGAAGTCCGATTCCAGCAGCACCAGCTGGGAAACCTGGGCCGCCGCGTCGCACCCGGAGGCCATGGCCACGGAGCAATCCGCATCCTTCAGGGCCAGCACATCGTTGACGCCGTCGCCGGTCATACCCACGGTGTGCCCGGCATTTTGCAGCGCATGAACCAGCTGGCGCTTCTGCTCCGGAGTTACCCGGCCAAAGACAGTGTATTCCTCCGCCGCCCGCTGAAGCGCCTCTTCCGAGGTCAGGGTGGAGGCATCCACATACCGCTCCGCCTGGTTGATTCCCGCCTCCAGCGCGATCTGGGAAACCGTCAGGGGATTGTCGCCGGAGATGACCTTCACAGTGACCCCCTGCTGGGCAAAGTATTTAAAGGTATCCGGCGCGTCCCGGCGGATGGGATTTTCCAGCAGAATCAGACCCATGGGAATGACCTTCTCCGTCAGGGCTTGCCCATCGGGGGTGCCGCAGTATTTTCCAAATACCACCGCCCGGTAGCCATCGGCGCTGTAGCTCTCGACCATGGCCCGGTGGGCCTCATAATCCTCCCGGAGGACAAATTCCGGCGCCCCCAGCACATAGGATTCCGTCTCAAAAACTGCCGCGCTGTACTTATAGGCGGAGGAAAAGGGCACCACGGAAAGGGCCTTTTTCTCCGAAGGTGTTTTGAAATAGCGTTTCAGCGCCTGCATGGTCATATTGCCCTGGGGCATGGCCGCCACAAAGGCGCTGATGGTGGCCTTCAGGCCCTGACCCTGGGAGGGGTCGAAGCCGGGCAGAGGGATGACGGCGCTGACCTGCATCTCATTTTCCGTGATGGTTCCGGTCTTATCCACGCAGAGCACATCCACCCGGGCCAGCGTCTCAATGCACTTCATATCGTGAACCAGCACCTTTTGGGAGGCCAGGCGAATCACGCTCACCACCAATGCCACGCTGGCCAGCAGATACAGCCCCTCCGGGATCATGCCGATTACTGCCGCCACCATGGAAACGATGCTGCTCTGGAAGGAGGCACCGGCCAGCACATACTGCTGCACAAAAAGCAGGATGCCGATGGGCACGATGATGATCCCCATGACGCCCACCAGCTTGTCCAGCACCCGGAGCATTTCCGAGCGCTGCTTCCGGTCCATGGCCTTGGCCTCCAGAGTCAGGCGGGAGATATAGGAATCCGCCCCCACCTTGTCAAGCCTTGCGTAGCACTCGCCGGACACCAGGAAGCTGCCGGACATCAGCATGTCCCCCGGGCCCCTGCGCAGCTCGTCCGCCTCGCCGGTGAGCAGGGATTCGTTCACCGCCGCGTTCCCCTGCTGGATCACCGCGTCGGCGCAGACCTGGTTCCCCGCCCGGAACAGCACAATGTCGTCCAGCACCAATTCCTCAGCGGGTATCTCCATCTGCCTGCCGTCCCGGATGACCAGGGCCTTGGGGGCGTTCAGCATGGTCAGCTCGTCCAGCACCTTTTTCGCCCGAATCTCCTGGATGATGCCGATGAGCAAATTGGCAATCACCACCGGCAAAAAGGTCAGGCTTCGGTAGGACCCCGCCGCCACCAGCAAAGCAGCAAGGATTGCAAAGACCAGGTTAAAATAGGTGAAGAGGTTGCTTTTGATGATGGAGCCAATGGTTTTCTCCTCCGGCTTCACCGCCTCATTGCGAAGACCGGCCTGAAGGCGCTGCTCCACCTGCTCCTGGGTGAGGCCCAGGGCAATGTCCGGGGTGCAGCGTACCACCTCCACCTTCTGTGCTTCCTGATTTGTCGCTTCCATTTGTTTCTGTTTCATTTGCCATCCTCTCATCATAATGAATCCGTTTCTTCCAGCGTTCCAGCGGCGGCTTGTCCCGGTAAATTGACTGTAGTATACCACCGTCTGGCGATTCTGTCCACAGCGGGATTAAGGGACTGCTCTTCTCCAATTACCATAAAAAAAGTTTGTGAACAACATGCAGAAAAATTATGAAATAATTGATATTTTCTATTTTATATGATATGCTTATAAAATAAGTTCCGGATTTTGTTGCGTAAAGAAGGGCGTCTATATGAGCAATAACGCAAAAACATATTTTATGACGAAGGCCGAAATGGTCGACAGCATCGAGCAGGCATTGTGGGAAAAGCAATTCCATATCTATTTTCAGCCTCAGTACAACCATACAAACGGGAGAATGATCGGAGCGGAAGCGCTTGTGCGATGGATTCATCCCCAGTATGGACTGCAATTGCCGGATACCTTTATCCCGCTGTTTGAGTCAGAGGGATACATCACCAAGCTTGATTTGTATGTTTTTGAAGAGCTGTGCAGATTTCAAAGAAAATGTCTGAACAACCGCATTGACACCGTGCCGATTTCCTTTAACGTATCCAGGCATGACCTTTACGTCGAGAATTTTATAGAAACCATGGAAAAAATCCGCAAGCAGTACAACGTTCCGGTAAATTTCCTGCGGGTTGAAATATTGGAAAGCGCCGCTGTCGGCGGCAATGATCATTTCGCAAAAATCGTGGAAAAATTCCAT
This sequence comes from uncultured Oscillospiraceae bacterium, assembly GCA_964651615.1. Lineage (GTDB taxonomy): Bacteria > Bacillota > Clostridia > Oscillospirales > Oscillospiraceae > Faecousia. Next base: position 10,263 of record CAZYWM010000037.1, on the reverse strand, counting down.
TCCTTCGGCTACCCCGTGGAAATGGATGACTTTGGAAGCGGATATTCCTCCCTCGGCGTCTTGAAGGACGTGAAAGTTGACATCATTAAGCTGGACATGGCCTTTCTGCGCGGGAAGATCGGCGGCAGAGGCGGGATCATCATCAGCTCTGTTGTTAGAATGGCCCACTGGCTGAAAACCCCCGTCATTGTGGAAGGGGTTGAAGAAATCGCTCAGGCGGATTATATGAAGAGCATCGGCTGTCAGTATATACAGGGATACCTGTATTCAAAGCCTGTTCCGGAAGGCGAATTCATCCAGCAGCTGAACCAGGTCAAAAAAGACGTTGCCGCGCCCTACATGAAGTTCATAGACAGTCTGGATGCCGAAAAGTTCTGGGACCCCGAGACGATGGAAACGCTTATCTTCAACAGCTTCGTAGGCGCTGCCGCGATTTTTGTCTATGAAAACGGCGAAATAGAAATGCTCCGTGTCAATGAGAAATATCTCAAAGAGCTTTCCATGAATCTCACCCAGAAAGAGGTCATCATCGATCACAAAAGCCTTGACCTCGACGAGAAGAACAAGAAAATATACATCGGCGCAATCAAGCGCGCCATTGAATCAAACGACTGCGAAACCTGCGAGACATGGCGCATCATCCATTCCCCCTGCTGCGGGGAGGACAGCCTTTGCATCAAAACCGCTTTGCAGGTGATCGGGCGCTCCGATGGCCAATACCTCTTCTTCGCCACCATCCAGGACATCACAGCGGAAAAGAAAATGTACACGGCGCTGGCCGACAACGAAAAGAAATTCCGGACAGCGGGCGAGCAGCTGAACATCTATTGCTGGGAATACGAAATCGACACCAAAGAAATGCGCCCATGCTCCAGATGTATCCGTGACCTGGGTTTGCTGCCGCTGATCAGGAACTATCCGGAGCCCGTTATTGAATCCGGTCTATTCCCGGCCGATTATGCCGAAATGTACCGCGACTGGCACAGGCAGCTTGAAAACGGCGCCGAATCCCTGGATGCAATCATTCCGCTTACGCCTGACAGGATTCCCTTCCATGTAAGATACACCGCCGAATTCGACGAAAACGGCAGGCCCTACAAGGCCTACGGCTCCGCCACATTGGTCGCAAATGAATAAGGACGAAAATAGAGTTCACTTCGCAGCCCCCGGAAAGGCATCCGGGGCTTCGCAGTGGGCTCTATTGCATTGCGTCCACAATGTTCGCCTGGCCGCGGCCGATGATTTTGACAGCTGTCAGAATGGTTATCAGGTTCAAAATTCCCTCGGTAATCAGTCCCACGCCCAGCAGGATCATCATAACGCCTGCGCTTTCCGTGGGCCTGAGCACCAAAAGGAACCCTGCCCCGCCGGTCAGAATCGCCATCACCAGAATCAGCCACCATTTGGGCAGTCCAAACTGCTTGGCGTCGATGGAGGTCTGGATTTTCAGCAGTCCGTCCGCCAAAATGCAGACACCGATTGTCACCAGAATCATCTGCACCATGGCCTCCGGGCGAAACAGCATCGTCGCCCCCAGAGCAATCAGCAAAATGCCAAAGGCCAGGTCATATTGGAAGGCCAGCCGGTACAAATCCTTGGAGAAATAGCCGACGATCTTCACAATTCCGAATAAAATCATGGCTCCGCCTGTCAGGCGGCACAGCAGTACGGCGGAAAAATCCGGAACCACCACCAGAATGACCCCCAACACGCACAGCACCGCGGAGCTCAAAATATATCCCCACTTGGCAGCCTGAATTCGCTTGTTCCAATACATTGCGTAGTCTCCTCCTGTCAATATGACTGCCTGATTGCCGGAAACCGGCAATCAGGCTTTGTGTACTGTGCTTTAGACGTTGTTTTTATGCTTTTTATCGCAGCTGCACTGCCACAGGGCGTCGGCGGTGGGCTTCCAGTTTCTGGCATAGGCTTCACACTTGTCGCACAGGTGGTCAACCGTCTCCGGGGACTGGAGATCCGTGGAGTGAGCGCCAGTGGCCTTTACAATTTCCCGGAGCTTTTCGGGATTCTCCAGCATGGGGCAGGGGCGCAGATGGTTGTCGTTGAAGGGCTGACCGTCGTGATAGGCCATAAAAATAGGACTGCGCAGCACCTCCAGCAGGCTCATATCCCGGATGTTGGCGTTGGAATAGTGGATGAACACACAGGGGTCGCAGTCACCATTCGCGTTGATGTGCAGATACCGCCGGCCGCCAGCGATACAGCCGCCCACATACTCGCCGTCGTTCTGGAAGTCCATGGCAAAGATGGGCTTGGCGGCCCGGATGCCACGGATGCGGTGGTACATGAATTCCCGCTGCTCCGGGCTAGGCAGAAGCTCCGGAACCGCGTCGTTGCCCACGGGCATGTAGTGGAAGTACCAGACGAACCGGGCGCCCCACTCCACCATCTGGTCGATGAATTCATAGGAGCTGATGGAGTCCAGATTCTGGCTGGTGTAGCAGCAGGACAGGCCGAAGGGCAGGTGCTTCTGCTTCAGGATTGCCATTGCCTTGACCACCTTCTGGTAGGTGCCGTCGCCCCGGCGTCCGTCAGTGGCGGATTCAAAGCCCTCCACACTGATGGCGGGGATGAAATTCTTCACCCGGAGCATTTCGTCGGCAAAGGCCTCGTCGATGAGGGTGGCGTTGGTGAAGGAGAGGAACTGGCAGTCGCTGTGCTTTTCACACAGGGCGATCAAATCCTTCTTCCGCACCAGGGGTTCGCCGCCGGTGTAGATGTACATATACACCCCCAGTTCCTTGCCCTGGGTGATGATGGAGTCGATTTCATCAAAGGTCAGGTTCAGCTTGTTGCCGTACTCCGCCGCCCAGCAGCCGGTGCAGTGGAGGTTGCAGGCGGAGGTGGGGTCCAGCAGAATGGCCCAGGGAATGTTGCAGCCGTACTTTTCCCGGCACTGCTCCTGCACGGGCCAGCCGATGATGTTGGCGTTGAGGAAGAAATTCTCAAAGGTGGCCTTCAAAACACCGGGGTCCGTCTCCTTCAAAACATTCATCACCAGCTGGTACATGTTGTTCTGAGGGTTCTCCAGCACCTTACGCACGGCGGCCCGCTGGGTGGGGAAGCTGTCGGGGCCCTCCCCTGCCAGTCTGTCCACCCAGGACATGAGCTTCAAGGCATTCTCCTGGGGATTCTTTTCCAGGTAGCCAAAGGCGGTTCGCAGTGACACCTTTTTGATTTGATCGGTTAATGACATGTTTATCTCTCCTTTATGACGCGTAGAGGGAAAAGCTCCCCCTCGACTACTCGATTACGTGATATTCCTTCAGAAGCTTCTCGATGTCCGTGCCCCTTATCTTTTCCAGAAGCATCTTGACAGCGATTTTTTCCAGGAAGCTGAAATTCATCTCTGTCAGGGGCTTGCCGTCCCGGAGGCTGACGGTGGCGGCGAGAAGGTCCCGCAGGTCATACAGGCTGCCCCAGACCTCGGGCACACCACGGTCCACATTCAGGAGGGTGTAAACGGCTACCATGGCCGTGCGCATGGAATATTCGGTGGTGAACACCGTATCCCGGGGCATCTCGGCGAACTGGCCCAGGAAAGCGAAATTAACGGCGCCTTCGGGTACGACATCAGGCCGATCACCGGCAGCACGGGGCATAAAGTAGGAGCTGGCGAAGGGCATCATGGTGGGAACCGTGTTGGCGCTGTTGGTGGCCAACTCCTCGATCTTGTCCTCCGGTACGCCGATGTGGTAGAGCCACTCCATGCAGATTTCCTTACCGGTGCACTCCCGCATATTCTTTTTAACAAAGTCGCCGGGGCGGTCGGTATAGAGCCCATAGAGCCACACCAGGCACTGATCCTTGGGCTGGGTGCGGAACTGAGGCTGGCGGTTGATGGTCCAGCTCAGAAGCCACCCGGAATCCCGGGCCGTGACGATACCGCCGGTGACAACGCCGCCGGAAAGAGGGTCCCGCTGGCAGATGTTTTTGATATAGGGCAGTATCTGGTCATCCAGCGTGTTGACGGTGACGCCCATCCAATTGCACTCCTCCGGATTGGTGCAGAACTTGTCCGGATGGCCAAAGGCGGGGTCCTGGGCCGCAATCTTCCGCCACAGGTCAAAGGAGCCGCCGGGACGAATATCGGTGATATACTCGCAAGGCTTGTCCTGACCGCCGATGGTGGAGTTCTCCACATTGCTGCCGTTGGTGATAAAGAGGTAATCGTCATCCGTCAGATTCAGGAACTCCTGCTGTCCGTCATGAAGCAGCTCCACCCGTCTCGCGGCCTTCTTGCCGTTGCTGATTTCAAAGCGAACGTCCATCACCTGGGTGTTGAAGTGGAACTGAACCCCATGAGCCTCCAGGTACTTCACCATGGGAAGGATCATGGACTCATACTGGTTATACCGGGTAAAGCGGAGCGCCCGCAGATCGGGCAGGCCGTCGATGTGGTGGATATAGCGCTGCATATACCGCTTCATTTCCAAGGCGCTGTTGCAGTTATAAAAGGCAAACATGGTCCGCCAGTAGGTCCAGAAATTGCTGCCCAGCACCTCATCGTCAAAGTAGTCGGTGATGCGCTTGTTTTCCATGTCCTCGTCGGGGGTGAGGAAGAAGCGCAGCAGCTCCATGGTTCCCTTATCGCTCAGGTTAAATTTCCCATCGGTATGAGCATTCTGCCCCTGGTGCTCCGTGACCCGGCACAGAGAGTAATTGGGGTCACGCTTGTTGAGCCAATAATACTCGTCCAGAACGGACACGCCCTCGGTCTCGATAGACGGAATGGAGCGGAACAGGTCCCACATGACCTCGAAGTGATTGTCCATTTCCCGGCCGCCCCGCATGACATAGCCCACCTCAGGGTATTTCCATCCGTCACAGGCACCGCCGGCAATCGGGTCCCGCTCAAAGAAATGGATGTGAGAACCGGGCATCTGGGCGTCGCGCACCAGAAAGCACCCTGCGGACAGCGCCGCCAGGCCGGTGCCAATGAAATAGGCGGATTTCTTCTCCACGCCCTCGGGCTTCTGAGGACGGGCAAAGGCTTCATAATTACCACTGGAATAATACATCTGTGTTCCTCCTTAATTTCTGATTGTGGCCTCATTATAGCGGTTTTCATCCGGAATAAATACGGACAGAAAGAGCCCCGGTGCCTGAAATACAGACACCGGGGCTTATTTGTCTGGAAATTGTTATTCCTCGCAGCGGGCGATCATCCGCTCCACATCTCCCTGCTTCAGCTGGCAAAGGCGATGGAAGCGGGTGAGAATATCATCCTTCATTCCGCTTTCCAGCCAGCCCATGCAAAAGCCAAAGCACACACAGGCGGCATAATCGATGAGAAGCTGGCGGTCCTCTTCCCGCAGCTTTCTTCCTGTTAAAATGCTGTTCACATAGGCCGTTACCACATGATAGCAAATCCTCCACTGGTACTTTTCATAAATATCCCGGTTGACGGATTTGTAAATATGCTGCACTGCTCTCCGGTTCTGCAAAGTAAAGCTGATAACCGCATTGAAGCAGTCCACCATGGAGGAAACGCTGGGGTGCTCCCCGATAATCCGGTCGGCATCCTCGTTGACAATGCTCTCCAGCAGCTGGGGCAAATCCTGATAATAGTAATAGAAGGTGTTGCGGTTCACGCCGCAGTCATCCACAATGTCCCGCACTGTGATCTGACTCAGGGGTTTTTCATTCAGAAGCTTCACAAAGGAATCCCGAATCGCTTTCCTGGTAAAGTTCGCCATGGACTTCTCCCTTTCTGCCAATCTCCCAATTTTGGGGCGCCTGAATTATTTGTCGTTTTCCACCTTGGGCAGATTCCAGCGGAAATGGGCCGCCAGCTTGCGCAGAATCAGCACCAACAGGAAGCCGCCGATCATGGCGATTTTCTGGGATTCAAACTGCCGCAGCAGCACCGTCATCATCACCGAACCGGCGATGGCCGCCAGGGCATAGACGTGCTTGCGGAAAATATCCGGCATCTGGCTTGCCAGCACATCCCGGAGCGCTCCCCCGCCTACGGCGGTCAGGAAGCCCAGAAAGCAGATGAGAAATTCGTTATCCCCGTAGCCCATGGTGATCCCCGCCATGACCCCGTCCACAGTAAAGGCGGCCAGGCCCAGGGAATCAAACCAGAAGAGCATTCCATCGTATAGCGGCACGATTTTCCGGGGCATGTGCCGGTGGAGAAACATAAGCAAAAACACCACATTGGCCACCACCACCGCCACCATCACAAAAAAAGGATTGCGGAACATCTGGGGCGGGATGCTGCCGATGACAATATCCCGCATCAGCCCTCCGCCGCAGGCAGTGGTTATCGCCAGAACATTTACGCCGAAAATATCCATTCCCTTCCGGATCCCCACAAAGGCACCGGAAATGGCAAAAGCAATGGTTCCAATCAGGTCAAGTAGAAACAGCAGCGTCCAGGGCATGGCCCATCCTCCTTGCGGAAATGATAAAAGATTATATCATGTCCATGGATGTTTTACAACCGTTTTCCCCCTCTGCCAAAGCACTTCTCTTCCCCGAAAATTCATAAATGCAAAGATATTGTTAAAATTGGTACTTGACAGCAGCATTTCAGGGAGATACTATAGGTTATCAGCCCATCATTCTCCCAAGGAAAGAGGTTTTTCATATGTGTGGAATTGTCGGTTTCTCCGGTCACCACAGCGCCGCTCCCATTTTGCTGGAGGGGCTCTCCAAGCTGGAATACAGGGGCTATGACTCTGCGGGCATCGCCGTCCGGGACGGTGATAAGGACCCGGTGGTGGTCAAGGCCAAAGGGCGGCTGAAAATTCTGGTGGAGAAAACCAACGGCGGCATGGCCGTCCCCGGCTGCTGCGGCATCGGCCACACCCGGTGGGCCACCCACGGGGAACCCAGCGAGAACAACGCCCATCCCCATTGCAGCGAGGACATGAATGTGGTGGGCGTCCATAACGGCATCATTGAGTCCTATCAGGAAATCCGGGAGAAGCTCACCCGGAAGGGCTATCATTTCTACAGCCAGACTGATACCGAAGCCCTGATTAACTATGTGGACTACTACTATAAAAAGTATCACATCGGCCCCATCGACGCGCTGGCCAAAACCATGGTTCGCATCCGGGGTTCCTATGCCCTGGCGGTGATGTTCAAGGACTATCCCGGGGAGATTTTCGTGGCCCGGAAAGACAGTCCCATGATTATCGGCGTGGAGAACGGTGAGTCCTACCTGGCCTCCGATGTGCCCGCCATTCTGAAATACACCCGAAACGTCTATTACATCGGCAATATGGAGATGGCCCGGCTCTCCGGCGCTGATGTGACCTTCTACAATCTGGACGGCGAGACAATTGAAAAGAGCCCGACGGAAATCAAATGGGACGCCGAGGCCGCCGAAAAGGGCGGATATGAGCACTTCATGATGAAGGAAATCCACGAGCAGCCCCGGGCGGTTCGGGATACCATTCACTCCGTGGTGAAGGATGGGGTCATCGACCTTGGCGCTCTGGGCATCGATGAGGAATTCGTGAAGGCGCTGGACACGGTGCACATGGTAGCCTGCGGCTCTGCCTACCACGTGGGGGTCGCCGCCCAGTATGTGCTGGAGGACCTGGCAAAGATCCGGGTCCGGGTGGAGCTGGCCTCGGAATTCCGCTACCGGAAGCCCCTGCTGCGGAAAAACGATCTGGTGGTCGTCATCAGCCAGTCCGGCGAAACCGCCGACAGCCTGGCGGCCCTCCGGGAGGCGAAGGGCCAGGGGATCAAAACGCTGGCCATTGTCAATGTGGTGGGCAGCACCATCGCCCGGGAAGCGGACAATGTGTTCTATACTCTGGCAGGGCCGGAGATTGCCGTAGCCACCACCAAAGCCTACTCCGCCCAGCTTACCGCCTGCTATCTGCTGGGCGTGGCATTCGGCCGGATGCGCCAGCAGTTGACCGACCAGGAATACAGCCGCCTGATTGACGAAATGGAGCAGCTGCCGAAAAAAATGGAGCGGGTCTTGCAGGATCAGGAGCGCATCCAGTGGTTTGCCAGCAAATTCTCCGCCGCCCGGGATATTTTCTACCTGGGCCGGGGGCTGGACTATGCCACCGGACTGGAGGGCAGCCTGAAAATGAAGGAGATCAGCTATATCCACAGTGAGGCCTACGCCGCGGGAGAGCTGAAGCACGGCACCATCAGCCTGATTGAGCAGGGAACGCTGGTGGTGGGCATTCTCACCCAGGGAAGCCTGTATGAGAAAATGGTGAGCAATCTGGTGGAGGTCAAGAGCCGGGGGGCATACCTGATGGGCCTGACCACCTATGGCAATTACAGCATTGAGGACACCGTTGACTTCACCGTCTACATTCCCAGAACCGACGAGCATTTCACCGCCTCCCTGGCGGTCATCCCCTTGCAGCTCATGGGCTACTACGTCAGCGTAGCCCGGGGACTGGATGTGGATAAGCCCCGGAATCTGGCCAAATCCGTCACCGTTGAGTAAATCTATCATTTTATCCAAAAGCAGAGGCCTGCTGCCTCTGCTTTTACGCATTTCCTGAATATTTCTCACAAAACCATGCCATCCAGTTGACAAAGAACACCGCAAATTGTATAATTATTGTGATTACTCCAGCACATTCTAACTGGCATAGAAACTCTGCCAAAAAGGAGCGCATATGAAAATAGGCACACTGGAACTGGTTGTCATTGCGATTGTTGCTCTTCTGGTCATCGGCCCCAATAAGCTGCCGGAGTACGCCCGGAAGCTGGGCCAGGCGATGAAGGAATTCAAGAAGGCATCCGACTCTTTTACCAAGGAAATCAAAGAAAACATCGTGGAACCCATGAATGAAGTGCAGGAGCCTCTGAAAGCAGCCGTAGCCCCCATCACCCAGATGGAAAAGGAGATCAAGGGCAGCATCAAAGAGGTCACCGATTCCGTAAGCAGCATCGGCAAGCCCGGGAAGGCTGACTCATCACCCTCCTCCGAGGTACAGCAGCCTGTCACCCAGGAGGCTGTCCCTGAGGCGCCGCAGCCCACTACCCAGGAAGCCACCCCCCAAGACTGAGTAAAAATAAGGAGAATTCAGATGAAAATCAGTATTCAAGAGCTTTTGATTGTCCTCGCCATTGTCCTGATTATTTTTGGGCCCACTCAAATTCCCAAGCTGATGAAGCTGTTTAAGAAGGGTAAAAAGGACGGCGAGGAAAAGGACTGAACGATAAGCAGCTGATGCGGCTGTTAAATTATTTGAAAGAGGGTATTTTATATGGGAAACAATCATTTCTCCCGCAGAGATTTCCTGAAGGGGGCCGCTGCCGGTGCATTTGGTCTTGCTACCGCCGGAATTCTGGGAAATCTTGGAAAAGTCTCCGCTGAGGGCATTTACACTCCCGGCACCTACACCGCCACCGCTCAGGGTATGGGCACCGTAAAGATGACTGCCGTTTTTGATGCCAACAGCATCGTCTCCATTGACCTGGATCTGGCTGAGGAAACCCCGGCCATTGGTCAAGCTGCCAAGGACGCTCTCATTGAGCAGCTGCTGTCTGCCCAGGGTTCGGACATTGACGGCGTTTCCTCCGCCACCATTACATCCAATGCTGCCAAGTCCTGCCTGGAGCAGTGCATTGCACAGGCCAAGGGGGGCGCTTCCATCGTCAGCAGCAATGTAGAACAGGTTCTGGCCACCGATGGCACCTTTGTTGCCACCGACATCATTCCCGAGGATGTAAACGCATCCGCCGTTGTCATGGGTGAAATCAAGGACTTCGCCCAAGAAATCGATTGCGACATCGTGGTCTGCGGTGCCGGTGCAGCCGGTGTTGTGGCTGCCGTGAAGGCTGTGGAAGAGGGCAAGAAGGTAGTCGTGCTCCAGAAGGAGCCCATCGCCGATTCCCAGGGCAACTGTGCCTCCGCCATTATAAAAGGCGGCTCTACTCCCGCCGGTATCCAAAGCTGGAAAAATATGTGCATCGCTACCAACGCCTGGAGAAGCGATCCCCGTCTGATCGACGCTTACATCGAAAATTCCGAGGACGCTCTGCGCTTCCTGTGCGAAAAGGGCGGCGTGGAAGGCAAGCTGGGTGATAAAAACGAGAAGACCGGCGTAGAAGTATACCAGTCCTCCGATACCGTGTTCACCGGTGTCCGCACCGACGGCACCCAGAGCTGGGACTTCGGCGACGACAAGGTGGAAATTTTCGCTCCCTGGTTCGGCCCCAAGCCCAACAACTTCGGCACCCTGGTTTCCGGCATTCTGAATGACGCCGTGGAGCAGTATGGTGACCAGATCGACGTTCCCT
>CAZYWM010000036.1:0-17653 GCA_964651615.1 uncultured Oscillospiraceae bacterium | reverse complement strand
CCGATGACCTGGACGTCCTTCACCGCCGGGTGGGTGTAGATGAACTCCTCGATCTCCTTGGGGTAGATGTTCTCGCCGCCCCGGATAATCATGTCCTTCAGCCGCCCGGTGATCCGGTAATTGCCCCGCTCATCCCGGCAAGCCAGGTCGCCGGAGTGGAGCCAGCCCTCCTGGTCCACCGTGGCCCGGGTGGCATCCGGCATTTTGTAATAGCCCTTCATGGTGTTGTAGCCCCGGGAGCAGAATTCGCCGTTCCGGTTGTCGGGCAGGGTCTCCCCGGTCTCCGGGTCGATGATCTTGCACTCGATGTGGGGGAAGGCGTAGCCCACGGTATCGGTACGCACATCCAGCGGGTCGTCCCAGGCGCTCATGGTGGAGCCGGGGGCGGACTCGGTCTGGCCGTAGACGCTGACGATGCCGGTCATGTTCATCTCATCCGGCCGGGCAGCCCGGCGCATCAGCTCCGGTGGGCACCCCGCGCCGGCCATGATGCCGGTACGCATATGGGAAAAGTCGGTCTTCCGGTAGTCCGGGTGGTTGAACATGGCAATGAACATGGTGGGCACGCCGTTGAAGCAGGTGATCCGCTCCTGGTTGATGCAGGCCAGGGACACCTTGGCGGAGAAATAGGGCATGGGGCACAGAGTGGCGCCGTGGGTCATGCAGGAGGTCATGGAGAGCACCATGCCGAAGCAATGGAACATGGGCACCTGAACCATCATCCGGTCGGCGGTGGACAGGTCCATCCGGTCGCCGATGCACTTGCCGTCGTTGACCACGTTGTAGTGGGTGAGCATGACCCCCTTGGGAAAGCCGGTGGTGCCGGAGGTATACTGCATGTTGCACACGTCCCCGGGGCGAACCTGGGCAGCCATGCGCAGCACCTCTTCCCTGGGCACCAGGCTGCCGCGCTCCATGGCCTCCGGGAAGGTCAGGCACCCCGGCTGGCGGAAGCCCACGGTGATCACATTGCGCAGGAAGGGCAGCTTCTTGCAGTGCAGGGGCTGTCCCGGCTTCACACCGGAAAGCTCCGGGCAGAGCTCATTGATGATGGCCTGGTAATTGGAGTCCAGGCAGGAGCGAATCATCACCAGGGTGTGGGTATCGGACTGGCGGAGCAGGTATTCCGCCTCGTGGCTTTTATAGGCGGTGTTCACCGTCACCAGCACCGCCCCCAGCTTGGTGGCGGCCCAGAAGGTGATAAACCATTCCGGAATGTTGGTGGCCCAGATGGCCACCTTGCTCCCCCGGCGAACCCCCAGGGAAATCAGCGCGGCAGCAAACTGATCCACATCCTCCCGGAACTCGGCATAGGTGCGGGTGTAGTCCAGCGTGGTGTATTTGAAGGCGTACTGATCCGGGAACTCCTCCACCATCCGGTCCAGCACCTGGGAAAACGTCTCGGAAATCAGCTCGTCCTTCTTCCAGACGTATTCGCCGGTGTGGGCGGCGTTTTCATACAGGGCCTTTTTCTGGCCCCGGGTGGACTGGAACCTGTGCATGAAGTTCACGAAATGGGGGAAGATGATCTCCCGGTCCGTCAAATCCTCCATCCACTCCGGCTTCCACTCGATGGAGATGAAGCCGTCGTAGTCCACGGAGCTGAGGGCGCGCATCATGGAGGCCACAGGCAATGTTCCCTCGCCGATCAGGTTATAGCCGTTGTCGTCGGAGTCCCGCAGATGGACATGGCGGACGTAGGCACCCAGATTCTTGATGGTGGTGTCTCCGGTCTCCCCGAAGTCCCGGTAGGTGTGGTGAATGTCCCACAGCGCGCCCAGCTCGTCACAGGCGAATTCATCCAGCACCGCGCGCAGCCGGGCGGTGTCGGCATAGATGCCGCTGGTCTTAATCAGCAGGCACACCCCCAGCTCGGCAGCCCTCTGCCGCAGCCAGGCCAGATTCTCCCGGACGGTGTCCTCCCGGTCGAATTGGGCGGTGACGCCCACACAGGGGCACTGAATGTCCCGGGCAATCTCCATGACAAACAGGATGTCCTCCCGGCCTTCCGGCAGGGAGATGTCACAGGAGGTGTCCATGCAGGGAATTTTCAGGCCCTTTTCATGGAGGGTGCGCACCGTGGCGGCGGTGTTGAATTTGTGCAGGGGGCCTCCCCGGCCGGTAAGCTCCCGGGCCTTGTGGACATTATACAGCTCGATGCCGCCAAAGCCCATGATCTGGGCGGTGGAGAGATTTTCCTCCCAGCTCACGTCCCGCCAGCCCCGGGTTGAAAACGAAAGATTCATTGCTTATTCCTCCCCTCAGTCGGCAGCCGCTTCATAGACGATTTTGTTCAGCGCATTGATATAGGCGTGGACGCTGGCCCCCACAATGTCGGTGGAGATGCCCCGGCCGGAGAAGAGCCTGCCGCCGCTTCTCAGCTTCACCACAGCCTCGCCCATGGCCTCCCGTCCCTCGGTGACGGCCTGAATCTGGAAATCGTCCAGCTCGTAGTGGTGGCCCGCAATCTGCTCGATGGCCAGGAAGGCCGCGTCGATGGGGCCGTCCCCTAGGCTGATGCCCTCCTTCACCGCGCCGTTTTTCTCCAGGCGGATGTGGGCGGTGGCGCTGATGGTATTGCCGGAATTGATGACGTAGCTCTCCATCCGGTAGGTGGGGGGCACCTGCATGGCGGCGGAGGCCACAATGGCATCCAGCTCCCTGGCTCCCACCTTTTCCTTCTTGGCGGCGATCCGGGAGAAGGCCTCGTAAACTCTCGCGCCGTCCTCCTCGGACAGGTCGTAGCCCAGCTTTGCCACGGCCTTCATCACGGCGGTGAGATCGTCGTGGGCGGTGAGGAACAGCCCCTCCCCGGGCCGCACCCCGCTGTCGAAGGGGGAGGTGCTGCTCCGGCCGGTCTGGCACATCCAGGCCACCTGGCTGAGAATCCGCCTCATCTGGGTGGTGCGGATGGAGCAGGTAACACCGAAGCTGCTGCCCCGGGCAGAGATGACCTTGGCCATGGTCTCCAGGCAGATCACGTCCTCCCCATAGGCGGCGCACTTGACCTCCCCCGCCCCGCAGCGGATGGCCGCCACAGCGCAGGAGTCCGCCATGGACAGCTCATTTTTACAGGCGATGCCCAGCGTCACATTTTTCAGCTCCGGCACGGCCTCATAGGCATTCTGAATGAAAGACGTGATCTGGTCGGGGAGCATCATCCCGGCGGCGTCGCACAGGGTAATCACGCTGGCTCCGGCTTCGATGGCGGTGCGGACCGCCTCCTGCAAAAAGCCGGGGTCGGCCCGGGTGGCGTCGTCGGCAATCAGCTCCACCTCCGGGCAAAGCGCGCGGCATTTCCCCACCAGATTTTTGATGGCCTCCAGCATGGCCTCCGGCTTCTTCCCCGCCAGGTACTCCATCTGCACGGCGCTCACCGGAGCAGTGACCTGCAAGCGGGGATGCTTCGCCTCCTCCAGCGCTCCCCAGGCAAGGGAAATATTCTCCTCCGACAAGCCCACGGACACCGCCACGGTGCTGCCCAGCACCGCGGAGCTGACGGATTTGATCAGCAGCCGATCCACTTTGGGACTGGTGATGGGGCTGACCTCGATGACATCCACGCCCAGCTTGTCCAGATGCTTGACCAGCTCGATCTTCTCCCGGAAGCTGAGCTTGCCGGACTGCCGCATGGTCATGTCGGTGATGGTGATGTTTCTCATAGCAGATTCTCCTTGTTTTGAGATGAAAAAAGCCCCCGAGGCCGGTTTGGCCTCAGGGGCACATTGACACAATGCGCGGTACCACCCTGATTGCGCTTCCAGGGAAGCGCGTCTCTCTCGGACTCCAACAAGCCCATGGCCGGTAACGAGGCCAGTCGTGATCAGCTATTGATTCCGCACCCGGAACGTTCGCCGAACCTGCTCGGGAGGCAGACCGCATCCTGTTCGCCCCATTGGCTCGCACCAGCCGCCAACTCTCTGCAAGGGATTTTCCAGGCACGTAACTCCGTCATCGCATTTGTTTGTATGTAAGACAGATTGTATCATAAATTTTCCGGTTGTCAAGAATTTTTTCTTCCGCCGGTGCACACCTGCTTTCCCTACGAACACATTTCCCCCTGTGGACAAAGCCACAGGGGGAAACGAAGCCATTTAGCCTGCGTTGTTTTCGGTCACATCCTCGGTGAGGCGGCACTCGGGGGTGGCGCCGGGCTGATAGTCCCGGTAGGCCATCAGGCCGGAACCGGCGGGAATCAGCTTGCCGATGATGACGTTCTCCTTCAGGCCCACCAGGTGGTCCACCTTGCCCTTGATGGCGGCGTCGGTGAGGACCTTGGTGGTCTCCTGGAAGGAGGCAGCGGAGAGGAAGGACTCGGTGGCCAGGGAGGCCTTGGTGATGCCCATGAGCACGGCGGAGCACTGGGCCAGCCGAAGGTCGGTTTCACCGGCATCGATCCGGGCCTGAACCTCGGCGTTGGCATCCTCATACTCGAAGGTATCCACCACAGCGCCCACCAGCAGACGGCTGTCGCCGGGGTCGTCCACATGGACCTTGCGCATCATCTGGCGGATGATAACCTCGATGTGCTTGTCGTTGATTTCAACGCCCTGCTGGCGGTACACCGCCTGGACGGACTGGACCAGATAGTCCTGAACCGCCTCCACGCCGGAAATCCGGAGCACATCCTGGGGATACAAAGCGCCGTCGGTGATGGGCTCGCCCTTCTGCACCGTCTTGCCCTGGGACACCTTCAGGCCCACGGAATAGGGCACCTGGTAGACCTTCACCTCGCCGTCCTCAGCGGTGACGGTGATGTTACGCAGAGCGGTACGGTGGGTGTCGTCGATGTTGACCACACCGGTGATCTCGGAAATCTGGGCCATCTTCTTGGGCCGGCGGGCCTCGAACAGCTCCTCAACACGGGGCAGACCCTGGGTGATGTCGTCACCGGCAACGCCGCCGGAGTGGAAGGTACGCATGGTCAGCTGGGTGCCGGGCTCACCGATGGACTGGGCGGCGATGATGCCGACGGCCTCGCCCAAATCCACTTCCTTGGAGGTGGCCAGGTTCATGCCGTAGCACTTGGCGCAGACGCCGCTTCTGGCACGGCAGCCCAGGATGGTGCGGATATAAATCTTGTTGATGCCGTGGGCCTCGAACTTGGCGGCGTCCTCGGGCATCATCATCACATTCTTGGAATGCAGCAGCTCGCCGGTGATGGGGGACACCACATCATTCACCGGGTAGCGGCCCCGGATGCGGTTGCCAAAGGTGTCGATCACATCGCCCTTCTGAATCACGGCGCCGACCCAAATGCCGTTGGTGGTGCCGCAGTCCTTCTCCCGGATGATGACCTCCTGGGAGACATCCACCATTCGGCGGGTCAGATAACCGGAGTCGGCGGTACGCAGAGCGGTATCGGTCATGCCCTTCCGGGCGCCTCGGCTGGAAATGAAGTACTCCAGCACAGACAGGCCCTCACGGAAGTTGGCCTTGACGGGAATCTCAATGGTACGGCCGGCGGTATCGGCCATCAGGCCGCGCATACCGGCCAGCTGACGAATCTGAGCCATGGAGCCACGGGCGCCGGAGTCCGCCATCATGTAGATGGGGTTGAACTCATCCAGGTTGCCCTGCAGGGCGCCGGTGACTTCAGCGGTGGTCTTCTCCCACTGCTGAACCACCAGACGGTAGCGCTCGTCGTTGGTGATATAGCCCTGGCGGTAGAAGTTTTCAATCTCCACCACCTTGCCCTCGGCCTGCTTCACCAGCTCATACTTGATGGCGGGAACCACCATGTCGGCAATGGACACGGAGATAGCGCCCTTGGTGGAATACTTATAGCCCAGAGCCTTGATCCGGTCCAGCATTTCCGTGGCGATGGTGAAGCCGTGCTTGCGGATGCACTTGTCGATGATCTTGCCCAGCTGCTTCTTGCCCACCAGGAAGCTGACCTCCAGGTCAAACTCATGGCCGGGAATGCTGCGGTCCACAAAGCCCAGGTCCTGGGGGATGGGCTCGTTATAGATCAGGCGGCCCACGGTGGCGTCGATGATCCGGTACTCCATCTTCCCGTCGATTTTCTTGCCATAGCGGACACGGATGGGGGCATGCAGGCCGATGGCGCCATCGGCATAGGCGGCGATGGCCTCCTCGGTGCTGGAATAGCTGTGGATGGGGCGGAACTTGGCAGTGGCCTTGCCCACGGCGCTGACAGCCTTGTTGGCGGCCAGGAACTCATCGGCGTCCACAATCTCGTTCACCGGCAGGTTGGTATCGCCGGCATCGGTGACAAACACATTCTCGGAGCCCTTCTCCGCCTTGCCCAGACGGGTGTAGGTCAGGTAGTAGGCGCCCAGAATCATATCCTGGGTGGGCACGGTGACGGGCTTGCCATCCTGAGGCCGCAGCAGGTTGTTGGCGGAGAGCATCAGCATTCTGGCCTCAGCCTGGGCCTCGGGGGACAGGGGCACGTGGATGGCCATCTGGTCGCCGTCGAAGTCGGCGTTGAAGGCGGTGCAGCACAGGGGGTGGAGCTTCAAGGCCCGGCCCTCCACCAGGATGGGCTCAAAGGCCTGAATGCCCAGGCGGTGCAGCGTGGGGGCCCGGTTGAGCATCACAGGACGGTCCTTGATGATCTCGTCCAAAGCGTCCCAGACCTCGGTCTTGCCCTTGTCGATCATCTTCTTGGCGGACTTGATGTTGTTGGCCAGGCCGTCGGAGACCAGCTTCTTCATCACGAAGGGCCGGAACAGCTCAATGGCCATCTCCTTGGGTACGCCGCACTGATACAGCTTCAGCTCAGGGCCGACCACGATAACGCTTCGGCCGGAGTAGTCCACACGCTTGCCCAGCAGGTTCTGACGGAACCGGCCCTGCTTGCCCTTGAGCATATCGGACAGGGATTTGAGGGCCCGGTTGTTGGCGCCGGTGACGGCGCGGCCCCGGCGGCCGTTGTCGATCAGGGCGTCCACAGCCTCCTGGAGCATCCGCTTCTCGTTGCGGATGATGATGTCGGGGGCATGGAGCTGAACCAGCCGCTTCAGGCGGTTGTTCCGGTTGATGACCCGGCGGTACAGATCGTTCAGGTCGGAGGTGGCGAAGCGGCCGCCGTCCAGCTGAATCATGGGGCGAATATCCGGAGGAATCACGGGCAGCACGTCCATAACCATCCAGCTGGGCTTGTTGCCGGACTCCCGGAAGGCCTCCACCACCTCCAGCCGCTTGACCAGGCGGAGCTTCTTCTGGGAGGAGGCGGTTTTCAGCTCCTCCCGCAGCTGAGCGGAGAGCTGGTCCAGATCGATCTGCTCCAGCAGCTCCTTGACGGCCTCGGCGCCCATGCCGGCCTTGAAGTCGTCTTCATACTTTTCCCGCATGTCCCGGTATTCCTTCTCGCTGAGCACCTGGTTTTTGGCCAGGGGGGCGTCGCCGGGGTCGGTGACAATATAGGAGGCGAAGTACAAAACCTTCTCAAGGACCTTGGGGCTGATGTCCAGAATCAGGCCCATCCGGGAGGGAATGCCCTTGAAGTACCAGATGTGGCTGCAGGGGGCGGCCAGCTCAATGTGGCCCATCCGCTCCCGGCGGACCTTGGCCTTTGTTACCTCCACGCCGCAGCGGTCGCAGATTTTGCCCTTGTACTTGATCTTTTTATATTTACCGCAGTGGCACTCCCAGTCCTTGGTGGGTCCGAAGATCCGCTCGCAGTACAGGCCGTCCCGCTCGGGTTTCAGGGTGCGGTAGTTGATGGTCTCAGGCTTTTTGACCTCGCCATAGGACCACTGCCGGATCATCTCCGGCGATGCGATGCCAATCTTGATGGCATCGAAGGTGGCATTTGCCATAAGTGCGCCTCCTTAGTCTTCAAACGTCTCGGCGTCGCCGTCTTCCAGATCGCCGAACACATCCATAATATCTTCCGGGCTGTCCTCATCAATCACAAAGCCGGAATCCAGCACCTCGTCGGTGTCGCCCACCACCAGGTCGCTCCGCTCGTCGGAGCTGTAGACGATCTCGTCATCATCGTCCTCGTCCTTCAGCTCGATTTCGTTGCCGTTTTCATCCAGCACACGGATGTCCAGGCACAGGGCCTGCAGCTCCTTGACCAAAACCTTGAAGGATTCGGGCACGCCGGGCTTAGGGATGTTGTCGCCCTTGACGATGGCCTCGTAGGTCTTCACACGGCCGGTCACATCGTCGGACTTCACCGTCAGGATTTCCTGCAGCGTATAGGCCGCGCCGTAGGCCTCCAGGGCCCAGACTTCCATTTCGCCGAAACGCTGGCCGCCGAACTGGGCCTTGCCGCCCAAGGGCTGCTGGGTTACCAGCGCGTAGGGGCCGGTGGAACGGGCGTGAATCTTATCGTCAACCAGATGGTGCAGCTTCAGATAGTAGGGATAGCCCACAGTGACCAGGTTGTCGAAGGGCTCGCCGGTACGGCCGTCATACAGAACGGTCTTGCCGTCCTCCCGCAGTCCAGCCAGCTTCAGGGTTTCCCGGATGTCCTTCTCGTTGGCGCCGTCGAACACGGGGGTGGCCACATTCCAGCCCAGAGCCCGGGCCGCGTAGCCCAGGTGAACCTCCAGCACCTGGCCGATGTTCATACGGGACGGCACGCCCAGGGGGTTCAGCACAATGTCCAGGGGGGTGCCGTCGGGCAGGAAGGGCATATCCTCCTCGGGCAGCACCCGGGAGACAACGCCCTTGTTGCCGTGGCGGCCGGCCATCTTGTCGCCCACGGAGATTTTCCGCTTCTGGGCAATATACACCCGGACGGACTTGGTAACGCCGGGAGCCAGCTCGTCAGAATTCTCCTTGGTGAACACCTTCACGTCCACCACAATGCCGCTCTCGCCATGGGGCACCTTCAAAGAGGTGTCGCGGACTTCTCTGGCCTTCTCGCCGAAGATGGCCCGCAGCAGCCGCTCCTCCGGGGTCAGCTCAGTCTCGCCCTTGGGAGTGACCTTGCCCACCAGGTAGTCGCCAGAGTGAACCTCCGCGCCCACCCGGATGATGCCGTCCTCGTCCAGGTCCTTCAGAGCGTCCTCGCCCACGTTGGGAATGTCCCGGGTGATCTCCTCCGGGCCCAGCTTGGTGTCCCGGGCCTCGGTCTCGTGCTCTTCAATGTGGATGGAGGTGAACACGTCCTCCCGAACCAGCCGCTCGTTGAGCAGGATGGCGTCCTCGTAGTTGTAGCCTTCCCAGGTGACGAAGCCGATGAGCACGTTCTTGCCCAGGGCAACCTCGCCGCCGGAGCAGCTGGGGCCGTCGGCAATGATCTGCTGAGCCTCCACCCGCTCGCCAACCACCACGTTGGGCCGCTGGTTGATGCAGGTGCCGGCGTTGCTCCGGGCGAATTTGGTCAGATGATATGTGGCAGTCTCGCCGTCGTCATAGCGGACGGAGATGTCCGTGGCGGAAACCGCCGTCACCACGCCGGGCTTGGTGGCCTTGATGCAGACCTCGCTGTCCACAGCGGCCTTGTGCTCGATGCCGGTGGCCACCACAGGGGGCTCGGTGGTCAGCAGGGGCACGGCCTGACGCTGCATGTTGGCGCCCATCAGGGCACGGTTGGCGTCGTCGTTCTGGAGGAAGGGGATGAAGGAGGTGGCGATGGAGATCATCATTCTGGGAGACACGTCCAGATAGTCGATGACGTTGCGGTCCACCTCGATGATTTCGTTGCGGTGGCGGCAGGTGATACGGGCGTTGGCCAAGCAGCCGTTTTCGTCCAGAGGCTCGCTGGCCTGACCCACGTAGTAGTCGTCCTCCACGTCGGCGGTCATGTATTCCACTTCTCTGGTGACGAAGCCGGTGGCCTTGTCCACCTTCCGGTAGGGGGCCTCCACAAAGCCGTACTCATTGATTCTGGCAAAGGTGGCCAGGTAGTTGATCAGGCCGATGTTGGGGCCTTCGGGGGTCTCGATGGGGCACATCCGGCCGTAGTGGGTGTAGTGAATATCCCGGACGTCGAAGGAGGCCCGGTCCCGGCTCAGGCCGCCGGGGCCCAGAGCGGACAGACGGCGCTTGTGGGTCAGCTCAGCCAGGGGGTTATTCTGGTCCATGAACTGAGACAGCGGGGAGGAGCCGAAGAACTCCTTGATGACGGCGGTGACGGGCCGGATGTTAATCAGGCTCTGGGGGGTGACGGAGTCCAGGTCCTGGACGGTCATCCGCTCCCGGATCACCCGGTCCAAGCGGCTAAAGCCGATGCGGAACTGGTTTTGCAGCAGCTCGCCCACGCAGCGCAGGCGGCGGTTGCCCAGGTGGTCGATGTCGTCGGGGGTGCCGATGCCCATGGCCACGCAGTTCAGGTAGTTGATGGAGGCCATGATGTCGTCCACAATGATGTGCTTGGGAATCAGATCGTCCATCCGCTCCTCGATGGCTTCCTTCCAGCCGTCGGCGGGGACGGTTTCCAGCATTTCCCGGAGCACGGAGAAGCGCACCTTCTCCTTGACGCCGTACTGCTTGGGATCGAAGTCCACAAAGCCCGCCATGTCCACCATGTTGTTGGAGAATACCTTCACCTTGGAGTCGCCGATGCGGACCACCGCCTCGTTGACGCCCTTGGCGCTGAGCTCATGGGCCTGGGCACGGGAGATGAACTCCCCGGGCATCACCAGAATCTCACCGGTGATGGGGTCGGCGATGGGCTCCGCCGCCTCCTGACCGGACAGACGACTCCAGATGTCCATCTTCTTGTTGAATTTATACCGGCCCACCTTGGACACATCGTAGCGGTGGGCGTCGAACAGCAGCCCTTCCAGATGGGCGGTGGCAGTCTCCACCGTGGGAGGCTCGCCGGGGCGCAGGCGGCGGTAGATTTCCAGCAGGGAATCCTCTTTGGTCTTGCAGGGGTCCTTTTCCAGGGTGGCGAGGATCCGCTCGTCTTCGCCGAACATGTCCTTGATCTGCTCGTCGGTGCTGACGCCCAGGGCCCGGATCAGGCTGGTAATGGGCAGCTTCCGGTTCTTGTCGATGCGAACCCAGAAGACATTGGCGTTGTCGGTCTCATATTCCAGCCAGGCGCCGCGGTAGGGAATGACGGTGGCGGTGTAGGTGTGCTGGTCGGCCTTGTCCACCTCGTGGCCGTAGTACATGCCGGGGCTGCGGACGATCTGGGAAATGATGACACGCTCCGCGCCGTTGATCACGAAGGTGCCGCCGTTGGTCATCACAGGGAAATCGCCCATGAATATCTCTTGCTCTTTGATTTCGTCCGTCTCGGTGTTGCGCAGGCGAATGCGCACCTTGATGGGCTTGGCATAGGTGGTATCCCGTTCCTTGCATTCCTCAATGGTGTACTTGGGCTTGTCTTCCATGGTGTAATCCAGGAAGGAAAGCTCCAGCTTGCCAGAGAAATCCGTAATGGTGCCCACATCCTTGAAAACCTCCCGCAGGCCTTCGTCCAGGAACCACTGATAGGAGTCCTTCTGGATTTTCAGCATGTTGGGGATTTCCAGGATTTCCTCATACTTTGCGTAGGACTTACGCATGGTCTTACCGAACTTCACGTCCTTGACCATTGCCATATGGATCATCACAGCCTTTCTTCCGAAATGTGTTGCTTACTTGATACGCCAGGTGCGGTTGTCACTTCTGAAAAACTTACCACTTGACAGCCGCCCCATGCTGTGATAAAATGACCACGTTGGATAAGAAATCCGCAGTTGGGCATATTACCACACTATGGATTACTATTCTATATGATTTTACCGGTTTTGTCAATTGATTTTTCCGCTATGATGAGGACTTTTCTGTCCTCATTTTTTTATTTTTCTGACAAAACAGCCCCCCTAATCCCGGCACCGGGCGGGTCTATTCACATTGACCGAGAATTTTTCCCGGGAGGCGGCGGAAACTGGCGCATATTTTCATTGCAAACCTGAAAGAAATAGGGTATAATACTAAATTATTTGGAAAAGGAGGGCACTCCCCTTTCCCACCCGACACAAAAGAGAGGATGTTTTTGATATGGCTGAGATCACCGAAAGCAAAAACTTTATCCATGCTTTTATCGATGAGGACATTGCCGAGGGCGGCCGGTTCGCCGGCAAAACCGTCCACACCCGGTTCCCGCCGGAGCCCAACGGGTATCTGCACATCGGCCACTGCAAGGCCCTGATCATCGATTTCGGCACTGCCGAAAAATACGGCGGAATGTGCAACCTGCGCATGGACGACACCAATCCCACCAAAGAGGACGCCGAGTTCGTAGACGCCATCCAGGAAGACATCCACTGGCTGGGCTTCGACTGGGGGGACCGTTTCTTCTTCGGCTCCGACTATTTTGAAAAGGACTACGAATACGCCGTGGAGCTCATCAAAAAGGGCCTGGCCTACGTCTGCGAGTTGACCCCCGAGCAGTTCAAGGAGTACCGGGGCGACCTGAACACCCCCGCCGTCTCCCCCTATCGGGACCGGCCCATCGAAGAGAGCCTGGACCTGTTCGCCCGGATGCGCGCCGGAGAGTTTGAAGACAACAAATACACCCTCCGGGCCAAGATTGACCTTTCCTCCGGCAATTTCAACATGCGCGACCCGGTGATCTACCGCATCCGCCACATGCACCACCACCGCCAGGGGGACAAGTGGTGCATCTACCCCATGTACGACTTTGCCCATCCCATCCAGGACGCCTTGGAGGGCATCACCCACTCCCTGTGCTCCCTGGAATTTGAGAACCACCGTCCCCTGTACAACTGGGTGGTGGAGCATGTATCCGTGCCCTGCCATCCCCGGCAGATCGAGTTTGCCCGGCTGGGCATCGACCACACCGTGCTGAGTAAGCGCAAGCTCCGCGCTCTGATTGAGGGCGGGTATGTCTCCGGCTGGGACGATCCCCGGATGCCCACCCTGTGCGGCCTGCGCCGGAGGGGCTACACCCCCGCCTCCATCCGGAATTTCTGCGAGAGCGTGGGCGTGGCCAAGTCCCCCAACACCATCGAGTTTGCCTTCCTGGAAAGCTGCCTGCGCAAGGACCTGGACGCCACCGCCCGGCGGGTCATGGCGGTTCTGAAGCCGGTACGGCTCACCATCACCAACTATCCCGAGGGCCAGTCCGAGTCCTTCGAGATTGAGAACAATCCCAACCGCCCGGAAGACGGCAAGCGGACCATCACCTTCTCCCGAAACCTGTGGATTGAGGCCGACGACTTCCTGGCCGAGCCCATTCCCAAGTACAAGCGGCTCTACCCCGAGGGCCCCGAGTGCCGGCTGAAGGGCGCCTACGTCATCAAGTGCACCGGCTGCGTGAAGGACGAAAACGGCAACGTCACCGAGGTTCTCGCCACCTATGACCCGGACTCCAAGGGCGGCGACCCCGCCGACGGCCGGAAGATCAAGGGCGCTACCATCCACTGGGTGGATGCGGACAACTGCTTCGACGCCGAGGTACGCCAGTACAGCAACCTCTTCGACGATCCCGACCCCGACGCCGCCGGAAAGGATTTCCTGGCCTGCATGAACCCCAACTCCCTGGAAGTGCTCACCGGCTGCAAGGTGGAGGCCTCCCTGGGCGACGCCAAGGCTCCCACCTCCTACCAGTTCATGCGCCTGGGCTACTTCTGCCCCGACTCCAAAGATTGCGCCCCCGGCCACCTGGTCTTCAACCGCTCCGTCAGCCTGAAGGACAGCTTCAAGCCCTCCAAATAACGCTCTTGCCGGTGAATTCGCCGCACCCTGTAGCAATCAGTCTTGACTCGCCCACTGCCCAACAATTCACTATTCACTTTTCACTAAATTAAAAGAACCGGAGAGGACTTCCCTCTCCGGTTCTTTTAATGGTTCAGTTACTCTTCATCCTCGAAGGTGAATTCCAACGTCTCGCCGCACTTGTCGCAGACAATGCTGCCGGACTCCAGAGTCTCCTCGTCGAAGTCGATGATGTTGCCGCAGGCGCACTGGACTTCATACACGGTGGTCTCCTCGTCGCCGAAGTCGAAGCCCTCGTCGGGGGACTCGTCCTCCTCGTCATCTTCTTCGTCGTCCTCATCATCATCGTCGTCGGGCCAGTAGTCGTCGTCATCCTCGTCATCTTCATCCTCGTCCAGGATGTAATCCTCGATGGCGTCCAGATCCTCTTCGATCTCATCCAGCTCGTCGGAGATGGCGATGGTGGTATCCTCAATATCCACGACCTTCTTGGTCACGTCGCCCAGCAGGTCCACAATGGCAGCGATCATCTTTCCTTCATCGGACTCGGTGTTCAGCTTCAAGCCGTCCATCAGGCCCTTGAGATAGGCGGACTTTTCAGAAATCGTCATATCAGCAGCTCCTTATTGATGATTAAACCTTGGAACGGCCCAGGTACTCGCCGGTGCGGGTGTCGATCTGAATCTTGTCGCCCTCGTTGATGAACAGGGGCACCTTCACCTCCGCGCCAGTCTCCACGGTGGCGGGCTTGGTGACGTTGGTGGCAGTGTTGCCGGCAAAGCCCGGCTCCGTCTTGGTGACAACCAGGTCGGCAAAGTTGGGGGCTTCCACGCCGAAGACGGCACCCTTGTAGCTCATGATGACGCAGGTATCGTTCTCCTTGACGAACTTGAAGGAATCGTCCAGCACGCTGGCATCGATGGGCTCCAGCTCGTAGGTCTCGCTGTCCATGAAGTAGTAGAGGTTGCCGTCGTTGTAGGAATACTCCATCTTCTTGCGCTCGATGTAGGCGGTGGGGTACTTGGCGGTGGGGTTGAAGCTGGTCTCGGTGACGCCGCCGGTGATGACGTTCTTCATCTTCACACGGACAAAGGCGGCGCCCTTGCCGGGCTTCACGTGCTGGAATTCCACCACCTGCATGACCTTGCCGTCCATTTCAAAAGTAACACCGTTTCTGAATTCGCTTGCAGAAATCATTTTCTAATCCTCCTAGATTTATCTTCCCCAAGGCGGAGAAAAGTATGTACAAAAAGGTATCGATTTATTCTAACCGATGACGCCGGTTTTTTCAAGGGGAAATTGCGTTATTTTTACAGAATCAGCAGCTCTTTGGGCAGCTTTGTAAGATTTTCACAGCCATCGGGGGTCAGAACCGTCACATCTTCGATTCTTACACCGAATTTTCCCGGCAGATAGATGCCCGGCTCCGCGGAGCAGACAGCTCCGGCGGGGAGGGGCTCATGGTTTCTCTGGTTCATATTGGGGCTTTCGTGGATTTCCAGCCCCAGGCTGTGGCCGTAGCCGTGGCCGAAGCAGTCGCCGTAGCCCGCGTCCGTAATCACCTTCCGGGCGATGCCGTCGATCTCGCTTCCGGTGACACCCGCCCGGGTGGCAGCGATGGCCTCCTGCTGGGCCCTGAGCACCACGGAATAGACCTGCCGCATTTCCTCGGTGGCATAGCCAAAGGCCACGGTGCGGGTGGTATCGGAGCAGTAGCCCTGATACAGGACGCCAAAGTCCATGGTCAGGAAATCCCCCGGCTGAATCACCCGGGAGCCTGCCACCCCGTGGGGCATGCTGGTATTGGGCCCGGAGACCACGATGGGGTCAAAGGACAGGCCCTGGGCCCCGTTTTTATACATGCAGTAAATCAGCTCCGCCTGGGCTTCCAGCTCGGTCATGCCGGTTTTCAGCCGGGGCAGAACCTCCAGGAAAGCGGCGTCGGCGATCTGCTGGGCCTTGCGCATCCGTTCCAGCTCCCAGTCCTCCTTCACCGCCCGGAAGCCATAAATGGGAGCGTTGTAAGGCACCAGCCGGGCAGTCAGCTGGGATTGAAGCCGTTCGAGCTCCCCGGCGGTGAGGTATTCCTCTTCATATCCCAGGGCGGTAATGCCGAAATCCTGGACGGCCTGATTGATGAGGGCGGGATAGCTCCGGTCCCGGTCGGTCTGCACCACCTGGAAGCCCTGAATGTTCTTCTGGGCGGACTCGATGTAGCGGCTGTCGGTGTAGTAGCGGCAGCCCTGCCTGCTGACCACGGCCATGCCCTCGGCAATGTCGAATTGGGCGCCATAGTGGCGGCTGTAGCGGGAGGTCAGCAGCAGGCCGTCCACCGGCCCGTCCAGCAGCGATTGATATTTTTCCAGATTATTCATGGGTAATTCTCCTTTTCCACGCCATGGCAATGAAGGGAAGCTCCAAAACATGGCGGCACTGATAAAAAAGATTGTGATTGTGAATGGCTTTGACCAGAATCGAGGTGACTCCCTGGGCATTGGCCCCCAGTGTATCCGTAAAAATCTGATCCCCTGCCAGGGCCGCCTGGGCAGCGGGAATCTGATAGCGGCACAGGCACTCCCGGATTCCCTTCCCCCGAGGCTTTTTCGCCCGGATGATCCAGTCCAGGTCCCGGGCTTCGCAGAACCGCCGAACCCGGTCCTTTTTGCTGTTGGACACCACGCAAAGGGTGATTTTCCCCGCCTTCATGGTCTGAAACCACGCTTCTACCTGAGGGGTGGGAATGTCGGAATAATAGGTGACAATGGTGTTGTCGAAATCCAGCATCAGCAGCCGGATGCCCCGCTGGGACAGAAGCTCCGGGGTAAGGGCCGTGATGTCGGGGGCGATGAGCTTGGGCAGGAACGAGATGGACATATCATCCTCCATGGCGGCATAATCTATGGATGAAGTATACCACGGAAGGGAGGGTTTGTCCATAGGGATTCGACTGAATCTGGCCATGACGGCGGCGGAGCTGGGAGCCGCTCCCCTGCCCAGCCATCCGGCCTGGATGGCCTGCCATTTCTCCCCCTACTCCACCGGACTGACCAATCTGCCACCAAAGCTGCCGCAGGACAGTCTTCTGATTCTCAACGACCGAACCCCCATCCACGGTCACGACCCCCAGCGGGTGTGCCGGGAGCTGGAAGGCGTGCTCCAGCGGTTTCGCTGCCCGGGGCTGCTGGTGGATTTCCAAAATCCGCCCTGCCCGGAGTCGGAGGAGCTGGTTTCCTACCTGGCGGAGCATCTGACGCTCCCCCTGGCGCTTCCGCCGGAATACGACCGGGGCAGAGGGGTGTTCCTCCCCCCGGTGCCCACGGATGTGACCGTTGCGGCGTATCTTCAAAAATGGGCGGGCCGGGAGCTCTGGCTGGAAGTTGCCCTGGAGGGGCAGAACATCTCCCTGACCAAGGAGGGGGCGGCCTACTCCCCAAACCGCCGCCGGGACTTTGACCACATCCACGAAGAGCAATCCCTCCACTGCCACTACAGCATCCAGGACACCCCCCAGGGCTTTCTCTTCCACACCTGGCGGACGCCGGAGGACCTGGCCCAGGTATTGCAGGAGGCCCAGGCCCTGGGCGTAACCGCCGCCGTGGGACTCTACCAGGAGCTGTCCGAGGTATCACTCCCCGACCAGGATTAGCCTCCCCCGCAATCAATTATTATCTATTCTCTATTATCCATTATCTATTATCTCCCCCTGCCCAACGATTCTCGACATTCCAACCGGGCAAGTCAAGACCTGGCCCTACTATTTTGTAAAGTTCAAAGCTTTGTATATTGGCCTCGCTGTAGGCAGAAGCACATCCCACCAACTGCCACGTTTGCAGCTGGTCAGGAAGGAGCCCCCCGCTTATTGCCAAAGGCAGAACTGTCTTTTCTATTTTCCGAAGACCGGGTGCTCCCCGGCCCCTGCGGGGGGCCTTCCTTTCTTGTGTCGGCAAGAAAGGAAGCAAAGAAGCCGACCGGGGAGGCGCTGAATGTCGCGCTCCCGCGCGCCAAAGCCGCCCTCCCCAGGCCCTTCCCGGCGCGCACTTGGTGACTGCCATGC
>CAZYWM010000035.1:11340-17943 GCA_964651615.1 uncultured Oscillospiraceae bacterium | reverse complement strand
GTAAAAGCCCAAATAATTCCCCGTTCCGCACGGAACGGGGAATTTCTGGTTCTCATACTAGGCTTTGATTAAAAGTTCACAAAGATTTCCGAGGATGATTTGCGTAAAACAAGGGGTCGGATGCAGCTGGGCTGACGCCCAGCAAAGACGACAACGCTGTTTTACACAAATCAGACCGGAAAGATTGTGAGGTTTTAATCAAAGGATAGTATCAGAGCCTTATTCCAGATTCAGGTAGCCGCAGAGCACCTTCAGGGTATTGAGCACGCCATCAATATGGCTGCGCTCGTAGCCATGGCTGGCGAAAACGCCCGCGCCGATGAGGCCATGGCGAAGATCATAGCCCGCTCTCAGAGTGGCTTCCACGTCGGAGCCGTAGTGGGGGTACACATCCACCGCGTAATCGGCGCCGGTGCGCTTGGCGGCCTCGATGAGCTTGCCCACCACCTGGTAGCTGTAGGGCCCGCCGGAATCCTTGGCGCAGATGCTCACCTGACGCTCGGTACAGCCCAGGCCGTCGCCTACGCAGCCCATGTCCACGGAGATCGCCTCAGTAACACCCTGGGGGACGCTGGCGCTGCCCCCGTGGCCCACCTCCTCGTACACGGTGATGTGGGCATACACCCGGCGGGGGAGGACGGCAGAGTGATCCTTCAGATACTTGGCAAAACCCAGCAGGATGCCCACGCTGAGCTTATCGTCCAGGAAGCGGCTTTTCAGATACCCGGAGGCGGTGCGGCGGGTGCGGGGGTCAAAGCACACAATGTCCCCCACCTCAATGCCCAGCGCGCGGGTGTCGGCAGCGGACTTCACATTCTCGTCCAGCACCACCTCCACGCTGTCCCAGCTGCGGCTGGTGTCGTTGTAGCTGCCGTTGACATGGATGCTGGGGTTGCACAGCTGGGCGGTGCCCTCATAGACCCGGCCGTCCCTGGTATAGACCCGGACATTTTCCGCCTCGGCGTTGTTGGCGTTCATGCCCCCCAGGCTGGTGATTTTCAGGCAGCCGGAGGGCTTGACCTGGCTGACCATGCCGCCCAGGGTGTCGGTGTGGGCTTCCAGGAGCAGACCGTCTCCCCTGTCCTCACCGCCAAAATCCACCAGGACGCCCCCCTTTTCCGTCAGCCAGGCGTTGAAGCCCAGCAGCTGGAATTCGGAGCAGACCCATCTGGCCGCCCGGTCCGTAAACCCCGAAGGGGAGTCGATGCTCAGCAGCCGGGCCGTCTGTTCCCAGGCAAAATCCGCATAGGATGATGTAATCATAATTTACCTCCCAAAAATGTAAAAATGCCAAACCCCCGCCACTTCCCGCATGGCGTGATTGATGAGCTGAGAGAGGTGGGTGGTCTTGGCAGGCACCCCCACAAAGTCGATTCCCAGCTTTTTCGCCATCAGGCTGGTGCGGTAGAGGTGATACTCGCTGGAGAGAATGGCCAGCTTCTCCGGGCGGCTGCCGGTTTTTTCCTCGATCAGGTCCAGGGAGAAGCGCATGTTCTCGTCGGTGGAGGTGGCCTTGTCCTCCATCCAAATCCGCTCCTCGTCGATGCCCAGCTTCACCAGCTCATCGTGCATGCACTGCGCCTCGGTGATGGGCTCGTCCTCCCCCATGCCGCCGGAGACGATGGCGATCACGTCCTCATGCTCCTTCAAATAATCGGCAGCCGTATTGATCCGGTCCCACAGAGAGACCGAAGGGCCGTCCTCCCGGACCTTGGCCCCCAGCACCACCAGATACTCCGCTTCCTCCCCCGGCGAGCCCGCGCTGGCCCGGAGGATGTGGTACTCCGTGAAGCTGAACAGGGCCAGGCCGCACAGCAGCGCCACACTCACCACAATGGTGCTTACCCTGGCGAACCTGGGAAACACCCGGCCCACCAGCGGCATGAAGCTGTAAAACAGGATCACACACATGATTCCCAGACATACCAGCGCGGTAAAGCTGTAGCCCCGGATCATAAATTTGCACACATACCCAACAGCGGCAAAGGGGACACAGGCCCCCAGGCCCAGGAAGGGATGGGCTTTGGGGCCGCTGCCCTTGGGCCGCCAGTCCT
Source organism: uncultured Oscillospiraceae bacterium (assembly GCA_964651615.1). Classification (GTDB taxonomy): domain Bacteria; phylum Bacillota; class Clostridia; order Oscillospirales; family Oscillospiraceae; genus Faecousia. Next base: position 15,889 of record CAZYWM010000035.1, on the reverse strand, counting down.
GGCCGTTCTTCTCCATCTGACTGCGAATGACGCTGGCCTGCAGCGCCTTCTTTTGCGCAATGGTCTTTCTCATGGCAGATTCCCCCGATTATTTCACCTTTCTGGCCTTGGCGGCGGCATCCTTGGCCTCCTGAATCAGCACGCGCTGCTTCCGGTCCGCATAGGGCTCCAGCCGGTTCAGATGGGAATAGCGGCTGAACATGATCATCTTCCGCTTGCTGCGCACCGCCTCACTTTTGGTGGTGAGGATAATGTGGGCGGATTCCTTGATGATCTTGCAGTCGTTGGCAATGATCTGGTCTGTAATTTTCTCGTATTTCTTCACATCCGGCTTGGCGGGCAGCTTGCACCCGGAGGCGAATAGCGCCCGCCCCCAGGCCTTTTTGTCATGACGGCCTCCCAAAAAAGCGAATAATGACATCATTTTCCCTCCATACTCGTAGGTTCAATCCTTTTGTCTGCATTATATCACAGAATCAGAGAAAATAACAGAGTGAAAATTTTTAACAAGTTATTAAGAAAGCGCCGCACCCCTCGGGATGCGGCGCAGCGTATCATTTCAATTATTCCTGAGTGGTAAAGCTTCTGAGTGTCTTGCCCTCGATATAGGGGCCGGCCTCGGGGAAGCCGCCGCATTTCAGGTCCACTTCCAGCAGCTTCGCGGCGCAGCGCTGGAGGTAGCCAAGCTTCAGGCTCCCATCCTGGACGGCGGTGATGATGTCCTGGACGTTGCCCTCACAGCCGGGCATCTGCACATCGTTGCCCGCGTAGACGCACAGGGGGCTGGAGGCGCAGGGGTACTTGGGATTGGGCTTTGCCATGGCGCCGGACACCGTGGCATTGCTGGTGAACCAGTCGGTCATCACATAGCCCTGGAATCCGCACTCCTCCCGGGCATAGCAGGTGATGGAATCGTAGCAGTTGGCGCCGTGGACACCGTTGATCAGGTTGTAGCTGGTCATGATGGTCATGGGCTGAGAGGCCTCAATGCAGACGCCGAAGTTGCGCAGGTAGATTTCCCGGATGGCCCGCTCCTTGATGTGGGCATTGCAGTACATCCGGTTGTCCTCCTGATTGTTGGCGAAGTAATGCTTGATGCTGGTGCCCACGCCGGGGTGCTTCTGCACGCCCCGGACATCCGCCGCCGCGCACAGGCCGGAGAGCAGGGGGTCCTCGGAGTAATATTCGAAGTTCCGGCCGCAGAGGGGATTGCGGTGGATGTTCATGCCGGGGGCCAGCCAGACCCGGACGCCGAAGGTTTCCATCTCAGCGCCCACCACGTCGCCGCACTTCTCAATCAGCTCCAAATCCCAGGAGCTGGCCAGCAGCCAGGCAATGGGGATGGCGGTGCAATACTGATAGTAATCCACATCCCCCTCCTGCTTGGGGGCAAAGGTTTCGGCAATGCCGCCCATGGCGGAGCCGCCGGGCAGCAGCTTTCCTGCCTTATCCGTGCGGAAATGGGGAATCAGGCGCAGACCGGCAGGGCCGTCGGCATTGACCATATCCCGGACGCCCCGGTGGGCCAGGGCCAGGCTGGTTTCACCGGCAGCACCGGGGACGGCCTTGGAGTCCTGGCCAATGACGCTGTCGGTCTCCCGGGCAGCGCCCACGCACCAGTCAGCCATCTCCTCCACGGTGAGCTGGGAGACCAGCTGCTCCATGGTATATTTTCCGTCCCGGACCTCTTCCAGGGTAATCACATGGTCGGTACCGGCGGGAGCGAAGGGCTCCGGCTCCCCGGCATATTCCACGGTAATTGTGGGAATTCTGGCGGCGCTGAGGGCAAATCTGGGGGCAGCCGCCTTCTCCGCGGCCTCGTTCTCCGGCACCCAGCTCTGAACGCCGGCGCAGGAAATCTCCTCGAATTCCTCGTCCAGGGGGCAGATATTCTTGACCTTCTTGGTCAGCGCGGTATCGTCCAGGGTCAGCACCGCCGCCACATGGGTGGCCCGGCTGTTCACGCCCACCCGGATCACATATTCCCCGGCCTCCAGCACATAGGCGGCCTTGGCGGGGTCATAGCTTTCCAGATTGGTCAGATCGAAGCTGACAGTCACCGTCTGCTCCTCACCGGGCTGCAAAAGCCTGGTCTTGCCGAAGCCGCAGAGCACCTGCATAGGCTTTTCCAGCCCCTGCCTGGGGGCGGAGCCATAGACCTGGATCACTTCTTTGCCCGGGAAGGAGCCGGTGTTTTTCACCTTCACGGTGACGCTGACGGTTTTTTCGTCGGCGGAGGCTCCCAGCGTCTCCATGGAGAAGCTGGTGTAGTTCAGGCCGTAGCCGAAGGGGTACACCGGGGTCACGTTGAAGGTGTCGAAATAGCGGTAGCCCACAAAGATGCCGTCAACATAGTATTCATCGTTCCAGTCGCCGTTGTTGTGGCTGAAGGTGGCGGAGGAGGGATAATCTGAATATTTCTCTGCCCAGGTATCCGTCAGGCGGCCGCTGGGGATGCTCTTGCCCAGCAGGACGTCCGCCACAATGTGGCCGCCCATGTTGCCGCTCTGGGAGATCAGCAGCACGGCGCTGATGCCGGGAATGGCTTTCAGGGTTGCCGCATTGATGACGCCGCCCAGGTTCAGCAGCACAATGACCTTCTTATAGTTCTGCCCCAGGGCGGTGAGGAGGGCAATCTCCTGGCTGGTCAGCTCATAGTCCCCTTCCTCGGCGTAGCGGTCGCTGCCCTCGCCGGAGTTCCGGCCCAGCACATAGATGGCCACATCGCCCTCCGCCTTCTGGAAGGGCGCCAGGGCCTTGGGGACAAAATGCTCATTGAACATCACAAAGAAATCCGGAATGCCCATGCTGGATGCCCGCTGGTGGACATCGGCCATATAGGTGTCAAACTCCTCCTTGATGAGGCGGTCCTGCTCATCAAGCCACTGCTTGGAGGTGATGGCAAAGCCTGCCTCTTCCAGGCCCTGCTCCACGCAGACGCTGAACCGGCTGTTGACCTCACCGCTGCCGGTGCCGCCCTTAACCGTGGCCCGGGCGCCGTTGCCGAAAAGGGCCACCTTCTGGGGGCCGGACAGGGGCAGAACGCCGTCGTTTTCCAGCAGCACCATGCACTCACCGGCAATCCGGCGGATGTAGTCGCTGTGAGCCTGCTCGCTGGCAGTGACTTCGGGGGTTTGATTTGCGTGATAGTGAATCATTTGGATGTAAACTCCTTTCAGATGCTAGAGAATTCCGAAAAATCTCTTCGCTTATTATACAAAAATTTGTCGCAAAAATCAACAGATTTTGGTAAAATAATTAAGGAGTTCCAAATGGGCAAATTTTCAAAGCCGGATGAGCTGTATGGGCAAATCTTGACGCGCCCCTGCGGAATGTCCTCCGTCCAATGCAAAAAATCCCTTTGGACTGGGGGAAGCCCAATCCAAAGGGGCAGATTATGGGTCCAGATTGGCTTCCTCAAAAAGAGGGGATTGAAAAAACTCGCTGATGCTGATTTCAAAGCCCTGGCACAGCTCGTGGATGATTCTCAATTTCACCGAATCATAGGAGCAGTGAATCAGATTGCTGATGGTGGACTTTGGAACGCCGCTTTTGGTAAAGAGCTGATACTGGGTCATCCCCCGCTGGGTCAAAAGCTCCTGCAGTCGAAGACTGATTGCCTGATTTAATTTCATATGTACCACCTCTTCGGTGGTATTATATAAAATTTAGGCAGAAAATTAGTCCCTGTAGCCGAACTAGTTCTTGCATTTTTGATTTGAGCATGGTATAGTTAATTCAGGGAGCCCCGACAGAATGAGCGGGTGCCGCCTCAATGAAAGAGAAAGAGAGAGATGTCCCATGATTGGTTCCGCACTGAAAAAGCTGGCAAAAGAATACGACATGACTGTGGATAAGGGAATTGCTTACGGAAGCCTGGGCGGCTTTGCCGCCACCCTCAGCGAGGGCGCCGGGTTCAAGCAGATTGTCTTTTCCACCTGCTTTGACGACCCTGCCGGCCGTACCGGCATAACGGACACGGTAAACGCCCGGAATGTAAAGAAGGAGTTCCGGGTTCAGGAGCTGACGGTGAGCTCCAAGATGATCGCGGTAACGTTCCTGGACAACCCCGGCACCATGAAGCGCATCCGGGCTTTCCTGGACTGGTTCCTGCCCCTGCTGCGCTCCTTTGGCGCCAGCGGCGTAGAAATCTGCCCGGAGTGCGGAATGCCCATCGACCAGGGCCGCTGGGCCATGGTCAACGGCGTCGCCCACCACTTCCACACCGGCTGCGCCAGCCGGGTGCAGCTGAATTTGGAGCAGAGCAATGAGCAGATGGCCAGCGAGGACACCGGCAACTATTTCTCCGGCCTGGTGGGCGCCCTGCTGGGCTCCGCTCTGGGCGCGGTGGTCTGGGCCATCGTACTCTGCATTGGCTATATGGCCTCTCTGGTGGGTCTGCTCATTGGCTTCCTGGCAGAAAAGGGCTATAACCTGTGCAAAGGAAAGCAGGGCAAGGGGAAAATTGCCATTTTGATTGTGGCGTTGATTTTTGGCGTGCTGCTGGGGACCTTCCTGGCAGAAAGCTATGACCTGTTTACCTTCATCA
>CAZYWM010000035.1:0-11240 GCA_964651615.1 uncultured Oscillospiraceae bacterium | reverse complement strand
GGCGTGCTGCTGGGGACCTTCCTGGCAGAAAGCTATGACCTGTTTACCTTCATCAACTCCGGGGCTGCCCCGGGATGGCAGGTTTCCGATATTCCCGGGGTGATTATTTACTTCTTCCTCATGGATGCGGAATACCGGGTGCCAGTTTTGATCAATATGGTCATGGGTCTGTTTTTTGCCGCCCTGGGCGCGTATACCCTGATCCGCCAGGCAGGCCGCAATGTCTCCGGCAACCGATTTGTTCATTTGAAATAAAAAGCCAACGGGGGCTGCCAATCGGCAGCCCCCTGCATTATTTCTCCCAGCCGAAGCCCTGGAACACCGGCGCGCCGGTGTAACGGCGGGCGGTCTTCTCCCCCCGGAGGACCTCCAGCGCCGCCTGGGCCAGCGCCTCCTGCTCGCATTCGCCGGGGTAGACGGTGACGGGGGCAATCCAGCCGCAGCGCTGCTTTACCCCGTCCACAATGTCCTGGAAGCGCACCAGGCCGCCGGTGAGCAGGATGCCGTCCACCCTGCCCTCCAGCACCGCCGCCATGGCGCCGATGGACTTGCAGAGCTGATAGATCATGGTATTCCAGATGACCGAAGCCTTCCGGTCCCCCGCCTCCACCAGGGTGTGGACGGTGTCTGAATTGGAGGTGCCGAAGTGGCTGACAAAGCCGCCGGAGCGGGAGAGCATGGCCTTCACCTCGCCGGTGGTGTGGCCGGATTCCAGATAGGTCAGCACCTCCATCACCGGAATGGAGCCCAGCCGGGTGGGGGTGAAGGGGCCGTCGCCTCCGGCGCCCTCGGTGCTGTCGATCATTCTGCCCCTTGCGTGGGCGGTGACGGTGATGCCTCCGTCAATGTGGCTGACGATAAAATTGCAGTCCTCGTATTTTTTCCCCATGGCCCGGGCGTGGATGGCGGCGATGCCCTTCTGATTCAGCACATGGGTCTGGGCCCGGCGGTAGAGCCCCGCGATGCCGGTGGGCCGGGCATAGTCGCAGAGCTCGTCCACATTGGTGGGGTTCAGGGTGAACATCCTCCCGCCAAACTCCCGGCACAGCTCATAGGCCAGCATGACCCCCAGCTTGGCGGGATGGTCGCTGCCCCCCACACCGGAAGCGGTGTGGGCCACCAGCTGCTCATCGATCTCCATCACCCCGGACTCCTGGGGATAGGCGCTGCCGCCCCGGCCCACGAAGGCATCCATTTGAGAGAGCTTCAGGCCATGCCGGGCCACGAAATCCTCGATGAAGGCCCGGCGCATGGGAATCTGGTCGTTCACCGTGGGGTAGGACAGCAGCACCGGGGCATCGTGGAAGACACTCTCGGTGTACACATTCTTCTCGTTTTCAAAATAGCTCACCTTGGTAGAGGTGGAGCCTGGATTGATCACCAGGATTTTGTATGTTTTATCCATGTAATTCTCCTGTATTTAAATAGTTAGGAATTTAACAGGATACCCGCGGTATCACGAGGAAAATTTCTGACTTCTCATTCCTAACTCCAAATTATCTTGTATCTCATATCTTCCCTGCGCTTCAGCATCCCTCCGGGCCGCAGAAATGGCCCTGGGCGGAAAAGGCGGCGTCGTTCAGCGCTTGCAGCATCTCGGATTCCGTATAGTCCTTCAGGCTGAGCCTTCTCCCGTCCACAATGATGGTGGGCACCCCCTGGGGCTTCAGCACCTCCCGGGCATAGCGGACGGCCTGGCGCTCCTTTTCGGTGTACCTGCCCTCTTCCAGGGCCTTTGTGAAGTCCGCCCCGTCCAGCCCCGCCTGCTCCGCCAGACTGGCCAGCACGGAACGGTCGCCGATGTCCAGCTCCTGGAGGAAGTAGGCCCGGTACACCAGGTCGTTGTAGCTTTCACCCTTGCCGTGGTCGCAGGCATAGTACCAGCCCTCGAAGGCCAGCCGGGTATAGGGCCGGGGAATCACCCTGGGCGGCAGCTTCATGTCAAGTCCCAGCTGGCGGCAGGGCTCCACCAATACCTGATACCCCTCCCGGCGGCGCTGATCGTGGTAGGTGTCCACCCGCTCTCGGGGCTCCGGGGTCAGCTCAAAGGGCTGATCGGTAATTTTCGCCTCCACCCCCAGCTTCTCCAGAGCCCGCCGAAGGGCTTCCTTCGCCACCAGGCAATAGGGGCACACATAATCCGAAACAAACAGTATTTCCATATACGCACCTCACGGTCGGTTGTCTGTGCACAGTATACTACTTCCTTCCCCCAAATTCAAGCAAAATATACAATTACCCCGCCGGAATCCCGGCGGGGCGCTTTCTTAATCCCACATGTGCCGCTCCAAATACTGCTCCAGGTCATAGTCATAGCGGAAGCGGACGTTTTGAATGGGCTCCCCGTCCAGGATGGCCAGGTATGCCTTCTGGTGGATGGCATTCTGCTCCTGGTTGCCCATGGACAAGTGATTGGCCACCATCAAGGCAAAGGCGGCATCCGGATAGCGGTACTCCACGGCCCCCCATTGATCGGGGGCGGCACGAAGCAGCTCCTTCATACCGGGAATTTTACTGTAGGCCTCCCGTTCCCGGGCGGCAAGGTCCCGCATCCGCAGGGGTGTATGTTGTTGCATGACACGATTCTCCTTAACGCAAAACTCGACGTGAATCATACCACGGAAAAAAATGAAAAACAAGTCTTGACATGGCTCACGCCTATGAGAATCTTATCAGAAAAACTGTCCAAATTTTTGTACACTATTTTTTCCGGAAGATTTTGCGGACTATCTTCCAGATTAGTGCCAACACCAAATAGATGGCAAAGCCCGCCAAAAAGCCTCCGATGCCGAAGACAATATCCGCGAAATCCATGGTTCCGGTGGATGTGACCTTTTGGCCGATCTCAATGCCGAAGGTAAGCACCACAATCAGCGTCAGGGTGTACAGCCAGGAAACAGCCATCACCCAGCCCCGCCTGACCAGAAACTTCACGATTGGGTGGACCACCAGGAAAATGACCATCCCCACCCCGCCGATCACCAGAAAATGGAGCTCCTTGTCGGAAAAATTTGGTTCCAGATTGTTGTTCAGCTGCATGATCCAGCTGTGGATGTCCGCCAGGCGGTAGACAATCCAATACAGAAAATCTTTCATGAAATCTCCTTTGTCACCAGGCTGAGGATTTCCCGCTGGATGGATTCCACCGGGCGCATTCCGTCGGCGGCGCAGCAGTCAATCTGCCGCCAGCCCAGCTTCCCGCTGCAATACTCCGCCGCCTGGCGGCTGCGGTTGAGGTAGGGCAGGTTCCCCTCGTGGATGTCCTTCCGGCTCTCGTCCCCCCGGTAGCGCTGCGTCATCAGCCGCTGGCTCACCAGCGGGTCCACCCGGAGATACACCACCATGTCCGGGGCGGGAATGCCCAGCAGGTCATATTCAAAGTGGAAGAGCCACCGCAAATATTCGTCCCACTGCTCCCGGGGCAGCTTGCTGCACTGGTGGACGGCGTTGGAGGTGGTGTACCGGTCCGCCACCAGGATGCCCCCCTGGGCATAGAAGGACTCCCAGTTCTGCTTGAAGGAGGCGTAGCGATCCACCGCATAGAATGTGGAGGCGGCGTAGGCGTTCACATCCCCGGGATTGCTGCCGAACTGGCCGCCCAGGTACATTTTGACCAGAGCGGAGGAGTCGGAGGAATAGTTGGGGAAGGAAATCTTCCGCACCCGCTCCCCCCGGGCCTCCAGGTTCTTCACCAGCTCCCCGGCCTGGGTTCCCTTGCCGCTGCCGTCCAGTCCTTCAATTACAATGAGTTTTCCCATGGTTCAAGCTTCTTTCCTGAATGGTTTATCGTAAAGATGTTTTTTATAAAACAGGGCGCAAGCCTCTGCCAGACAGTTATCATATCATATTTCCGGAAAGATAGCAAATTATTTGTTTCTCAACAAAAGCGGATCGGGTTGCTCCGTTGACATAATTTGTTCAAAAAGTTTACATAACCAATGAAAACACAGAAAAATTTGACTTTTTCCATTGAATATGTTATCATTTCCCCAGAAGAATTCAGTGTCGCCCTTTCCGGGCCGCAGAGAATTCGACGAAATATTTATCTATTTCCCGTTATAATGGAAGTCCCGGGAGAAAAATGCCGCAGCGGCTCGCCCCGGGGCGAACAAAGGAGGAGATGATCGTATGGATGAGATTGAAACATCAAAGAAAGACGAAGGGATGGCCCCCCGGGTGAGGCGGCGCAAGAAAAAGCGCAGTCTGCCCATTCCAGCCTTTCTCACCCACCTGGGGGAGGATGTGCGGTGGTACTACGACATTCGGCTGTGGTCGCCGCTGATTCTGCTGCTGCTCATTTTGGCGCTCCTTCCCGGCAAGAAAGCCGAGGTTCAGCCCGAGGCCACAGAGCCGGAGATTTCCACCGTGGAAACCACCGAAGACACCACTCCCACCCAGCCGCCCGTCAATCAGGAGGCGGTAGCGCTGGCAAGGCTGGCGGATTCCGTGGGCGCTGGCCGGTCGGACAATGTAAAGACCATCATCATGTGGGTGGCCGTCAACCGCTCCGAGGACCGGGCCAACGGCTACGGCCAAAGCCTGATCGACGAAATTGCCCGGCCCAACCAGTGGCAGGGCTATGACGAAAACGCCCCCTATACCGACGGCACCTATGCCATGGCCCTCAGCGTCCTGGACACCCAGGCCCGGGGCGGCCTCCGGCCCCTGGATTCGGACATGCTCTGGTTCGTCCTCAACGACGACGGTTCCATCACCCTGCGCAACCAGTTCGCCGCCACCGGCAACCAGAAGTGGCGGGAGAAGACCGTAAAGTAACAAAAACATCCGTATGGCTTTTGTCCATACGGATGCTTTTGCAGTTGGGGCATATTCCTACGGGGTCTAATCCGGCAGCAGGGTTGCGGACTGGGTAGTGCCGATGGCCTCCACCGAAACAATGTCGTCAATGTTCACGGCGCTGTTGAGCATACACAGGCAGAGACCGTCCTCCACGGATAGCTGAAAAAGCGTATTGTCCATCTGGCCATTGCGTACAACGAAAGTGGAGCCGTCCTTCATATTCAGGCAAATCTCACTGGAGCCTCCCATAGAATACTTCTCGTCATTGATTCGGATGCACAGGGCATTCACCATCACATCTCCATTTCCGAAGGTTCTATTTGGCAGGGAGCCGCTTTCTGGCAGGGAAATAATGATTTTATTGGGCTGAGGTTGGGCGTCCTGCTCCAGTCCGGCCAGAATCCGATAGGCCGCCACTGTTATTTCTTCTGTTCTCCCAGCGAAGGCCTGATCCACATGGCCATCTCCCAGCAGGTCGCGAAGCTTCTGCTCTGCCTGCTCCGCTGTCAGCTCCCGGCGAAGGCGCTGCTGAATATCCTCCAGAGGATCCACTTGTCGGGTTTGGTGGGCCCGGTCAAATTCATAGGCGGCCAGGAAATAGTAGTCGTCGTAAAAGCCGGTATAGCCAGACATGTTCTGAACCTCCTGCAGCTTTGCCGCCGCCTCCTCTGCGGTCAGCTCCTGGCGAAGCTCCTCCTTCCGGGCGGCGATGTAATCCGTCCGTTCCTGCTCCGCCCGGTCTTGGGCTTCCTTCTGCGCCTCCTGCTCATCGCGGTTCGCCAGGGTAATGGCAAAGACAGCGCCGGCAGCAGGATTGTCCGTGTGGAAATAGTAGGTCATAGCAAGGCAGCCGTCCGTGGTCTTTTCAGGAATCTGATAGGCGTAGCCATACTGGTTGATCTCCAGCATATAAGGCCAAATCCCCCCATTGGGTTGCTTTTGCAGCCTGGTTTCATCCAGAGGCTCGTCATGCTCCAGGGCCAGAGTGATGAAGCCGCTGCGGGTTTCATTGTCATAGACGTAGGCGTCCACCGTCAGCTGATAGCCATCAGTCTGAACGGTCTGGCCTACCGGGGAGACCCATTTTTCCAGCTCCTGGGCTACCGTTTCTTCCACAGGCGTCTTTTCATACCCCGGCTGCACCATGGAATTGGGCCAGGGCTTCTGAGGGTCGGAAACCAGGCTGGGCTCCTCTTTGTCGAAGCCGGTGTGCTCCCCATACAGGCCCTGGATCATCTGTGCCGGGTTGTCGTAAAGAAGAAAGCCCACAGCAGCGAAGGCCGTGCCGATCAGGGCCGTAGCAATCACCGCCGCCAGCAGCAGCCGCCCCAGCTTTCCGCCGGAGTGGCCGCTGTTTTTCCCCTCTGTCTTTTCCAGTCTGTTCTCCCCCAAGCGCCCGATGGCCAAAAATAGTTCTTCCGCCTTCATAATATGTATCCCTCCTGCGTCAAGTGTGCTTTCAGCTTTTGCCGGGTGCGGCTCAGGCTTTTGAGAACCGCCTCCGGCTTCATATGAAAGCGCTGGGCGATGGCAGTCGTATCCTCCACGAAGAAGTAGCGGCGGAGGAACACATTCTGCTCCCGCTCCGGCTGGGTGTCCAGGAAGGCGGCGATGGCCTTGGTCAATTCCTTGGCCTCCCAGGCCGCCTCCACGTCGGAGTCCGTGCCCACGCACTCCTCCAGCTCCTCCAGCGCCAGCTGGACTTCTCCCCCGCCCCGTTTTTGGGCGTGGTCGGTCCGCCACCGGCTGAAGGCCAGGTTCCGGGTGATCTTCGCCAGAAACTGCCGCAGCACCCTGGGGCGAGTGGGCGGGATGGACTGCCAGGCTTTCAGATAGGTGTCGCTGACCGTCTCCTCCGCATCGGGGGGACTGCACAGAATCCGATTTGCCAGGGAAAAGCAGTAGCCGCCGTATTTCTCCTCCGTCTGAACCAGCGCCTGTTCGTCCCGGGCGAAGTACAGCGCCACAATCTGTTCATCGTTCATAGGGTTTCCTCCATTTCGTGTGGTATCAAAGGCCTTTACCCCATATGACGCAAAAGGCGGCCTTCTTCTGACCGAAAAGGTGAAAAAATTTGAGGCTGCCCGAAGGCAGCCCCAAATGTCTTGAAAAGATTACGCCATAGCGGCGGTGATGATGGCCATCTTGTAGACTTCCTCGGCGTTGCAGCCCCGGGACAGGTCGTTGATGGGGGCAGCCAGGCCCTGGAGGATGGGGCCGTAGCCCTCGAAGCCGCCCAGACGCTGGCCGATCTTATAGCCGATGTTGCCGGCCTCGATGTTGGGGAAGATGAAGGTGTTGGCATAGCCCGCCACAGGGGAGCCGGGGAACTTCAGCTGGCCAACCTCGGGAGCCACGGCGGCATCAAACTGCATCTCGCCGTCGATCATCAGCTCGGGAGCCATCTGCTTGGCGATGGCGGTGGCGTCGTGGCTCAGCTTCACCGTGCCGCCCTTGCCGGAGCCGTTGGTGGAGAAGCTCAGCATGGCGACCTTGGGGTCGATGCCGAAGACCTTGGCAGTCTTGGCGGTCTCCACGGCCACCTCGGCCAGCTTCTGGGCAGCGGAAACCACCACGTTGCCCTCCTTGTCCACGGTGTCCTCATAGCTGATGTTGATGGCGCAGTCACCCATGGCCAGCTTCTCATCGCCGCGAACCATGATGAAGCAGGAGGAAACCAGGTGGGCGCCGGGCTTGGTCTTCACCAGCTGCAGGGCAGGACGGACGGTATCGGCGGTGGAGTAAGTAGCGCCGCCCAGCAGGCAGTCCACCTTGCCCTGCTTGACCAGCATGGTGCCGAAGTAGTTGCCCTTGCTCAGAGCGGCACGGCACTCGTCGGCAGACATCTTGCCCTTGCGCAGGGCAACCATGGTCTCCACCATTTCGTCCATACCGGCGTAGGTAGCGGGGTCCAGAATCTCCACGCCCTCAATATTGAAGCCGCCCTTGGCGGCAGCGGCCTTGACCGCCTCCACATTGCCAACCAGCACGGGGGTCAGGAACCCGCCCTCCACCAGCCGGGAAGTGGCCTCCAGGATACGATTGTCGGTGCCCTCGGTAAAGACGATTTTCCGGGGATTTTTCTTCAAGGTTTCAATCATTGCAGTGAACATTGGAATCAACCTCCATATATCCGGGCAAAATGCCCATTTTTTACAGGTAAATTATATATCAGTTTCCCCCAGGGTGCAAGTCTTTTTTTCCACTTCTCCCATTTCCCGTGGGTTTTCGGGAATCAGGATTTTCCTTTGGTTAAATTGATGAAATTTCTTTTTCAGACTGTGATTTTCCTATTGATTTTTGTGGGAAATTACTTTATAATGGAGGAAACTATGATGAGGGGCGATGGGCTTGGGCGAAGTGTATGCTGTTGTTTCCGGCAAGGGCGGCACCGGGAAAACCTCTGTCTGCGCCGGAATTGCCACCGCCCTGGCCGAGGGCGGGAAGCGGGTGCTCTGCGTGGACTGCGACGTGGGGCTGCGCAATCTGGATATTTCCCTGGGCATGTCCGACAGCGGGAACCTGTCCTTCCTGGACGTTTCCGAGTACGGCTACGATCTGAACAACGCCCCCCGTCATGGCATCTATCCGAACCTGAGCTTCCTCACCGCCCCCATGAACCGGAGCGCCGAAGACATCGACCCCGAGCCCTTCACCCAGCTGCTCTACCGGGCCCGGTCGGAATTCGATTTTATTTTTCTGGATGCTCCCGCCGGGGTGGACGCGGGCTTCCGCCTGGCCACCGGCGCGGCGGACCAGTTTCTCCTGGTCACCGGCGCAGGCCCCGCCGCTGTGCGGGACGCCGCCAGAGTCGGAGAGCTGCTGGAGCTGGCCGGAAAAACCGGCGTCCGGCTGGTGGTGAACCGGGTGGACAAATCCATGCTCTCCACCGTCCGGATGACCATCGACGACATCATGGATACCGCCGGACTGCCCCTGGCCGGAATCGTGCTGGAGGACCCTCACGTGACCCTGGCCGCCGCCTTCTCAGCGCCCCTGCTGCAATACGCCAGCCGGTGCGACGCCGCCAGAGCCTACCGCCGGATCGCCCAGCGCCTCCAGGGAGTCCGTCAGCCCATTCCCTTCCGCTAATGCGTCCCCGGGAGCTAAGGCTCCCATGATATAAAGAAGGAGTGACCGTTGTGAATATCGCTTTTCTGGCACATGACAAGAAGAAGGAACTGATGGTTCAGTTCTGCACTGCCTACAAGAGCGTGCTGATGAAGCACAATCTGTTCGCCACCGCCACCACCGGCCGCCTGATCGTAGACAATACCGGTCTGCCCATCACCCTGCTTCTTTCCCACAAGCAGGGCGGCCATCAGCAGATCAACGCCCGCATCGCCTACAACGAAATCGACCTGGTGCTGCTGTTCACCGACCCCAACACCATCGACCCCTGGGATGACAGCCAGATGATCGAGACCATCCGCCACTGTGACAAGCACAATGTGCCCATCGCCACCAACCTGGCCAGCGCCGAGATGTTCATCATGGGCCTGCAACGGGGCGACCTGGACTGGCGGGAAATGCTGCACACCAAGACCCGTTTCTAACGGCTCCGCCGGAGCCCCCAGACGCAATCCCTGCTGATCCTCCCTGGGGGGATTCTGCGCATTTTTCCGCCCACCAATTTCGGCGGGCGGTTTTCTTGAAAGGAATCTGATTATGGAAATCATCAAACCCCGTACCCTCTCCGGCTTTATGGAGCTGCTGCCGGAAAAGCAAATTCAATTTGAGACCATGGCGGAGATTCTCCGCCGTACCTATGCCTCCTATGGCTTCGCCCCCCTGGACACCCCCGCCATCGAGGACGCCCAGATTCTGCTGGCCAAGGGCGGCGGCGAGACGGAGAAGCAGATCTACCGCTTCCAGAAGGGGGACAGCGACCTGGCCCTCCGGTTCGACCTCACCGTGCCCCTGGCAAAATACGTGGCCCTGCACTACAGTGAGCTGGCCTTCCCCTTCCGCCGGTTCCAGATCAGCAAGGTCTACCGGGGGGAGCGGGCCCAGCGGGGCCGGTTCCGGGAATTCTACCAGGCGGACATCGACATCATCGGCGACGGCAAGCTGGACATCCTCAACGAGGCGGAAATCCCCGCCATCATCTACAAGGTGTTCACCGGCTTCGGCCTGACCCGGTTCCAGATTCGGGTGAACAACCGGAAGATTCTCAACGGCTTCTACGCCATGCTGGGCCTGACGGAGAAATCCGGGGACATCATGCGCACCGTGGACAAGCTGGATAAAATCGGCGCCGACAAGGTGAAGGCCATTTTGCAGGAGGACTGCGACCTGAGTGCGGAGCAGGCGGATGAAATTCTGAAATTCATGGCCGTTCAGGGGTCCAACGCGGAAGTGATTGCCGCCCTGGAGGGCTATGCCGGGAAGAACGAGCTCTTCGACCAGGGTCTGGCAGAGCTGAAAGCCGTCACCGCCAACCTGGCCGCCTTTGGAGTGCCGGAGGAGAATTTCGCCGTTGATTTGACCATTGCCCGGGGCCTGGACTACTACACCGGCACCGTCTATGAGACCACCCTGCTGGATCACCCGGAGATCGGTTCCGTCTGCTCCGGCGGCCGGTACGACAATCTGGCGGGCTACTACATCGACAAGGCCCTGCCCGGCGTGGGCATTTCCATCGGCCTGACCAGGCTCTTCTACGTGCTGGACGAACAGGGCCTCTTAAACCCCGCCCTGCCCAGCGCCCCTGCCGACGCTCTGGTGCTGCCCATGACCGAGAGCCCCGCCCCGGCCATCGCCCTGGCGGAAAAGCTCCGCGGCGCCGGTCTGCGGGTGCAGCTCTACGGCGAGCAGAAGAAATTCAAGCAGAAGATGGCCTATGCCAACAAGCTGGGGGTTCCCTTTGCCGTTCTGCTGGGAGAGGACGAGATCAACGAAGGAGTCTGCTCCGTCAAGAACATGGCCACCGGCGAACAGCGGAAGCTGACCGCGGAGGAAGCCGCCGCCCACATAAAAAGCGCCCTGGACACCCACTGCCCGGTGATTCTGGAAAAATAACCCCGCCACCCGCTCCCACCCCGGGAGCGGGCGGTGTTTTCCGGAAACCGACAAATTGGTGTTTGGCGGGCAGGGCCCGCGGCCAATTTCGCACGGAGCTGGACTGTCATCGCTTTTTCCCTGACCCGCCCGGTAACGCTTTTGCGGTAAACTTTTCTGAAAGCTTTCTCTTTGCTCCCAAGTGCGCGCCGGGAAGGGCCAGGGGAGGGCGGCTTTGGCGCGCGGGAGCGCGACATTCAGCGCCTCCCCGGTCGGCTTCTTTGCTTCCTTTCTTGCCGACACAAGAAAGGAAGGCCCCCGGCAGGGGTCGGGGAGCACCTGGTCTTCGGAAAATGGAAAGTCATTTTCGTCTGCGGTGCCAGACGGGGGGGTGTTACTTTCTTGTCTCCGAACAAGAAAGTAACCAAAGAAGTCGGCTT
>CAZYWM010000034.1:0-18117 GCA_964651615.1 uncultured Oscillospiraceae bacterium | reverse complement strand
TGGTTCCATCCAACGTGCTGTCAAAAAGCCAATACCGATTTGGCGGGGTCATGACATAAGCCCTACGGACATCCCGCCAAACACCAATTTGTCGAGCAAAACGGATATACACATTACAACAATCGGAAAGGAATCAATCTATGGGATTTTTTGACAAGATCAAGCAGAGTCTGGTGAAGACCCGGGAGGCCATCAGCGAGACCTTTAACGACATTTTTTCCGCCTCCGAGCTGGATGACGACTTCTATGACGAGCTGGAAGAGAGCCTGATTCTGGCGGACTTGGGGGTGGAGACTGCCTCCAAGGCAACAGAGCGCCTGCGCAAGGCGGTATCCGAGCGGCACATCCGCCAGGCTCAGGAGGCCCGGCAGGCCCTCCAGGAGATTCTGGTGGACATGGTGAACGTGGGCAACCCGGAGCTGACGCTGAAAACCCTGCCCAGCGTGATCCTGGTCATCGGCGTCAACGGCGTGGGCAAGACCACCACCATCGGCAAGATTGCCAAGCAGCAGGTTCAGCAGGGCAAGAAGGTGCTGCTGGTGGCCGCCGATACCTTCCGGGCCGCCGCCGCCGACCAGCTGGAAATCTGGGCGGAGCGCAGCGGGGCCGCCATCGTCCGCCAGCACGAGGGGGCCGACCCCGCCTCCGTGGTGTACGACGGCATCCAGTCCGCCAAGGCAAAGGATGTGGATGTGGTGATCATCGACACCGCCGGACGGCTCCACAACAAGGTGAATCTGATGAACGAGCTGAACAAAATCACCCGGGTGGTGGAACGGGAGCTGCCCCGGGCCAGCCGGGAGGTGCTGCTGGTGCTGGACGGTACCACCGGCCAGAACGGCCTGATTCAGGCCAAGCAGTTCAAGGAGATTGCGGGAGTCACCGCCATCGCCCTGACCAAGCTGGACGGCACCGCCAAGGGCGGCATCGTCATTGCTGTGGCGGATGCCCTGCAAATCCCGGTGAAGTTCATCGGCGTGGGAGAGCAGGAGGACGATCTGATGCCCTTCGTGGCGGAGGATTTCGTCAAGGCGCTGTTTTAAGGAGAAGCTATGAAAGTCGTATTGGCAAGCAAAAACAAGCACAAGCTGGAGGAAATCAGCCAGATCACCCGAAAATTTGGCATGGAGCTGGTGCTGCAGTCCCAGCTGGGAGTGGACATCGACGTGGAGGAGACCGGCACCACCTTTGAGGAGAATTCCTTCCTGAAGGCCCAGGCGGTGATGAAGGCCACAGGGCTGCCCGCCCTGGCGGACGATTCCGGCATTGCCGTGGACGCCCTGAACGGGGAGCCGGGCATCTATTCCGCCCGCTATGGCTTTGACCCCACTCTGGACGACTGGGGAAGACTCCAGCTGCTGCTGAAAAATACCGAGCAGGTGCCCGACGGCGCGCGCCAGGCCCAGTTCGTCTGCGTCATCACCCTGGTCACTCCCCAGGGGCAGACCATCCAGGCCCGGGGAGAGATTCACGGCGAGCTGCTCCGTGCCCCCGTGGGGGAGAACGGCTTCGGCTATGACCCCATTTTTTACTATCCCCCCATGGGGAAATCCACGGCGGAGATGAGTCCCGAGGAGAAGAATCAGGTTTCCCACCGGGCCAACGCCCTGAAAGTATTCTATCAAAAGCTCAAGGAGGCAGGCTATGCTGACAAGTAAAGAACGGGCCGAGCTGCGGGCCCAGTCCAACGCCCTGGACACCACCCTGATGGTGGGCAAGGGGGGCGTCACCGAGGCGGTGATCGCGGAGGCGGAAAATCTGCTCACCGCTCGGGAACTGGTGAAGGGAAAGGTGCTGGAAGGAGCGCTGCTGTCTCCCCGGGAGGTCAGCGACGCCATCTGCCAGGCCACGGGGGCCGAAGGAGTTGCCTGCCTGGGCTCCAAATTCGTCATTTACCGGTTCAGTGAAAAGTGCCAGCAGGAGCGCAACCAGACCGGCCGGGCCAAGCGGAAGGAAACGCCTGTGAGCAAATCCGACCCGGTGCGCAAGGGAATCCATGCCCGCCGCCAGGCCGAAAAGAAGGTCAAAGAGCAGCGCAACGCCTATTTCCGGGAACAGGCCATTGCCAAGGCCATTGAGCGTGACCGGGAAAAGCAGCTGAAAAAATAGTTATGAATCAGGAATTGAGCGTATCGGTTTGGCCCGGTAAATGGGGAATTTAGAGGATTAACATATGGGAACAGGAATTATTGTATGCGGGTTAAACGGTACTGGAAAGAGTACACTGGGAAAGGCTCTTGCAGAGAGGTTGCATTTTCATTTTGAAGAAAATATAAATCTTATCATAAAGCAAATACAAAGCTGAATAACAATTTGCCGATTGACACAAGATTTTATATTTTTCTCTGAAAAAGCGCTATGAGACAGAATCCGAAAACATCTTTATCCATCCGGCAAAGCAGGGAGGAGAGGCATATGGAGAAAATCGGAATTTTCGGCGGGTGCTTTAACCCGCCGCATCTGGGCCACATCCGGGGAGCGGAGGCGGCGGCCCGGGCTCTGGGGCTTGACCGGGTGCTGCTGGTGCCCGCCTTTGAGGTGCCCCACAAGCAGCTGTCCCTCTCTTCGCCCACGCCGCAGCAGCGGCTGGCCATGACATATCTGGCGGCGGAGGGACGGGAAAAGCTGGAGGTGTCGGACATTGAGATTGCCCAGAAGGCCCAGGGCTACACCCGGGATACCCTCCTGGCTCTGCGGGAAAAATATCCCCAGGCAGCGTTTACATTGCTGCTGGGTTCGGACCAGTTCGGCATCTTCCCCCAGTGGAAAAATGCGGAGCAGATCGTCGCTTTGGCAGATCTGGCAGTCCTCTCCCGGGGACAGAAGGGGGAAGGGGAGGCCATTGCCCAGACGGCCCGGGAGCTGTCCGCCCTGGGGGCCAGAGTCGCCGTGCTGGACAATCCGGTGACAGAAATCTCCTCCACCCAGCTGCGCCGGCTGCTGGCTTTTCGCTGTGCCGACGCATTTCTTCCCCCCGCTGTGGCACAATACATCTGTGACAACCGCCTCTATGACGCCGCCGCCAATTGGAAGCACCTTCCCATGGAGACGCTGGAGCCCATCGTGATCCGGCTGCTGAATCCCAACCGGGTGCGCCATGTGCTGGGCTGCCGGGACACCTGTGTGGAGCTGGCCCGGCGCTGGGGAGCGGATGAGACCGACGCCGCCCGGGCGGGGCTGCTTCACGACATCACCAAGGCCCTGGACGGCCCGCTGCAATTGACATTGTGCGGCGCTTATGGTAAAATGTTAGACGATTTTTCCAGAAAATACCCCAAAACCCTCCATGCTCTCACCGGAAGCCTGGTGGCGGAGCGGATTTTCGGGGAGAATGAGGCAGTGGTCAGCGCCATTTGCAGCCACACCACCGGCAAGGCCGGGATGAACACCCTGGAAAAGATTGTGTATGTGGCCGATTATATGGAGCCCAACCGGGACTTCCCCGGGGTGGAGCGGCTGCGCCGGCTGGCCTTTTCGGACCTCACCGCGGCGCTGAAGCTGGGGCTGGAAATGACCCTGGAGCACCTGAAAAATCAGGGCAGTGAAGTATCCAGCCAGTCCCGGGAGGCGCTGGACTATTTGAACACCACCTGCATATAAAGGAGAAATGCCAATGTTAACCCCAAAAGAAATTGCCTATGAAGTCACCAAATGCCTGGATTCCAAGAAGGGCATGGACATCAAGCTTTTGAAAATCGCCAAGGTCAGCAGCCTGGCGGACTATTTCCTCATCTGCACCGGCACCTCCAACACCCATGTCAAAACCCTCTGCGACTACGCCGAGTACACCATGGAGCAGCTGGGTGAGCCCATGCTGGGCCGGGAGGGCCACCGGGGCAACAGCTGGGAGCTGCTGGACTTTGGCTCCATCGTGGTTCACGTGTTCACCCAGGAGGCCCGGAAATTCTACGACCTGGAGCGGCTCTGGGCCGATGCCGAGGAAATCGATCTACAGGAAATTATCGCCGCGCCCTGACGCGGTTTAGAGAGGAATGTTCGCCATGAACTATGATTACGCAAGCATCGAGGCAAAATGGCACAAATACTGGCAGGAGCACGACACCTTCCACACCGACGTGTGGGACTTCTCCAAGCCCAAGTATTATGTGCTGGATATGTTCCCCTACCCCTCCGGGGTGGGCCTGCACGCCGGCCATCCCGAGGGCTACACCGCCACGGACATCATGTCCCGGATGAAGCGGATGCAGGGCTACAATGTGCTCCACCCCATGGGTTACGACTCCTTCGGCCTGCCCGCGGAGCAGTACGCCGTGAACACCGGCAACCACCCCAACGGCTTCACCCAGGAGAACATCAAGACCTTCTCCGCGCAGCTGAAGGAGCTGGGCTTTGACTACGACTGGTCCAAACAGGTCGCCACCTCCGACCCGGAGTTCTACAAGTGGACCCAGTGGATTTTCAAGAAGCTCTACGAGGCGGGCTATGCCAAGCGGATTGAGATGCCCGTGAACTGGTGCGAGGAGCTGGGCACGGTGCTGAGCAACGACGAGGTCATCGACGGCAAATCCGAGCGGGGCGGCTATCCCGTGGTCAAGAAGAATATGATGCAGTGGGTCATCGACCAGCCCGCCTTTGCCGAGAAGCTGCTAGAGGGGCTGGACGAAATCGACTGGCCCGAGTCCACCAAGGAAATCCAGCGCAACTGGATTGGCAAGAGCACCGGCGTGGAGGTGGACTTCCAGCTGGTGGGCGGCGGCCAGTTCTCCATCTATACCACCTGCATCGAGACCATCTACGGCATCACCTTCATGGTGCTGGCCCCCGACGGCAAGATCGTCCAGGATTTGATGGACCGCATCCAGAACAAGGACGAGGTCAGAGCCTACATCGACGAGACTGTGAAGAAGAGCGACATGGACCGCACGGAGCTGAACAAGGGCAAGTCCGGCTGCCGCCTTCAGGGTGTGTACGCCATCAACCCTGTGAACGGCAGGCAGGTTCCCGTGTTCATCGGCGATTTCGTCCTGGCGAACTACGGCACCGGCGCGGTGATGGCGGTGCCCAGCCACGACCAGCGTGACTTCGAGTACGCCCAGGTCCACGGCATCCCCATGATTCAGGTCATTGAGGGACGGGACGTGTCCGAATGCGCCTTCGAGAAGCAGGACTACCTGGGCAAGGGCTGCCGCCTGATCAACTCCGAGGAGTTCACCGGACTGACGGTGGAGGAGGCCAAGGAGGCCATCACCTGCAAGCTGGAAAAACTGGGCGTGGCCAGAAGAAAGGACAACTACCATTTCCGGGAGTGGATTTTTGCCCGCCAGCGCTACTGGGGCGAGCCCGTTCCCTGTGTGTACACCGACGACGGCAAGACCTACTTCCTGCCCGATGAGGAGCTGCCCCTGATCCTGCCCGAGCTGGAGGACTACAAGGGCCGCAACGGTCAAGCCCCTCTGGAAAACGCCACCGAATGGAAGCAGTATGACAGAAACGGCATCCACGGCGTCCGGGAGACCTCCACCATGCCCGGCAGCGCCGGCTCCTCCTGGTACTACATGCGCTATATCGACCCCCACAACGACAAGCAGTTCTGCGACCCGGAGCTTCTGAAGCACTGGATGCCGGTGGATTTGTATGTGGGCGGCCCGGAGCACGCGGTGGGCCATCTGATGTATTCCCGGATTTGGAACCGGTTCCTCTATGACCAGGGCCTGTCCCCGGTGAAGGAGCCCTTCCAGAAACTGGTGCACCAGGGCATGATCCTGGGAGAAAACGGCATCAAGATGGGCAAGCGCTACCCCGAGTTCGTGGTGAATCCCAGCGACGTGGTGCGGGATTACGGCGCGGATACCCTGCGGCTGTATGAGATGTTCATGGGCCCCCTGGAGGTCTCCAAGCCCTGGAGTACCACCGGTGTGGCGGGCGCCAAAAAGTTCATCAACCGGGTGTGGAATTTCTTCACCGAGAGCGGCAACATCACGGCGGAAAACGACGGCAAGCTCACCAAAATCTACCACCAGACCGTGAAAAAGGTGACGAATGATTTTGAGTCCCTGGGCTTCAACACCGCCATTGCCCAGATGATGGTCTTCGTCAACGAGGTCTACAAGAACGGCACCTGCCCCAAGGAGTACGCCGAGGGCTTCATCAAGATGCTCTCCTGCATTACCCCTCATGTGGGCGAGGAAATCTGGCAGCTGCTGGGCCATGAGGATACCATCGCCTACGAGAGCTGGCCCACCTACTCTGAGGAAAAATGCCGGGACAGCGAGGTGACTATGGCCGTCCAGATCAATGGCAAGATGCGGGGCACCGTGGTGATGGAGGCCGACCTGGAGAACGAAAAGGTGGTTGCGAACGTGCTTGCCGACGAAAAAATCGCCCGCTTCCTGGAAAAACAGGGGGGCAAGGTGGTCAAGACCATCGTGGTCAAAAATAAGCTGGTAAACCTCATCGTCAAGTAATCCAGAAAAAATTTGTAAATTCTGTGGTTTTTCCTTGACATATGGGGAAGAAGGCTATATAATATACCAAGCCGGTAAGGCCCTGAAAGCATCCTGGATTGAGCCGGATGCGTCGGAGGGAGGGAAAACCATGTCTGAAATTCGCGTTAAGGAGAATGAGTCTCTGGAGAGTGCTCTGCGTCGGTTTAAGCGCAGCTGTGCCAAGGAGGGCGTCATTGCCGAAGTGAAGAAGCGCGAGCATTACGTCAGCCCCAGCCTGAAGCGTAAGCAGAAGTCCGAGGCCGCCCGTAAGAACAAGAGAAAGTACTACTAATATCCCTCTTGATTGATGCTCAAATTCCCCTCTGGATTTTTCCAGAGGGGTTTTTGCGCTGCTTTTTAATGAATCTGGAAGGTCGCAACCTGGTTGTAGCCTACAAAATACAGCGGCTGGGTGTTGCCGATGTCCTGAAGGAAGGCAATTTCCCCGGTGACGCTCTCCCCCTTGCCCAGAACGTGTCCCCAGATGGGATTCGCAAGATAGCTGGTCACATCCTCCGTATTGCTGTTTTCATTGGGGATGTTAAAGTGGATTCTGGCCGCTACCCATGATGCCGGGTAGTTCTCGGTGAAGTCCAGCGTTTCCAATTCTCCGCCCTCGTAGCGAACCTCCAGGGAAACGACGATATACTCCTTGCCCTCCGCCGGAGCCTCCGCTCCCTGGGGGGCGATTTTTTGATACGCTTCCTCGCCCTCCGAGACCTCCAGCACACGAATGGTCAGCTGAACGGCGGCATTGCCCCCCTCGGGGGTCATGGCAAAGCCGTCTATCTCTGCGGAAATGGGAAAAGAAACGCGGGTGGTGTCTTCGCTGCTTGCTTCGCCGGTGCCGCCAGTTTCCCGGGCGGAACAGGCGGCCAGCAGGAAAAGCAGTGACAGAAATGCGATGACAATTTTTTTCATGGTAACACAATCCTTCCTCATTATCAGATATAAAATATGAGATAGAAGATATAAGATAGCAGAAGAGTTTCCCTCATTTCAGCTATTTTGTATCTTTCCCTCTGAGCACTATTTTTCCAGGCCGTGGAAGCACACCCGGTAGCCTGCCTGGGTTTTCATAACATCCATGCTCAGGTAGGTGTAGGAGTCGTCCGTCTCCGATTCCAGGAAGACCAGGGACACCGCGGCGGAGCCGTTTTCCTGGATTCGCGCATCCAGCTCCTCCAGCCCCCGCAGGGCCACCAGCCGCACCAGGCTGGCGTTTTGCGTGTATACATCCTTCAAATTGTCGCTGTCACCGTAGTAATTGCTCAGCATGAGAAGCTGATTCCCGCTGAAATATCCGTCGGCGAAGCTGATAATTGCCTGCTCCGCCTCGGCGTTGGGAGACTCGGACAGAGGACAGGTGAAGCTGGCACAGATTTGCGGGAAGGTCATTCCCCAGCCCTCGGCGGCTTCCATAAAATACCGGGCCGTGAGCCGGTAGGAGCCGCAGCTCCCCGCCCCCACAATCCACACATCCCGCACCTGCGCGTTCCAGACGGCCTCCTCGGGGGCGATGTGGAAGGTGTAGACCCCGGTCGCCGGTTCCCAGTCAAGGCTGAGCAGTCCATCCGTCAGCTCCGCTTTGGTTTTTTCCATGGCGGCGTAGGGGAGCAGCCCGGGCAGAAATTCAATCTGAATATCACAGGGGGGCAGGTAATCGGCATAATCAATGGGGGAGAGGAAGAACCCCTCGTCGTTTTCGGTCATGGAAAGCAGGGCGGAGTCATAGTCAATCCGGAAGGCGGGCCAGGCGGCGGTGGGGCTTGCCTCCTCCGGGGTGACGGAATGAATGGCGCCGTTGGAGAAGCTGTAGTAGCGCTGGGTCTGCTGGCCGTTTTTGGCCACCGTCTCAATGAGCAGCTGCCGGCTTTCGTCCACCTCCAATGCTGTGGCGCCGTAGAGGGTGAAGCCGTATTCAAACCGCGACCGCTCCGGGTTCCAGAGAAAATAGTTGTAGGGCACGTTTTCGGGATATTCGCTCACCGCCAGAATGCCCAGGTCCTCATAGCCGTCGAAATTGACGTCCCGGAAATCCGGCTGCCCCAGAGGCTGGGCCAGATTGATAAAGAGCCCCTCGTTGTAGTCTTCCACCAGGCTGGGCAGGTCTTTTTCGTTGATGGTCTGGGTCAGCGTGTCCCCGTCATAGACCTGGATTTCCCGGATGGGGCGGTAGTCCTCCTCCATTTCCGGGGTGACGCAGACGATCTGCCGGAGGATACCCGAGGACACCTGAATGGAAGCGGTCAGAGAGGCATCCAGCCTCTGGCCGCCAGTGACGGCGTAGAGGCTCAGCGCCCCAGTGACCATCAGCGCCGCCGCTGCCGCAAGGCCCACAAAGCCCCCGTGTTTCTTTTTAGGCTGGACCAGCACCTCCTTCCGGGGATCGTCCATGTATCCGGAGACCTCCAGAAGAAAGCGGTCCTTCACATTCCCCAGAGCCCGGAGAATTTGTTCCTCCTGTTTCAAAGTATTCCCTCCTTTTCCAGAAGTGAGCGCAGCTGCTTGCGGGAGCGCAGCAGCGTCATCTTCACATTGCTTTCCGACAGCCCCAGTTTATCCCCGATCTGTTTGACGCTGCATATGTACCAATAGCGCAGCAGAAACACCTCCCGGCTTTTCTGGGGCAGCTCCGTGAGAAAATTGTTCAGCAGCTCCGTCAGCGCCCGGCCCTCCAGGTAGTCCTCCTCGCTTTTCCCGACGCATTCCGAAAGCTCGTCCAGGGCCAGGGCGACCTGCCCGCCGCCCCGCTTCTCCGCCCGGTTGTATTTGCACCGGTCCAGGGCGTGATTCCGGGTGATTTTGGCCAGCAGCGCCGACAGCAGGCTGGGCCGCCGGGGCGGAATGATCTCCCACAGGGACAAATAGGTGTCGTTGACGCATTCGTCGCTGTCCTGATGGTCTTGCAGAATGTTGTAGGCGATGGCATGGCAGTAGCGCCCATATTTCTGATCGGTTCGGGCAATGGCCTCCTCCGACCGCTGCCAGTACAGCGTGACAATGGCTTCATCTTCCATAGAACCGCTCCTCTCTCTTTCCTTCACCCATATAAACGACAGATGGGCCCCTTTGGTCACAGAAAATCGTGCAATTTTTCTCCCGGAGGGACGCGAAAGGCCCTGACTTTTGCAAGCCAGGGCCGGACGCTGTGTGCCATTTGATGGTTTCGTCAGATGCTGACCCAGATCGCCGGGCGGACAACGCCCCGGTCACTTTCCACGTGGCCGCCGTTATAGTCCATGGTTCCATCGCTGTTGACACTCATGACGAATTTGTTCCCATCGTCGCCGGGGGTGCGGAGCAGCCACCAGGAGCCGCTGGTGCTGGGATTGACATACACATTCTGACAGGAGCAGTAGGTAGTGGGATAGCAGATGCGGTCTTTGGCCCGGGGCATATATTCCTCCGCTTCCTCATCGCTGAGAACAAATACGTAGTCGGAATAGATGGAGGTGCCGCTGCTGAGGATGCCCTTGCGCTCAGAACGGGAGAACGCTTCATAGAGGAAGGTATCATTCAGCCAGCTGCGAAGAGAGCAGGTGTCCCAGTCCACATTTTCCTTGCGGTAATGGTAGCGCTCGCTGTCCAGCCCATAGCGGCTGAGCAGCAGAAGCCGGTCCGACTGAACCTCCAGAACAATCCATTCAATTTCTTCCGCACCGTTGGATTTGATGTTGTCCTGCTCGTAGCGGCCGAAGGTGACAATGTCCCCCTCATAGTAGTCTTCGGCAGAAGCGGAGAGCGTAAACAGGGGAACAGCGAAGCAGATCACCGCCAGCAAAGCGGCAATTACTTTCCCCAGCAGGGGACGCTTGCGTGGAGATTTCCGATGGCAGATGGATGTTGGCATATTTTCTCTCTCCTTTGCGAACTGTTTTCAGAATTTTGCTCTTGCACAGAGCCTTTTTGTTAAAAACCACGCTGGTAAAACAAGTGTAATCTTTTTAAGAGAAATTGTCAAGATGGGATTGCTCAGTGGCTTGAGGACACCCTCCTCCGATGGTATCTTGTAAAGCATAAAGCTTTGCGTTTGCCCTCCCCACGCGGCGTTGGAGAGGGCCTGCGGTTATCTAACGATCCGTTCATTCCGGCCAGATGCCGCTATTTTTGGACAGCAGGTGTTCCGGGCCGCCCAGGGAGAAGGTGTTTGCGTGCCCCAGGTGCCGGGCGTATTCCGCAAGGGTGTCCGCCTGGACGCCGGAGTGGCAGAAAAGGAACACAGATGTGTCTTTGGGCAGCCGTTTTATCCGCAGAAGGGCCCCTTGAACGGAGGCGTGGATGGCATAGGGCAGCTCCTGGCCCTCGCCCTCTTCCCGCAGATCGATAAGCAGCGCCCCGGCTTCCAGCGCGGGGCGGGCGTAGGTCCAACTGGTGCGCAGCTGCTGCAGGGCGGCCAGAAGTACGCGCACGGTGTTGCCGCTCTGGCACTGAATTTCCAGCGTGGAATCCCGGATGGCGGCAGAGACGAATTTTTCTGGATAGGCCGTTTCCTTCACGCATTTGGGACAGCCCGGCAGGGTGATCACATAGCCGTTTTCACAAACCAGATACAGGTGGGAATCTGTGGGAGAGTCCAGAATGGACAGAATTTTTCCGCACTGGGTTGGGAGCTCCGGATGGGACTGGGGGGCGATTGCCGTTTCGGCCCAAACACTTCCGGAGGCAGAGCAGAACAGGTGAGCCCGGCCGGTATCGTCCAGCCCTGCCAGGTAGTAGCCGGATTTGCAGCGGGCAGTGGCAGTAAAGCGGCATTTTGGATAGAGCCCCCGATATTGGCTGTTGAAGTCCAGAATCTCCTGGCCGGTGGCAGTGTGTTTGACCAGGATGCCCTGGGGGGTCAGAGTGATTTCCATAGAAGATTCCCCCGTGAATTACAGGTTGCTGGCAATCCGGATGTCCAGCTGGGTGTAATAGGTTTTGCTCTCTGGCAGCTCGCCGAAGGCAAGATAGCGAAATAGGGTATCCAGAGGCATGGCGCCCTGCTTTTCCGGCTCCTGGGTGATGGTGGCGGAGATAATCCCGCTTCGCAGCATTTCCTCCTGGACGGACACCAGGTCATTGGTGATGATGCTCACATTCTTCTCCGGGTCCAAATCCCGGATGATGCGGCACACGTCGTAGTTTCCCGGATTTACCAGGTATACCGCGCCGATTCCCGGATTTTCCTGGAAGAAATCCCGCAGAAGCTTTTTATCCAGCTCGTAATCGTTGTAAATGAACAGGGGGCCTACGATCTGGCATTGGGGATAGCCCTCCTCGATGCGGTGGCGGAAGCCCTCCACCCGCTGGGAGAAGCTGGCCACTGGGGCGACGAATGTGCCCTCGGTGATGATGACGATTTTGGCGTTGGTTCCCCCGATGAGGGCGCAAAGCCCGGCGGCGATGGTGCCTGATTTGTAGTAATCAGAGGTGACGTACAGAAGCGCGTCGTGATCCGTGGGGGCGACATTGTAGTAAACCACAGGAAAATCCCGCTGGGAGCTATCCTTTCGGAACGTTGTCCAGATAGGGCCCGGAGCGGCCAGCCCATCCAGGGAGTCCAGGTCCAGCCCCTCCGGTATGTTGAGCTTTGTCGAGAAGGTTCCGTCGGGCAGAACGGAAATGTCACTGTAGAGGAAGGAAACCTTTACCCCGAATTCCTTCAGTTCTTCGGCTTTCTTTTGAGCGGCGCAATTCACATCGTAAAAAAAGGGATGATTTTCGTGACGGTGAGCGATAAAACCCAGATGCAGTTTTTTCTTTCGCACAGCCAGGCTCTGGGCTACCCGGTTTGGGACGTATTGCAGACGCTCCGCCATTGCCAGAACCCGCTGCCGGGTTTCGGGATTCACCCGGCCGCGATTATGAAGCACCCGATCCACCGTACCGATGGATACGTTGCATTTTTCCGCAATTTCCTTTACAGTTGCCATGCTGCACCCCCGTTGAGAAAAAATTTAGCCCCTTAGGGCGACAAAAATCAGTATTTCACCCAAAAGTATAGCAAGCTTAACTTTCGCCGTCAAGGGGGGGAAGGGCAAAATTTGCCATTTCAGAGCTTCCGTGGCTTCTCGAAAACGGTGTAAGACGATTGACAAAATCTGTGGCTGCGGTATAATAAAAAACATGGCCCAAGGGGCCAATCAATTTTTTCGGTGAACGACGGAATAAAGGGTGAAAGCCATGGCAACGATGATGGAAATTGCACAGCTGGCCGGTGTGTCCAGAGGCACGGTGGATCGGGTGATCAATGGCCGGGGGGGCGTGAGCCCCGAGACGACGGAGCGAATCCTTCGGGCGGCGGCCCAGCTTGACTATTCTCCCAACAGAGCTGCCCAGGCGCTTTCCGCGAGGGACTGGAATTTTCTGGTGGAATTCATTCTGTTTAACCCGATAAAGGCCAGCTACTATCGGGACATTCAGCGGGGAGCTCAGCTCGCGCTGAACCAGCTTCAAACGGGCAGCGTTAATTTAAAATTCCGCTATCTGGAAAATTGGAGCGTGCAGGAGGTCCTGGCCCGGCTGAACGAGGCGGTGGAGGACGGCGCTGCCGGCATTGCGATGTTTGCCACCAGCGACCCGGCGGTGGTGAACCGGATTCGGGAGATCACCCAATCGGGCATCCCGGTGATGATTGTGGGCTCAGAGATTCCGGAGTGCGGCCAGCTGGGCTTTGTGGGGGGCAACGCCTCCTGCGCGGGACGTGTGGCGGCGGGGCTGATTCACTTGATTCAGCGCAGAGAAATTCACCTGGGCGTGATTTTGGGTTATCGCAGCCGGTTTTACCACAATGCCCGTCTGGCGGGATTGAAGGCGGGGCTTGAGGAACAGGGGGACAATTGGTTCCTTTCCTTCGTGGAGTGCAGCAACGACGATGAATTCGACTGCTTCGATATTGTGAAGGAGCAGATGCAGCTGCATCCGGAGGTGAATACCCTGTTCCTCTCCACCAGCAGCGCTTACGGCGCCTGCCGGGCGCTGGAACGGCTGAAACTGAAAAATCTGCCCAAGGTGGTCTGCTACGACAGAACGCCGGGGATTGGAGAAATGCTGGAAAAGGGGATCATCTCCGCCACCATCGGTCAGGAGCCGATTCGCCAGGGGGAAAAAGCGGTGCTGCTGCTGTTTGATTATTTGGCCTTTGGCATTGAACCTGAGGAGAGAAAAATTTATACGGAAAACAAAATTATCATCCGGGAGAATCTGTAGCTGCGCAAAAATTGCCGGATGTTGTTCATGGAGACGCCTCACATTGATGAGGCGTCTCTTTTTATGTCTTTTGCTTGATAAAAAGTTGGGTGCGTGTAATGTTACATGTTTTGAAACAGTGCACGTTAACGCATATGTTGCGAGAAATAAGAGAAATCCGGGAAATTGTTGTGCAATCTATACATTTTCGCTTGAATAAAACCGTTAAAATATGACAAAAATCGAGCTGATTAAGCAAACTTTCTTGACACTCGGAGCGCAAAATGCTATATTTTATTCAAACACGTACACGCAATGCACCGTTCAAATTGCTTAAATGTTTGGACAAAGCGTGAACGTATCCGAATATATCCGAGCGGTCGGATGCGGTTTTATTACAGCAAAATCCAGTGAAGGAGAAAAACGATGATTTATTATGTTAACGCAGCAGCTTCCCGACAGGGAAACGGCACCAAACAGATGCCATTTAAGCACATCAATGATGCCGCGAAAATCGCGATGCCTGGCGACGTGGTTTCCGTTGCCCCCGGCGTCTACCGGGAGTATGTAAACCCCATTCATGCCGGCACGGAGCAGGCCCGGATTGAGTACCGCAGCGAGGTGCCCCTGGGCGCCCGGATTACCGGCGCGGAGCTGCTCACCGGCTGGACACTTTACCAGGGAACCACTTGGATGGCCAAGGTGGACAACGGCGTGTTCAACGGCTTCAATCCCTTTAAGGAGCCTGTGATCGGCGACTGGTACTTCTATCCCAAGGACCCCGCCACCGGGAAAATCCTGGATATGCACCGGGGCGCTGTGTACATGAACGATCAGATGTTCTACGAGACCTTCACCCTGGAGGAGTGCGTCAAGGGTGAGGTGTTTGCCAAATCCTGGCAGCCGGAGCTGTCCATCTACAAGTGGTTCGCCCAGGTGGATGAAAAGGAAACCACCGTCTACGCCAACTTCCAGGGCAAAAACCCCAACGAGGAGTGCGTGGAGATCAATGTCCGCAACAACTGCTTCATGCCCGACAAGAAGGGCGTGGGATACATCACCCTCAGCGGCTTCGTGGTGGACAAGGCAGCCACCAACTGGGCCCCTCCCGCCGCCTACCAGGACGGTATGATCGGCGCCCACTGGTCCAAGGGCTGGATCATCGAGGACTGCGACATTTCCAACTCCCGCTGCTGCGGCATCTCCTTCGGCAACTACCACCAGACGGAGAAGGGCAACGACAACTACTTCACCTATAAGCACGTGAAGAGCCCCACCCAGATGGAGCGGGACGCGGTGTGCATCGCCCAGTATGACGGCTGGACCAAGGAGACGGTGGGCTCCCACATTGTCCGCCGCTGCCACATTCACGACTGCGGCCAGGCCGGTATTGTGGGCCGGATGGGCTGTGTGTTCTCCATCATCGAGGACAACCACATTCACAACATCAACAACTCCCAGCAGCTCACCGGCGCCGAGATGGGCGGCATCAAGTTCCACGCCGCCATCGACGTGATCTTCCGCCGGAACCACATCCACCACTGCACCATGGGCATCTGGACCGACTGGCAGGCCCAGGGCACCCGGATTACCCAGAACCTGATGCACGACAACCATGTCCCCGAAGGCACCGACGCCGGGATGATGAGCATGTGCCAGGACATTTTCGTGGAGGTGGGCCATGGCCCCACGCTGATTGACAACAACATCCTGCTGTCCAAGGCCTCCGTCCGCTGGGCGACCCAGGGCGTCGCGGTGGTTCACAACATCCTGGCCGGCGCGTTCACCTGTGTGGGCGCCGGAACGGATATGGTCACATCCAAGGGAGCCACCCAGCGCCGCTATACGCCTTACCACATTCCCCACCGCACCGAGGTGGCGGGCTTCATGACCATCCTCCACGGTGACAACCGGGTCTACAACAACATTTTCGTTCAGAAGTACCCCTGCCAGGAGCACGGTCAGGCGGCGGAATCCATGGGCTTCAAAGCCGTGGAAAACGAGCGGGCCGGCAACGCGGTGTGGGACGAGTACCCCACCTACCAGGACTGGATTGCCAAGTTCAAGCTGGGGGAGCGGGCCGATATGCTGACCATGATGGAGCTGATGGACTACCATTTCGAGCACCTGCCCGTCTGGATTGACGGCAACGCCTACTTTGGCGGCGCGCTGCCCTGGAACCGGGAGGCCAATAAGCTGGTGGACAGCGAGAGCCCGGTCCGCCTGGAGCTGGTGCAGAAGGACGGCAAGTACACTCTGGACACCAATGTCTACGATCTGCTTGGGGAATTCAAGTGCGGCATCATCAACAGCGACATTTTGGGCGAGGCCTTCGAGCCGGAGGAGCGGTTTGAGAATCCCGACGGCACCGACATCATCTTCAACGAGGACTACCTGGGAGATCATCGGGGCGTCTGCGCCATTCCCGGTCCCTTCGCCGATGCCCAGGCCTGCGGCAAACAGATTTGGTAAACCTGACGGCATTCCCCCGGTTTCCGGGGGAGGCAGGGAAGCCCAGCCGGCAAGGAATGATTCGGAGCTTCCCTGGAAAAACGTTCTTCATTAGGGAGTGAGATTTTGGAAAAAGAAGTATTGTTAAGCTGCAAGGGAATCTGCAAGGAGTTCGGACCCACCCGGGCACTGATTGACGTGGATTTTGAAATCCGCCGGGGTCAGGTCTGCGGCCTGATCGGTGAGAACGGCAGCGGCAAGTCCACCCTGACCTCCATCTTTGCGGGTGCGCAGCAACCAAACAAAGGAGAAATGTTCTGCAAGGGACAGCCCTACAAGCCCGCCAACATGGTGCAGGCGCAGATGAATAAGGTTGCCATGGTGGTCCAGGAGGCAGGTACGCTGCCCACCGTGGATGTGGCGACCAATGTATTTGTCGGCAACCTGGAGCGCTTTAAGAAAAGGGGCTTCCTGGATGTCAAAAAGATGAAGAATGAAGCCGACCGCATCCTGGCGGAGGTGGGCGCTCCGGAAATCAAGGCGGATATGCCCCTGGCGGCTTTGAACTTCGAGGACAGAAAAATCGTGGAGATCGCCCGGGCGATGTACCTGGAACCCGATGTGCTGATTATCGACGAAACGACCACCGCTCTGGCGGCCAAAGGCCGTAACATCATCTACAACATCATCCGAAAAATGCGGGAAGAGGATAAGGCTGTCATCTTCATTTCCCATGATTTGGATGAACTGATTGAGGTGTGCAACACCATCACCGTTCTGCGGGACGGCGTGATGATCGACACCCTGGACGGCGACCAGATGACCGTGGACAATATGCGCAGGCTCATGGTTGGCCGGGATCTGCAGGGGGATTACTTCCGCAGCGACTGGGACGGCCGCCTGACCGATGAGGTGCTGCTGGATGTGCGCCACGTTACCTCTGCCGACGGTTACATTGAAAATCTCAGTCTTCAGCTGCATAAGGGCGAGATTTTGGGCCTGGGCGGCTTGGCCAACTGCGGTATGCACGAGCTGGGCAGAATGATGTTCGGCATCGAAAAGCCCGTCACCGGTGAGGTCATCGTTACAAAAACCGGCAAGAGTGTGGCGGGCCCCGTCAGCGCGGTGAAGCAGGGCATCGGCTACGTCTCCAAGGATCGTGACAAGGAATCCCTGATGCTCCAGTCCAGCATTGAGGACAACATTGTTTTGCCCAATCTGGACCGGCTGCAAAAGAATTTCCACCTTTCTCAAAAGGACTGCGATCAGGAAGCCGACGAGCAGGTAAAGAGTCTGCGCATCAAGTGCGTATCCGCGAAGCAGTGTAAGCGTCAAATCTAGCAGTATATAGCAAGAGGCATTCCCGGAGTTTTGTATTCTGGGATGCCTCAGGTTTATTCACTTAAAAAGAGAAACGTATTGTATGGTTTCTCTTTGCGTTCATGTACTCTTCCTTGAAACCCTCGGCAACTCCTTTTCCAAAGTAGATACGATATGGCACTACCAGCCCATCCGAAATAATGCTGCCCCGGAAAGGAATTAACACAGCATCCAGCAGCACAGGACTTTCTCCAAGCATCTCCGCCCAAGTGGAGAACAGCCCTTTTACCATATAAACCGCCCCATCTTCCGCTGAGATGAACACCGAGCCCTTTTTTAGATGTCGTTCCAGAATATATCTGCCTGGTTTACATTGTTTCCATCCTGCTACGATTTGAGCATATTCGTCCGGCAGCTCTGCTACAGCAAGATACTCCTCAATAACCTCGGTATGTGACCACAAATAGTCCGCGATTGCCTTGGCATCGCGTGCGTCAACTCCCTGCCTTTGGTCTATTGTCCCTGTTTCGGGACACACATGGTACTTCCTGTTCACAAAATCCAGCAGTGGAAACCATAACTGGTAAAAAAGCTCAGCATCAGATTGTTCCAGTCTCATATCTTGCTCCTTCGTGTATTTTGAAAATGTCCAAAGCTACTTTGTTCTGCATCCTGCCGAAGCGTTCCAGGGCAGCAGCTTTTCGGGCATATCCGGATTCTTCAGGTCGGC
>CAZYWM010000033.1:0-18241 GCA_964651615.1 uncultured Oscillospiraceae bacterium | reverse complement strand
GGCCTGCCCCATTTTCTTTAGGCAACACCGCACAATAGGAGCTGCGGTCCTCGGCAGATCTTTTGCACCCACTCATCAGTTTGGAAAAAGGGAAATACACAAAGTATTCCGCCTTTTCCCAAACTTTGATTGGGCACAAAATCTCTCGCCGAGAACCCTTGTCCTATTGTGCGGTATTGCTTTTATTCTTGTATGCAGACAACGTCCGCCAGTTTTCTTCTGCTCAGGGTGTAAGCAGCGCTCCCAAGCGAGACAATTTCACTCAGCAGGAAGAACCACTCCATCCTGCCCGGGCTGTCGGGTGACACAAACAGGAGGTACACCAGGCTTCCCAGAATGGCGAGAAGCAATGCCGCCAGCGCGGACCAGCTGCCCGCGACAAAATAGTGGCTCATCCGGTCTTTCTGTTCCCGGGTCAGCACATTTTTGTCCGCAGCAAGAATGGCCAGCCCGCGAATGGTGAACCAAAGGGGAATCAGGCTGGCGGTATGGGGAATGACCGCATACGCGACCTTCTCCAAAGAGGCGCCGCAGGCAAGCCCGGCAAGGAGGATTGCCATGGATATTCCGTTTAGAATCACCATAAGGCACGCCTGGGCTCTGCGCTTGTGAGGGTCGGCCTTAAACCGGAAGGACCGCCCAATGTATTCCGCCTCTTCAACAATCCGGCCCTTTGCGTCCACGTGGGTGTGCACCCGATAATCGTCCTTGTATTTTTCAATTTTCATGGGTTTCCTCCTGGTGATTCCTTTTGTTTCCCGCAAACCGGCGTCTGGGCCGGGAATGTATGATATGTAATTGTATACCCCATTACTCCCGGAATCAATTCCGGAATCTGGCAAAATTTTTGTCATTGCGGATCAGGCGGCGGTAAAGGACAGCAAAGCAGCCCAGGTGCATCGCCGCGGTGATGATCCAGCTTACCGGAAATACCAGATACAAAACCGTGAGAGATTTGCTCGCCCGGAAGATGGTGGCGATCCAGAGGATTCGGACAAGGCAGGAGCCGATTGTGCTGACGATCATGGGAAGCCAGGCTCTGCCCATTCCTCGGATGACGCCGCACAGCACCTCCATAAAGCCGCAGACAAAATAGGGGATCACACAGTAAAGCGTTCGGATGACACCCTGCTGTATGATGATCTCGTAGCCGGGTTCCTTTCTGGAGAGGAATATTCCCAGCAGCTGGGGGCAGAAGGCGGAGACGACCAACGCCAGGGGCAGATAGATCAGGAAAACCGCCGTCAGGCAGATGTTCAGGAGCTTTGGAATCGCGGAATAATTTCTGTTTCCCATGGCCCGGCTGGTGAATGTGACTGATGCGTGGTAGACGGAATTCATTGCCGTGTACACAAATCCGCACAGGCTTCCGGACGCGGTGTTGGCAGCAATGACGTGGGTGCCGAAGATATTCACAGAGCTCTGAATCAGCACATTCGCCGTGTTGAATACGATCACCTGGATACCGGCGGGAAAACCCGCCGCAAGAATATCCACCGCCTCCCTGGGATACAACCGGACAGACCGGATTCTTAATTTCATGGTGCCGTTGGCTTTCAGGAAGAAAACCAGAATCAAAATCAGTGAAAGGTATTGGGAGATGGTGGTGGCCAGGGCCACGCCCGCCACATCCATGCGCAGCTGAATGACAAACAGCAGATTCAGCGCAACATTGACAACGCCGCACCCGCTCAGGATGAGCAGCGGATGGGTGGTGTCGTTGTATGCCCGGAGGACGGCGGCAGCAAAGTTGAAGACAACCAGCGCCGGAGCGCCGAGAAAATAGATTTGCAGATACCTGGCGGACAGCGGCAGAATCTCTTCCGGCGTCCCCATCCAGGCCAGCATGGTGCTGGAGAGGGGGACGCCCAAGCACATGACGGCAACTCCGAGAATTCCGCTCAGCGCAAAGGCGCAGTTGACCGCGCGTTTGATCTGATCGTCCTGTTCTCCTCCGATGGCCCTGGCGACCACAATGTTCGCGCCGATGGACATTCCGTTGAAGGCGCCGACGATCAGGTGCACCAGAGAGGTGGTGGCGCCCACCGCGGCCAGCGCGCTGGCTCCCGAAAACTTTCCCACCACAAGGTTGTCCATGGCATTGAATACCAGCTGGAGAATTCCCGTCAGCGCCAGCGGCACGCTGAAGCGCAAGATCTGAAAAAGGAGCGTATCGTCAACCGTCCGGCTCCGGGACGCCCTGTGTAGCCGCATAGAGATTCCTCCGTTTTCGCTTTGCAAACGTAATTTTCTTCCCGCCCCGGGGATTAAATTTGATTGATAATACTAGACTTTGATTAAAAGTTCACAAAGATTTCCGAGGATGATTTGCGTAAAACAAGAGGTCGGATGCAGCTGGGCTGACGCCCAGCAAAGACGACAACGCCGTTTTACACAAATCAGACCGGAAAGATTGTGAGGTTTTAATCAAAGGATAGTATAAAAAGCAGGCAGCCGGAATTGACTGCCTGCTTTCGGATTTGTCCTGTGGAGGCGGCTGGGGAAATCACCCCATGGATGCCGTGCAGGCTGGGAAATTACCGTGAAAATGGGGCAAATGTCAGAATTTTGCTTCCAGGTGCTCCAGTTTTTCCAGTCTGCGGACAAACTCGTCCTGGCCGGAGAATTTGGCGTTCAGGAAGGAATCGATGACCTCTTTCGCGGTGTAGTAGCCGATCACCTCTCCGCCCAGGCCCAGCACCTGCACATTGTCATGCTCCACGCACTGGTGGGCGCAGTAGACATCGTGGCACAGGGCCGCGCGGATTCCCTTGATTTTGTTACAGGCAATCACCGCGCCGCAGCCTGTGCTGCAGAACATGATGCCCCGCTCCGCCTGGCCGGTCAGCACGGCGCCACAGATTTTCTGGGCAATGTCGGGAAAATCCACCACGTCCTCTGAGTAGCATCCAAAATCCGTGATTTCATTACCTTCCTGCAAATAAGGAAGCATTTTCATTTTCATTGCGTAGCCGCAATGATCTGATCCAATTGCAATCTTCATAGGTTAACCTCTCAATCGTTAAATAAGGTGCAGGCGCAGTAGTGGTTGTGACTGATTTCCTTCAGCGGAATGGCTCCGGAACGGCACTTTTCCGACGCGAAGGGGCATCTGGGCGCAAACCGGCAGCCGGGCTTGGGCTCGATGGGGCTGGAAACCTCGCCCTTGAGCAGTTCTCTTTCCCTGCCGCGGTTGGAAAGATCCGGCTGAGGGATAGCAGCCAGGAGCGCCTTGGTATACGGATGGGCCGGATGGGCGAACAGTTCGTCCTTGTCCGCGTATTCCACCACCTGTCCCATGTACATGACCATAATGTTGTGACTGATGTGCTTCACCACAAAGAGGTTGTGGGTGATGAACATATAGGCAAGCTTTTTCTGATCCTGCAAATCCATGAGAAGATTCAGAATCTGCGCCTGAATGGAAACGTCAAGGGCGGACACCGGCTCGTCGCACACAATGAACTTGGGGTCCAGGGCCAGCGCCCGGGCAAGGCCCACTCTCTGCCGTCTGCCGCCGTCCAATTCATGGGGGTACTGGTTGTAGTACCGGCTGGGAAGGCCGACCGTTTCCATCAGGGAACGCACCCGCTCATTCAGCTCTTTCTTGGACATTTTGGGGCCCATGGTTTTGATGGGGTCGGCAATGATGTCGCCCAGGGAAAGCCGGGGATTCAGGGAGGAATAGGGGTCCTGGAACACCATCTGGATGTCGTGGTAAATCTCCTGCTTTTCCCTGCCCTTCAGGCCCAGGATTTCCCGCCCATCCAGCAGCACCTCTCCGGAGGTGGCGCTTTCCAGCCGGGTAATCACCCGTCCCAGGGTTGTCTTGCCGCATCCGGATTCGCCCACCACGCCAATGGTCTGCCCTGCCGAGATGGAAAGATTCACATCCTCCACCGCGTGAAGCAGGCCTCGGGGCGTCTGGAAATATTTGGTCAGATGCTTTGTTTCAATGATCGGCGTGCTCATGGCTTTTCCTCCTTTCCCCAGGATTCGTAGCGGAAGCATTTGATGGTGTGGGTGGAACTGGTATAGTCCGCCGGCTGCTGCTGCCCGCATCGCTCCGTGGCGAAGGGACACCGCTCGTGGAATTTGCAGCCTGTGGGAAGGTTGGTGGGATCAACCACGAAGCCCTCAATGGGGGTCAATCGCTTTTCGTTGGAGTCCAGCTTGGGAATACAGTTGAACAGTCCCGTGGTGTAGGGATGATTGTCCTTTTTGCTGAAAATGTCCTCCACCGTGCCGGATTCCACAATTTCTCCCGCGTACATCACGGAAACGCTGTCGCAGGTCTCGGCAACGATGCCCAGATCGTGGGTAATCATAATCATTGCCGTGTTGAAGTTCTTCTTCAGCTCCCGCATGAGCTGTAAAATCTGCGCCTGGATGGTCACGTCCAGGGCGGTGGTGGGCTCGTCGGCAATCAGCAGGTCGGGCTGGCACACCAGGGCGATGGCGATGCCGATGCGCTGCTTCATCCCGCCGGAGAACTGGAAGGGATACTCATGCTTCCGTTCCGCCGGGATTCCCACCAGCTTCAGAATCTTCTCCACCCGTTCCTCCCGCTGTTTTTTGGACAGGTCACGGAAGTGGAGCAGCAGCATTTCACCGATCTGATCACCCACGGATATAATGGGATTCAGGCTGGTCATTGGGTCCTGGAAAATCATGGAGACCTGTTTGCCCCGCATGACGCGCAGCTCCTTCTTGCTCATGGAGCGCACATCCTTGCCCTCAAACGTGATGGAGCCCTCTGTGATTTCACCCACCTGCTCCGGCAGAATGTTCAGGACGCTCAGGGCAGTGGTGGTTTTTCCCGCGCCGGTTTCTCCCACAAGGCCCATGGCCTCGCCCTTGTGCACCACCAGATTCACACCGTTTACGGCATGAACCACGGATTCGTCGGTATTATATTGTACATGAAGGTTCTTAATGTTCAGCAGCTCTTCCATATACATCCCTCATTTCTTCATTCTGGGGTCCAGGGCATCCCGCAGACCGTCGCCTACAAAGTTAATGAAAATAACGCTCAAGGCAATCGCGCCGCCGGGAATAATCCCCAGGTAAGGATAGAAGCGGATGTAGTCCTTTACCTCCGAAAGAATGGTGCCCCATTCCGGCGTGGGAGAGGCGATGCCAATTCCCAGGAAGCCCATGCCGGCAATGCCCAGAATGGTGCTGCCCAGCATCAGTGTGGCGGAAATGACCACAGGACCGATACAGTTGGGAAGAATGTGCTTTACCAGGATTTTTGTGGTGGAGGCGCCGTAAATATGGGCGGCATCCACGTATTCGGCAGAGCGGGTGGTCATGATGGCGGAGCGGACGGTTCTGGCCAGGCCGGGGAAGCTGGACAGTGCCATTGCCAGCCACAGGCTCCCGATGCCCTGCCCGAACACCACAATCAGCGTCATTGCCATCAGCAGGTTGGGAACCGACATAAACACGTCCATCAGACGCATAATTACGGTGTCGACCTTCCCTCCAAAGTAGCCGGCAATGCTTCCGAAGAAGATGCCCAGCACCAGCGCTCCCAGCATGACGATGAAGCCGGAAGAGAGGCTGTACACGCCGCCGCGCAGGATCCGGGCGAACAGGTCACGGCCGAACTGGTCGGTTCCGAAGGGGAATTCGGCGCAGGGCTCCACCGTTTCCAGCAGAAGATCCTGGTGCGTCACCCGATCCCAGCTGATATACAAAGGAGAAGTGAAGCAAATCAGCATCATCGCGACGATTCCCACCAGGCCGATCACTGCCAGCTTGTTCTTTTTGAAGCGGATCCAGATCAGTCCCCACTGGGAGATGCTGCCCTTTGCAGCGGCTTGCTCCATTCTTTCAATTCTACGTTTTGTCATGTCTGCATTCCTCCAATCAGCGCATTTGCAGCTTGACCCGAGGGTCAACAACCGCATACAGGAAGTCTACAAACAAATTCACAACACACACAAGCAGAGAGATGAAAATGATTGGGCCCATAACCTCGGGAATATCGTTGCTCCGCACGGCATTGACCAGCATGGAACCGATGCCGGGGATTGCGAAAATGGTTTCCACTGTTACCGCGCCGGCCACAAGTCCGCCCACCTGGTTGCCAATGCCCGTGATCACCGGGAGCAGGCCGTTGCGCAGAGCGTGGTGCATAATCACCCGGCCCTTGGTGCAGCCCTTGGCATACGCGGTTCGGATGTAGTCCTGGCCGATCACGTCCAGCATGCTTGAACGCGTCAGTCTGACCTGACCGGCCACCCGGCTGGCTGCCAGCATGATTGCCGGAAGAATAAAGTGGCGGAGGGTGGAGGCGCCGGTAACTGGCAGAAGCCTGAGCTTCAGGCAGATATAAATCTGACAGATCAGTGACAGGAAAAAGTTTGGAAGGCTGATCAGGAGCATGGCCAGAATCATCGTGATCCGGTCGGCAGCGGAGTTCTGGTTGACCGCCGCGAACACGCCCGCCGCAATGCCCACCACGATGGTCAGCAGCAGCGCCATGGCAGTCAGCAGCAGTGTGTTCGGGAGACGCTCCATAAAATTCTTTTGTACGCTGGTCTGCATGACCCACGACTTCCCCATATCGCCCTTTGTCACCAGGTTCCACATATAGGTTCCGTAGCGAACAAGCAGCGGCTTATCCAGACCAAGCTCGTGATGTACTTCCTCAATCGCTTCCTTTGTTGCCGTACTGCCCAGACGCATCAGCGCGGGATCGGCGGGAGATAACGACAGAATTGTGTAAACAAGCAGGGTAAGGAGAAGGAATGTGGGAATGATCTCCAACAGACGCTTAGCAATGTATTTTACCATTGCGGTTCTCCTTTCTTTTTGTAATCCCGAATGGCCCGGAGGCCATTCGGGATCATTGGAGGCGGCGAATCGATCGAATTAATCGGCCCAGGTCCACTCAGCAATGCGGACATTGGTGCCGGGAATTGCCTGTACGCCGGAAACAGAGCTGTTGAAGCAGAAGGTGTTGCAGTCCTGGTACAGAGGCAGCTTCACAGCGTGCTCATTCATAATGTCAGCCATCTGGCGGAAAATCTCGGTGCGGGCATCCTCGTCCAGCTCCGTCAGAGAGGCGATGGCCAGAGCGCCCAGCTCTTCCTTCTGCTCGCACTTGGAAGCGTCGAAGGTTGTAGTGCCGGGGATATAGAACTGATACATCAGGTTGCAGTCATACAGGGAGGGCAGGGTGGAGTAAATGCCGATGTCGAAATTGCCCTCGCCGGTCAGGGTGGAGTAGGTAGCGCCGTCGATGGCCTTCAGCTCGGCATTGATGCCCACCTCCTGCAGATTGCCCTGAATGACCTTGCAGACATTCTCCTCCTTGGAGCCGGCAGTCACAACGATGGACAGCGTATCGGAGCTTGTGTAAGTGGACTGGGCCAGGAACTCCTTGGCGGCTTCGGGATCATAGGACTGGGCGGGGGTAAAGGTTCCGTCCTCGGGGCGGCAGCGGATGCCGGGGGCAATCATCATGGTAACGGGAACGGTGTGGCCCTTGTTCAGCACATCACAGATAATATCGTAGTCAATGGCGGCGGCAACAGCCTTACGCAGATTCTCGTCGGTATCCAGCTTGGAGTGGGTGCCCCAGTTGATGAATGCCACGGTCTTGGCGGTGCAGTAGCTGACCTGGAAGCCATCCATCTTTTCTACCTTGTCACAGTTGGCCAGAGAGACGTTCTGCAGAACATCCACCTCCCCCGCCTCCAGGGACAGCAGCTGAGAGTTGGCGTCGGGCAGGATGTTCAGGTTCACATACTTGATGTCAGGAGCGCCCTGCCAGTAGAGCTCGTTGGCCTCCAGCTTCACGTAGGAGCCCAGCGCCCGGTCAACAAACTTGTAGGGGCCGGTGCCGATGGGATGATCGATGTAGCCTTCCCAGCCCACTTCCTCCTGGTAGCTCTTGTCCAGGATGCCGATGTGATAGGAGGCAAAGAAGTTGTCCGCGGCGGCAAACACGCTGTCCATATAGACAACCACATGGGTGTCGTCCACAACCTCCGCGTGGCCGTAGCCGGGGATGTTGGCATCGGTGACAACGGGGTTCTCGGGGATCAGGTTCAGGGTCCAGGCCACATCTTCGGCGGTCATCTTGTCGCCGTTGTGGAAGTAGACGTCGTCACGGATGGTGAAGTACCACTCCAGGCCGTCGTCGCTGTGGCTCCACTCGGTGGCGATCCAAGGGTTCAGGGTGTCGGTGGTGGTATCGTACCAGAGCAGGGAATCATAGAGCGCAAATACAATCAGGCCGTCACGGTTGGCCACAGCCACATTGTTGGACATGGGGACGATGTTGGAGATTTCCGAGCTGATGCCAATGTTCAGAACGCGATCGGAATTATCGGCAGCAGCAGCAGTAACGCTCAAGCAGCCAATAATCATCAGCATGGCAAGGACGAGGGCGAGGTACTTTTTCATTTTTTGCAACTCCTTTTTTTTAATTTTTACCGCATGAATTTTGTAATCGTTTTCATTTCGGTATCTCTAGGATAGCGCAGCTTTCTCGGTTTGTCAACAAGTTTTTGAATATTCAACATTTTCACCTTATATTTCGATATGAAATTGTGCACAGTGTACATAAAATTGCCTGTCATATCGGAGAATGGCTCGTTTTGGCGGCAAATACCCTCCCTTTGAAAATTGTACACGATTTCTTAAAAAATTGCTGAGAATTGGTTGACTTTGGCATTAAGATGCGATATATTAGTCGAAGTAAACGATTAACGTTAATTCGGACCCGAAAAATGAAAACACAGAGAGGAGAGGACTGCCGATGAGCGTTGCCACAATCAAGGATGTGGCAAGGCATGCAGGCGTATCCACCGCTACCGTTTCCCGGGTTATCAACAATTCCGGGTTTGTGCGGCCGGATACCGTCCAAAAGGTCTTGTCTGCCATTGAAGAGATTCAGTACGTTCCCAACATCACGGCCAGAAATCTGAAAAATGATTCCAGCAGCATTATCGCGTTTCTGATTTCCAACATTTCCAATACCCATTTTACAATCATGGCAAAAACCATCGACAGCATTCTCCGGAACGCGGGCTACAGCCTGATGGTTTCCAGCACCGATGACGACCCCAAAACGGAGATCGAGCAGCTCAAGCGGATGCAGAGTCTGAATGTCCAGGGGATCATCCTGAACACAACCGGGCGAAACGACAAGCTTGTCGCGGAGCTCAGCGAGAAAATTCCCATGGTTCTGGTGGACAGAAGTGTCTCTTCCCTGGAATTTCGGGGGGATTTTGTGGGTTCCAACGGCTACAGCGGCGTGTATGATATTACAGAGCACCTGATCGACAGGGGGCACCGCCGGATTGCCATCATCAGCTCGGACCTGTCCACCAGTACGGGCAGGGAACGTCTGGCAGGTTTTTCCGCCGCCATGAAGAAAATCGGCGTCACGGTGGACGATCACTACATCTACAATTTCAATTCCGGGCACTTCAACGAGGAGGGCGGAATCCGGGGCTGTGAATACCTGATGGAGCTGGAGGAGCCTCCCACGGCCATCGTTGTGTCCAACAACGACATGGCCATCGGCGTATACAAGTATCTCGCGCGGCACAATTACCGCATCCCCCAGGACGTTTCCGTGGCCTCCTTTGGCAACATCAGCAACAGCGACCTGTTTAAGGTTCAGCCCACATTTGCCACGCTGAACCCCATGTTTATCGGGGAAAAAGCGGCAAATTTGATTCTCTCCCGGATTTCCAATCCCGCAGTGGGCGCCCGGGAGGTCATCTTTGAGCCCCTGATGGTGATCAAGGACTCAACCAGAAGCCTATAGCCTTTTTCAGGCGAAACAGTCATTTCAAACCAGACATTTGTCCGGGGGCATTGGGGTCCGCCGGATAAGTGTTTGGTTTGAAATGACTATTTTTATGGTCTTTTCTTGTGGAGATTGCCGAAGGAATTCCCATTGACTTTTTCATAAAGTCCTGTAAAATGAAAATGTAATCGTTTTCTTTTCAGGGTAATG
Organism: uncultured Oscillospiraceae bacterium; assembly: GCA_964651615.1. Taxonomy (GTDB): domain Bacteria; phylum Bacillota; class Clostridia; order Oscillospirales; family Oscillospiraceae; genus Faecousia. The sequence continues at coordinate 8,256 of CAZYWM010000033.1, read as the reverse complement.
AAAAAAAGAGGGAGGACCCTGACATGAAGCAGACAATCATCCATCTGTGGGACGTTCACGAAATCGTCTTACAGGCGGATAACCGGTATGAAAATCCCTACACGGATGTTACCGTATGGGCAGAGCTGAAGGGCCCGGGCTTTGAGAAGCGGGTGTTCGGCTTCTGGGACGGCGGAAGCATCTGGCGCATCCGCGTCACCGCCACCGCCCCCGGCCTATGGACCTACACAACAGGCGCCAGCGTTCCGGACCCCGGTCTGGCGGGCATATCCGGCGGATACACCGCGCTGGAGTGGAGCGAGGAAGAAAAACTGGAAAATCCCTGCCGCAGGGGAATCGTCCGGGCAACAGCCAACGGCCACGCCATGGAATATGCGGACGGGACCCCCTATGTGATGGTGGGCGATACCTGGTGGGCCCTGGCCAGCTATCGCTATCCCTGGTCGGATGAGGATACCCCCCATCCCGTGGGCCCGGACATGACCATGAAGGATATGGTTCGGGTTCGGAAGGAGCAGGGCTACAACTGCGTTGGCACCATCGTGGCCTTCCCCACCTGGGCAAAGGACGGAAAGCCCTCCACCATCCTCATCCCCGACGAGCATCAGACCGCGGTCAGAGGCGCGTGGATTGCCGGAAGCGTAAGCGATATGTTCCGGCGCTCCATGGACCCCCAGCTGGCGGCGTCCCTTACCGCCCGGGACATGCACAACGAAGGCGGGCGTCCCTTCTTCTTCCCCGGAAAAATCGAAGGATACGAGGACCTGGTTCCCGATTATGACCGGATCAACCCGGAATATTTCAAGGTTCTGGACAAAAAAATCAATTATCTCAATGCCAACGGCTTTACCGTATTCATGGAGGCTCTGCGGCGGGACAGCTCCAAAACCTGGAAATATTACTACGATTGGCCCATGGTCTACACCCGCTACATCCAGTACCTCAGCGCCCGCTACCAGGCCAATAATACTATTTTCAGCCCCATTCACTATGACGCCAAGCTGATGAGCATCGACTCCCATGAGTTCAATGAGCCCATCAATCTGATGATCGACCTGTACGGCGCGCCTCCCTTCGGCACATTGCTGGGCACCAACGCCCCCGGCTCCACCCAGTTCGCCTACGGCGGCCCGGAGGAGCAGCACTGGAAGACCATGGATCAGATCGGAAACCGCCGGGACCATGAGCAATACTGGCTTCTGACGGACATTTTTAACGATGAGCACCCGGTTCCCGCCATCAACGGCGAACCCTATTACCCCGGCCATGTGACCACCTTCCTGGATGTCCAGGGGCAGGCCTATGAACGGGTCATCGGCGACGTAAACGTGGAAGACGACCACATGAATTTCCGTTCCTCCCTGTATGGCAGCATCCTCTCCGGCGGCTACGGCGGAAATCTGGCCGGATTCGAGGCCGGCTGGAGCGCCAACGTGGAGCCCGAGGAAACACCCCTCAAGCTGTGGGATACCATGGAGTTTCCCTCCTCCCTCCAGACCAGATTCACCCGGGATTTCCTCCTGTCCGAAGGAAAGCGGTATCAGGAGCTGATCCCCGACTGCAACCTCATCACCCCCAATTTCCACGGCCGGGAGCACGGCTGGAGAGGCTGGGCCTTCTGCTCCGCCACCAGAAAGCGGGATTTGGTTTTGGGGTATCTGGAAAAGGACACCCTGCCCTGCCGAATCCGGGGACTCCGGCCCGGCGATCTGTACGAGTTCCGTTACTTCAATCCCCGGACGGGCGAATGGCTGGAAAGCCAGCAGATAGAGGTCAATTATTACGGCAGCATCCCCCTGCCCGCCAGACCGGATGAGCTGGACTGGGCCTTTAAGGCAAAACGGCTCAACGACGATTATCGCCTCAGCAGCCAGGCAGGCAAGGATTATCCCATGAAAAAAGACATTATTTACACCTATGTGGGAGAAAACAGAGGCGAGTAACCGGCGTGAAACGGGCCGGGGAAGCCCGCCATAGCATGGGGCAGTCCTGTGAAGGCGCTTCCAATCCCTGGTTTTTTTGCATGAAAATGTAATCGTTTTCATTTTCTGATTGAAACAGAAAGGACTAATCAAAGATGAAAAAATCTGTAATTCACGTATGGGATGTATACGAGATAGAACTGAAATCCCAGCTGGAATATGAAAATCCATACACACAGGTTACGGTGTGGGCGGATCTGAAGGGCCCCGGCTTTGAGAAGCGTGTCTACGGCTTCTGGGACGGCGACGATGTGTTCAAAATCCGTGTGACCGCCACCCAGCCCGGTGTCTGGACCTACACCACCGGCGCGTCCACGGAGGACCCCGGTCTGTGCGGACACACCGGCGGCTACACCGCCATCGCCTGGACCGAGGAGGAGAAGCAGGAAAATCCCTGCCGCAGAGGCATCATCCGGGCCACTGCCAACGGACACGCCATGGAATACGCCGACGGAACGCCCTTTTTCATGGTGGGTGACACCTGGTGGCCCCTGGCGACCTACCGCTTCCCCTGGACGGACGACGAGCAGGAGCGCCCCATCGGCCCCGGCATGACCATGAAGGACATGGTCCGCCATCGTCTGACTCAGGGCTACAACTGCATCGGAACCATCGTCGCCTACCCCACGTGGGCAAATGACGGAAAACCCGCCACCATTAAAATCGACGACGAATATGGCACCTTTGCCAGAGGCGCCTGGGCAATGTGCAGCGTGGAGGAATGGTATACAAAGTTGGATGCCCACGCCCGGGACATGCACAACGAGGGGGGCCGTCCCTTCTTCTTCCCCGGCAAGATCAAGGGCTACGAGGATGTGGTTCCGGATTACGACCGAATCAACCCCAAGTATTTCCAGGCCTTCGACAAGAAGGTCAACTGGCTGAACGAGCACGGCATCACGGTCTTTATGGAGGCCCTGCGCAGAGACTCCTCCAAAACCTGGAAGTATTACTACGATTGGCCCATGGTCTACACCCGCTACATCCAGTACCTCAGCGCCCGTTACCAGGCCAACAACACCCTGTATTCCCCCATTCACTTCGACGGAAAGCTTCAGACCATCGACTCCCGGGAGTTCAACGACCCCATCAATCTGATGATCGACCTGTATGGCGCGCCCCCCTTCGGCACCCTGATGGGCACCAACGCTCCCGGTTCCACCAAAACCGCCTACGGCAGCTTCGGCGAGCAGCACTGGAAGACCATGGACCAGACCGGCAACTTCCGGGATCATGAGCACTACTGGCTGATGGAGGACATCTTTGAGGATGAGCATCCTGTTCCCGCCATCAACGGCGAGCCCTACTATTCCGGTCACGTGTCCATTATGACCAACAGCCAGGGCGAGCTGGTGGAGTGCATTTTTGGCAACGTGGACAGCCCCGAGGATCACATGAATTTCCGTTCCTCCCTTTATGGCAGTCTGCTCTCCGGCGGCTTTGGCGGCAACCTGGCCGGCTTTGAGGCAGGTTGGAGCGCCAATGTGGAGCCCGAGGAGAATCCCTATAAGATATGGGATGTGATGACCTTCCCTGCCAGCTACCAGACCCGGTATTACCGTGATTTCATTCTTTCCGAGGGAAAGCGGTATATGGACCTGATTCCCGAACCGGACCTGCTGTTCCCCAGCAAGGCGGGGAGCCCCACGGGCTGGCGCGGCTGGGCATACGCCGCCGCCACCAGGGAGCGGGATTTGGTATTCGGCTATACGGAGAAGGACTGCCCCCGGGTTCGCCTGCGCGGCATCCGTCCTTACGACATCTATGAAATCCAGTTCTTCAATCCCCGGACGGGCCAGTGGCTGGAGAAGACCTATCAGCTGGAAGCCAACCATTTCGGCAGCATCCTGATGCCGGAGAATCCGGATCAGTTCGACTGGGCCTTCAAGGCAAAGAAAATCAACACCGAGCCCCGGGTGGATACCCAAGGTCCCGGTCTGGTGCACAGCAACAGCGGTGTGAAAAATACCTTCATTCAAACGGAGTCTGAGCGTTAACCCTGTTCCATCCGGCATTCCGCTCCCCTTCCGGGAGGGCGGAATGCCGGGGATGACCATTCTGATTCCTCCGGAAATTGCCCCAGGGCATTCTTCCGGAGGACAGCCGAAGGAGAAGACAAACTATGAAAGTGCTGAATTTTGGCTCCTGCAATGTGGATTATCGGTATCAGGTGCCCCATTTGGTGCAGCCGGGGGAGACGCTGCACAGCCTGGAGCGGTTTGTGGGCTGCGGCGGTAAGGGCCTGAATCAGTCCATTGCCGCCGCCCGGGCGGGGGTAACGGTGTGCCATGCCTGCCTCATCGGCGCGGACGCGGAATTTCTCCTGGAAAAACTGAACGACAGCGGAGTCGATACTTCCCTGATGCGCAGTGTTCCGGAGCCCAATGGCCACGCCATAATCCAGGTGGATTCTGTCGGCAGAAACAGCATCATCCTGTTTGGCGGAACAAATCAGCATATCACGCGGGAATATGCCGACAGCGTCCTGGCCCAGTTCTCCCGGGGAGATATTCTGATTCTCCAGAATGAAATCAATCTCATTCCTTACATCATGGAGCGTGCCGCGGAAAAAGGAATGCGGATTGTGTTTAACGCGGCGCCGTTCCATGAGGATGTGAAGAAATATCCGCTGCACCTGGTGGAGTGGCTGATTGTAAACGAGGTGGAGGGCGGCGGCCTCAGCGGAGAAAGCGGCTTTGATTCCATTGTATCCGCGCTTCGCAGGCGCTACCCGGACAGCAATGTCCTTTTGACCATGGGAAAAGCGGGCTGCATCTGCTCGGCCGGAAATCAGCGCATTCATGTCGGCGCCTGTAAGGTCGATGCCGTGGATACCACTGCCGCGGGGGATACCTTCATCGGCTATTTCGTCCGCGGCCTGTGCCAGGGGATGGAGATGGAGCAGATTCTGAAATACGCCAGCGCCGCCAGCGCGCTGTCCGTTACCAGGTACGGCGCTGCCGATTCCGTCCCGCTTTTTGAGGAAGTGGTTCGCTCGGGTCTGGCAGATACCCTGTAACCATCCGCCGAAGGGCCGCTTTTAAGCCGCCATGGCCTATTTTTCGGATATTGGCAAATTTTTTCAGGAGGAAACTGACAATGAAACAGTCTGTAATTCATATGTGGGATGTGCATGAAATCGTTCTTCATGCCGCGCAAGCTTACAACAATCCTTATACCGATGTTACCGTCTGGGCGGAGCTGAAAGGCCCGAATTTTGAGAAGCGGGTATTCGGCTTCTGGGATGGGGGAGACACCTGGCGGATTCGTGTCACCGCCACCGCTCCCGGCACCTGGACCTACACCACCGGCGCGTCCGTGGCAGATGCCGGGCTGGCCGGAATCTCCGGCGGCTATTTCGCCCTGGAGTGGACGGAAGAAGAGAAGAAGAACAATGTATGCCGGCGTGGCATCATCCGCGCGACAGAAAACGGCCATGCCATGGAGTACGCCGACGGAACCCCCTACATCATGGTGGGCGATACCTGGTGGGGCCTGGCATCCTGGCGCTACCCCTGGAGCGAGGATGACAACGAGCATCCCATCGGCCCGGATATGACCATGAAGGACATGGCCCGTCAGCGGCTCAAGCAGGGCTACAACACGGTTGGCACCATCGTGGCCTTCCCCACCTGGGCAAATGATGGAAAGCCGGCTACCATCAAAATCGACGATGAACACGATACCTATGTCCGGGGCGCCTGGGCCAGCTGCAGCGTTGAGGACTGGCTCAGCGGCGCGCCCAACACCTCTGCCCGCGACATGCACAACGAGGGTGGAAAGCCCTTCTTCTTCCCCGGAAAAATCGCGGGCTATGAAGATGTGGTTCCTGATTATGACCGAATCAATCCGGAATACTTCCAGATTCTGGATAAGAAGGTGCAGTGGCTGAACGATCACGGCATCACCGTGTTTATGGAGGCCCTTCGCAGAGACTCCTCCAAAACCTGGAAATATTACTATGATTGGCCCATGGTCTACACCCGCTACATTCAGTATCTGTTTACCCGCTACCAGGCCAGCAACGTGCTGTTCAGCCCCATTCACTTTGACGGAAAGCTTCAGACCATTGACTCCCGGGAGTTCAACGAGCCCATCAACCTGATGATCGACCTGTACGGTCAGCCTCCCTTTGGGACGCTGTTCGGCACCAACGCCCCCGGCTCCACAAAAACCGCTTACGGCGGCCCGGAGGAGCAGCACTGGAAAACCTTCGATCAGACCGGAAACTGGCGTGACCATCAGTATCACTGGCTCCTGACGGACATTTTCAACGACCCCAATCCTGTTCCCGCCATCAACGGCGAGCCCTATTATTCCGGCCATATTTCCATGCTGCGCAACGGCGACGGAGAAAACAGCGACCGGACGCTGCTGTTTGGCAATGTGAACAGCGTGGAGGACCATCTGAATTGCCGTTCCTCCTATTGGGGCAGCGTTTTGAACGGCGCGTTTGCGGGCCTGCTGGCAGGCTTTGAAGCCGGCTGGAGCGGCAACGTGCTTCCCGAGGAGACCCCCTGGAAGATATGGGATACGATGACCTTCCCCGCATCCTGCATGGTGCAGTATGTCCGGGATTTCCTCCTTTCCGAAGGGAAGCGCTATCAGGACCTGATTCCGGACGACGAATTGGTGTCTCCAAATTTCCAGGGACCCGCCAGTGGCTGGCGCGGATGGATTTCCTGCGCGGCAACCCAGAAGCGGGATTTGATTATGGGCTATTCCGAGAAGGATTCTCCCAGAGTCCATGTCCGCGGCCTTCGCCCCTATGATACCTACGAGCTGAGCTGGTATGATCCCGCCGTGGGCAAGTGGCTGGAGGAAAAGAAAGAGATTGAGTCCGATGCCTTCGGCGAAGTTTACCTGGGGGATTATCCCAGCGGAATGGACTGGGCCTGGAAGCTGAAGAAGCTGAACACCGATCTGCCCATTGACAAGGAGCTTGACCAGATCGGCAATGGGAAAAAGGGAGAAACCACCGTCAACGGAGGGATTTCTTCCATAAAGAGAATTTACATTCAGGACGATTCTACCAAATAAACAGCCCCTTTCCTGTGCGCGTCGCGGCATATAAAATCGGCCAGCTCCCAAAAAGAGCTGGCCGATTCAATTTTTCTTATTCTTATCTTATATATCGCTTCTGTTCTTCCCGTGGAAGAACAGTGCCAGCATTCCCGGGCCCACGTGGGCGCCGGTGAAGGGCTCGTGGGGGGCGATAATCAGCTCCCTGGGCGCGGCAACTGCCCGGATCATCTCCGCCAGCTTGAGGGCTTCCTCTTCGCAGTCCCCGTGAGAGATGGCCACCCGCTGGTTTTCCGGGTCCAGGACGGAATTCTGATACTCCTCCACAATGGCGGAGAGCGCTTTCTTTCTTCCCCGGACCTTGCTTCGGGCGGTAATGTGGCCGGTGGTGTCTCCCCAGAGCACCGGCTTGATGCTCAGCACCGTGCCAATCATGGCGGTGGCCCCGGAGACCCGGCCGGTATTTTTGAGGAAATTCAAATCATCCACCGTGAAGAACTGGAGCATCCGGTGGGCATCCTCGTCCATGATGTCCGCCGTTTCCCCTGCACTTTTCCCCTGCGCACGGAGGTCGGCGGCTTTGCAGGCCATCAGGCCGGTGCCGAAGCCTGCGCCCAGAGAATCCACCGCCCGAACGGTACGCTCCGGGAATTCCTGGCTCAGCTCCTCCGCCGCGATTTTCGCCGCCTGGTAAGTACCGCTGATGCCGCTGGACATGGAAAAATACACCACATCCCGGCCCTGCTCCAGCTCCGGGCGGAAGGAATCCAGGAAGAGCTGGGTGTTGAGCAGGCTGGTCTGGACCTTGTAGCCCCGGCGGAGCATTTCATAATACTCATGGGGCTGGAAGCTGTCCAGGCGGCCGTTGTAGGTGCTGGGCTGGCCGCCAACCGTATAGGAGCAGGGCAGGACATGGATGTCCAGCTCCCCGGTGACTGTACCGGGCAGATTGGAGCTGCCGTCTACAAAAATGGTGAATGACATGGTGATTTCTCCTTTCGGGTTTTGCGAATTGGAATGCAGAATGATTATTGAGAAAAGACTGATGAAAGCGGGCTGATAACGCTCAGCCGCCCTTTTCGATAATTAGGAATGAGGAGTTAAGCGCCCGTAGGGGCGAGTCAGAAATAGATAATAGAGAATAGATCGCTAGGTTAAATGCCTGAGCGTTCCGTTGAATGGTACTAAGTAATGGTATCTGAGCGTAGCCCGCCTTGTGTAAAGGGGGGAAGGGGGGATTGGGCAGTGGGCA
>CAZYWM010000032.1:0-18425 GCA_964651615.1 uncultured Oscillospiraceae bacterium | reverse complement strand
CTGCTCAAGCTCTCCCCAGCGGAGTATTACCGTTACCTTGTGACGGGGGCCTATCCGCTTCCTCTGTACAGCTCAGGAACCTGACAGTGGGTTTATCGCATTTGTTTCCGGAAGGCAGTAAAAAAGGCAGCGCATGACGCACTGCCTTCCGCAAACCCATCCCGGCGCTCGTGTCGCTCCCCAGCGTTGCACTATCCTCCGAAATGGTAAAGCAGTTCCATCATATCATGGGGTTAGATTTTTTTCTACCCCTCAGAATCAAATTGTCCTTGACAAGGGGTACACTTCAAGTTATTTCCATGTAGTGTACTCTTTCAAGGCTATCACATCACGGGCTTTCAGATACTTTCCCTGCACACGGTCAAATTCCTGCTCGTTGATAAGTCGCACCATTTCGTCAAAAGTGTGCCACTGCACCACAGTACGGTTTGCACGTTCTGCTTCCGTCAGATGATTCTCGCCGGGGGTGTGGATAGTCGTGACTACAAAGTAGTAGTTAATCTGGGTATAGTCCAGACTTGCCCGGTTCTCCTTAACGATGCCCAATTCTTCAATCACGTCACAGGTGCAACCAGTTTCCTCGTAAACTTCCCGGCGCAGAGCGGTCAGAACATCTTCCCCATCCTCCATGCCGCCGCCAGGCAGACTGTGTAGTTTGAACTTATCAGCGTACATCACCGCATACAAACCGTCCCGGTTCTTTACGATGGCACGAGCCGTCAGACGGGGAGCCTTACTGGATAAACCATCCTGTCCCAAGATGATCATGTCATTCAGTTCACATATCTGTTTCATTTCCTATCGCCCTTTTGGAAGATAAACTCCCAATGATCTCTTTGACGCTTAAACCGAACCGTATGGATTTCTTCTAAAGAAAGTGTTTTGAATTGTCCGATACCACAGCCTAAGTCCAAAACATGACCTTTATCCAGTTATCAATTAACTCCTGGTGCTTACTAATCCACAGGTCCTCAAAAATATCCATTCTTTCCGATTCTGATAAATGTCTGTGCCAATGATTGTATTTAAATAGTTTCCCATCGTTTTCACTTCCGTTTCACGTATTGTTTCACTGGATGAACCATAGATGCCGCAACAGCCAGTGCGGAACCACTCGATAATGCGGCCCCGGCAAACTGGAATTTATCTCTCTAATCTAACACAAGCATATCTATAGATTTCTCACTTGTTACCCATTCACCCAGACGATTTGCCCATCCTTCTGTAAAAAAAGCACCATAGGGTATTTGGTCATCTTTGCGTTTCTTCGCCCCTACAAATCCCCACAGTGTAGAAGGTATTCCAATAATAATCAAGTATAATGGTCCAAGTATGAGCGACTGAATTGTATGTCCATACTCGTGAACCAACAGACGTTTAGAAAGTTCTTGAATACTTATCTCTCCTTCGTATTTTTTTGCAAAATAGGGTTCAGAAGTGACAAATACAAATAGTCCCAAAGACATACTAGACTTCACATCCCATTCAGTAATAATTGCACCATGATAAGCATAATGTTTGTTCTTAAAATGCTTTATGAACATAATCACCCCTAGAAATGTTTGTAATATTCCCCATGTGCATTGCCATATTCTATATATGATTACTTTCATAAATACCTCCGCAAATTTTCGATTTGTCGAATTGTTCCACGCTATTCCCTTCCATAAATGCGCACACAATTCCATTTTGCCCGCTTTTCATTGGGCATCCGTATTAACAGTCCCATTGACACTGCTTTAAGTCTACATGGTTTTCATCCTTCAATGGGACACCCTCTGATTTCAGTAGATTATACTGTTCCTGCCAGCCCGGTACAAGCCTGCCCCCGTGATTGACAACTCTATGGCACGGATACTCGCCGTAGACTTCCGCCATGCTCAGCACCTTTCCCACCAGCCGGGCATTTTTATCACGCCCGATCAGGCGAGCAATCTGCCCGTATGTAGCGACACGCCCTTTGGGGATTTCCTCTACCACAGACAGGATTTCATAAATCAGATCGTCCTGCAAAATGCTTTTCGATGACATTACAATGCCGTCCCCTTTTCCGGCAAAACCAGCGCCAGCATGAAAAATCCCATTTGCTCAGTATTCCCTCCCAATGTCCGCCTCGGAAATATCATAGGTTTCCAGAAGCTCCTCCAGGTCATCTTTGCTGACTACCCCTCTTGCCAATCCGGAACCTTCTTTCGAAAAAGTACCCAGTCATTCTTTGAAACTTCAAATGTCGGCATGATCCACACCCTCATTCAGAATTGAACAGTTTCGGGAGCGTCGGTGAAAGAGGAGAAGGTTGCGATGGCATTTTTGAAATAAAACACCTGGGTATTGCTGTCGTTCTCGTCGTACATCTTCCGCAGGCTGGGATAAGCGTCCAGCATGGATTTCCGGGCCTCTACCCGGTCATCCTCCACCAGCTCTCCGGCAATTCGCAGCCATTTCCCACCGTGAAAGGCGCAGATCTCCGCCTTGGGATTGGCCAGAAGCTGCTTGGAGACAGGCTTGATCTTCCCGGTCTGGATGTACAGCTTTCCCTCAAAAATGTGGGCGGTGCCAAAAGGACGAACCCTGGGCTGATCGCCCTCTACGGTTGCCAGGTAGTAGGTTCCGGCTTCTTTCAAAAACTTGCATACCCGTTCCATACTGTTATCCTCCATTCATTTTGATTTCTGCCTTTATGATACTGCCAAAAACACCCTATGTAAAGAAGAAACCAAATTCCCAAGCTGATTTTCTTCTTCCTGTGCGTTATTTATTTAGGAAATCTGGGCTTCCGCTTTGGCTCCCCATACGCTATAATTGCCTTATGGGGAGGTAGTATTATGCGGATTGTTTGCTTTGGGGACTCCAACACATACGGCTTTGATCCCAGAGGGTACTTAGGTGACCGTTATGAGGATTGCTGGCCTGAGCTGCTGGCACTTCACACCGGCTGGGAGGTCTCGAACGAGGGGATGAATGGCAGGACAATTCCTTGTCATGTTCCGGATTGGATTTTGAACGTTTGCCGAGGCGCTGACTGTTTTCTGGTGATGCTGGGCACCAACGACCTGCTTCAAGGGGCCTCCGCCCAGGACACTGCCCGGCGTATGGAAAGCTTCCTGACCCAAATCATTCCCCATTGCGGTGACCTGCTTCTGGTTGCTCCGCCAACAATGCAGCGGGGAGCCTGGGTTTCCACCGCTGATCTGGTCACAGAGTCTATCCGGCTTATGGAAGAATACAGGGCGTTGGCGCAAAAGCTGCATATTGCCTTTGTTGACACACGGGACTGGAACATTGCGCTGGCCTTTGACGGTGTGCATTTTACCCAGGAGGGGCACCATACCTTTGCGGCGCAGATGGAGAAGCAAATTCAAAAGCATCTCCCCTTCTTATGAGCAAACAACATCAAAATTCTCTGCACTGTTTGTGGATTGCATTGCATTTGATCCCGTGCTATACTTTTTACAACCATACAACGTATATTTGATAAATCGAGATTTGAAGAAGGAGAGATTTGTTATGTGGTGTTTACCTAACGATAACTCTAAGGCAGTTATTACAGCGGCTGAGCAAATAAAGAGTGCACATTGTGAGTGCCATTTACATTTGCCTGAAACAGCAGTTGTGTTTTTTATGAGCAAGGGAACAGACTACCTCATCGAGCATTACGATACGGAGGAAATGGCAGAGCCTTTCCCCCGCTTTCTCAATCGTTGTCCTATTTGGACAACAAAGGATTTGAACTTGTGTTTCTTGGATGGTGGCCGAGGCGCTCCGCAAGCTGTAGATACAGTTGAAACGCTTGCTGCCTTGGGAGTGAAGAACATCATCGCAGTTGGAATGTGCGGAGGCTATGATGAGAATGTCCTTGTTGGAGAAATCATTGTCCCCCAAAAGGCTTTTGTAGAGGAAGGTACATCCCTTCACTATTACCAATCCATTGAAGCATCGTATCCTAATGATGATTTTCTGGATATGGCTACGTCCTTACTTCGTATTAGTAATCATCCCATTGTATCAACCGATGCGGTATACCGCCAGACTTTTGGCAAAGAACAGCTGTGGCGAGAAAAAGGCGCTGTGGCTGTAGATATGGAAACATCCGCTGTTTTTAGTGTTGCGCAATATCTTGGACTAAAAGCGATTGCCTTGTTGATGGTTTCTGATATACACCCCATAAAGCCAGATGCGCCGAAATGGGAGTGGCACATGACAAAGGATATGAAATACCATCTCGCAGAACAAGGAATTGTATTGGCAAAAAAGCTCATAGAATAAGAATTTGTCTGATAAAAATGTCGGCTGTAATATTAGGCTTTGATTAAAAGTTCACAAAAATTTCCGAGGATGATTTGCGTAAAACAATGGGTCGGATGCAGCTGGGCTGACGCCCAGCAAAGACGGCAACGCGGTTTTACACAAATCAGACCGGAAAGGTCATAAAGTTTTAATGAAAGAATAGTATAATTCATTTTGTTTGGTAGCTCTATGATACTACAAAACGGCTGCAACCTCAACTGGCTGCAGCCGTTCCATTTACTTTTGGGGAGCCAATGCCGGAAGGCACTGGTTCCTCAGCTGTGGTTTTTTATTCCAGCTCCCAAGCCATCTGTGCGGCGCCCCAGAGCGCATCGTGAGCGGGGAAAACCACTTTCCCGAGCTGAGACAGATGCACCGCAACGGTGCGCCGGTAAATATTGTCTGAGTGCAAAAGCCCTCCCAGCAATGCAATCGGCTGGCCTTCCAGCCCCAGACGGCACTGAACCGCCTTCACCATGCTGTACAGTTCCCCGGCGCCCCTGCCGAGAATCTCCAGGGCAAGGGAGTCCCCCGCCTCCGCCAGGGCCAGGGCAATGGCGGAAAACCGGGCAATGGCTGCCTTATCTGTTTCTGGAGCGTAGACAAAGGACACAATCGCCCCAGGGTCCTCCGAACCGAGGCGGGAGGACACCGCTTTCAGAATTGCAGGGTTGGGATTTCGTCCATCCAGCGCCTGCACCGCTGCGGACAGCACATCCCGCCCCAGAGCGTAGCCGCTGCCACCGTCATCAATCAGATGGCCGTAGCCTCCGCTGCGGGCGGTCTTCCCCTGCCGGTTTTTTCCAAAGCAAATAGAACCGGTTCCCGCGATTACCACTGTGCCGGGACAGTCCATTGCCCCACGCAGAGCAATCTCTTGGTCGCCGCAGAGCTTCCATTTTCCGGAAAAAAGCGCGCTTTTCAGCTCCTGTTCCAAAATCTCTCCCACAGCGATGTTGGAAACACCAGCTCCCCCGACGCAGAGCTTTCCGCATTCTCTCATACCGCCGCAGGCTGCAAACACCTCCCTCAGCAGGGAGCGAAAGGCCTTTTCGCCGATGGAATTCAGGTTAAAAGGGCCGAATTCCTCCCGGCGCAGAAAGTGGTTTTCTCCGTCGCGGAGCTCCAGGCGGGTGTGGGTGCCACCGCCGTCAATTCCCGCAATGAACATCACGTCACCTCACAGTGTAACCGGGCAGATGCCCTCCGCTTTACCGCCCCGGAACACGTCCCCCAGCGCCTTCAGTGCCGGTTCACTGTAGTCATAGCAGGCAAGCTTCCAGAGGCTGCCCGGCAGCTCCGGCAGGTCATAGGGATTCCGCAGGGCTGCCACCGCCATGGGTTTTCCAATAGCTGCAAGGGCCTGGGCCAGGGTAAGCTGCCCTCGGAACAGGTGGGCGTTGCAGGTACCAAGGACAATCTTTTCGCAACGCTCCGCTTGCCGCACTGCCTGCTGAATCTCCTCCGGTGTGGGGTCCTTCTGGGTGACAAAGCATTTTCCGCCGAAAAGACCTGCCGTGTACTCCGGAAATGTGGAAGCGCCGCCGGTTTCGTTGCCTGCACCGGATGCCCGGTAGTCCCCGCAGCCGCAGAAGAAGGTATTTTCATCCGCCGTAAAAGGGCTCCCTCCCACCTGAGTGACAGCTCTGCGGCTGGTTTTCTCCACAAAGATTCGATCCTCCTCCCGGTTGCACAGGGAAGACTCCGGGACAGAAAACAGCTGCTGCTTGAAGCGGAGAATCTTCTCCACCGATTCCCGGATTTCCGCCAGGTCAAGCTCTCCCCGCTCCGCCGCCTGGTTTACCGCCTTCGCGGCGCCCAGCTCCAGGGCAAAGGTGCTGGAGATTTCCGCCAAATCTGCCCCCGCCTTAATGGCCTCCACAACACCCTTCGGCGTTCCAAAGTGATCCTGAATTGCGCCCATCTCCATGCAGTCCGTGAGCACCAATCCCCGGAAACCCAGCTTTTCTTTCAGTAGTCCCGTGACCATCCGCCGGGACATGGTGCAGGGCAGCTGACCGGTTTCTATTTTAGGGAACAGCACATGACTCATCATGATTGCGCTCACTCCCGCTTCGATAGCCCGGCGGAAGGGAATCAGCTCCAGCTGTTCCAGTTCCTCCTCCGTCTTGTCCACCCGAGGCAGACCCAGGTGGCTGTCCACCGCTGTATCGCCGTGGCCGGGGAAATGCTTGGCGCAGCACAGCACCCCACTTCCAGCATAGGGTGCAATGGCGGCACAGCCAAAGGAGGCCACCTTCTCCGCCTGATCGCCGAAGCTGCGGACGCCAATCACCGGATTGGCAGGATTGCTGTTCACATCCAGCACCGGCGCCATATTGAAGTTTGCACCAAGGCCGCGCAGCTGACGGATGGTAATTTCGGAGGATAGGCGGGCATTTTCCGGGTCGCCTGTGGCAGCAAGCGCCATAGCGCCGGGGACGTTCACTGCGTCCTTTGGCAGCCGTGTCACCATACCTCCCTCCTGGTCAATCACAATGAAGGCTGGATAGCCAGTCTCCCTGCGAATCAGAGTCTGGATTTCCTGGCAGAGGTGTCGAAGCTGTGCGGTACTCTCCACGTTGCGCAGGAAGAGAATCACGCCGCCGATTTTGTATTCCCGAATCAGGTCTTTGAATTCCTGGGACAGTTCGGTTCCGTGGAAGCCAAAGATCAGCTTCTGTCCCAGCATTTGTTTTATGGTCATTTCCATGATGATCACTCCTTTGAATACCGTTCATAGGGGGCCTTCCTCTGCCGGAAGGCCAAGCTTTCCCGGGCGTAACGGTCAAGCAACTGATCCGAATCCCAGTCTGGACGCTCAAAATCCCGGTGCCCGGCCAGCAGGGAAATAAAGGGCTTCCCGTCCGGGCGCACCGGGGGCAGAAACTCAAAATTCTCTGGATACATCCGCCGGAGCAAATCCAGCAGCTTCACCCCCATGGCCACCGGCTGGATAGTGCTTTCATCGATAATGTGTAGATGAATGCCACCGCAGAGGCTCCCCTGGTGCTTGGATGTGGTGGGGTTAAAATACACCGGCGTGGCCTCTACGCCGGGGCAGCCCAGACTGTTAAACGCCCGGCAGAACCCTTCGGCTCGGATAAAGGGCGCGCCGATGATGGCAAAGGGATCGGCTGTGCCCCGCCCCTCGGAGCAGTTGGTTCCCTCGATCAGGCAGGTGCCGGGATACAGCAGCGCCGTCTCAAACCGGGGAATACCCAGGCTGGGCATCACCCAGCAGTGCCCCCAGTCCCGGAAGGTCATGGACCGTTTCAGGCCGCCGCAAGGCACAACCTGAAGGTCACACCCGCTGCCAAGCTCGTCGTTCATCATTTCCGCCAGCTCTCCGCAGGTCAGCCCATAGCACACCGGCATTGGGTAGCCGCCCACAAAGCTCATGGTTTCCTGTTGCAGCAGTCCCCCCTCCACTCTGTCCCCCAGAGGATTGGGCCGGTCCAGCACCACCAGCCGCTTGCCGGCGGCGGCACAATCCTCAATGCAGCAGCGCAGGGAGGAGAGAAAGGTATAATACCGGCAGCCCACATCCGCCAAGTCATAGACTAGGGTATCAAACTCTGCCAGGGTTTCCGGGGACAATCGCTTGGACGCTTTGGCATAGAGGCTTCGCGCCGGTAGCCCACTCTCGAAATCAATCTCATCCGAAAACAGCATTCCCGCTGCCTTATCCCCCCGGACACCATGCTCCGGCGCGAGCAGCAGCCGCAGGTCGCAGCAGTTTTTCAGCACATCGATGGTGGGCCCGTTCCCGCTGGTGCGCCCGGAGGGGCCGGTAAGCAGCGCCGTGCGCCCGATAAACAGGTGACGGTACTCCGCCACCCGGTCAGCGCCAAACAAAACCATTTTCTTTACCTCCTTGACAACCGGCCATGGGCCGGTTAAACTGGTTATCAGAATACAACATTGTCACGATTCCATAAAAAGGAGAAACAATATGACACATCCATTTCTTTCCCTCTGGGAGCAGCCCTCCCGCTTGGTGGTGGGCCTGATGAGCGGCACCTCCGCCGACGGTGTGGACGCAGTCCTCACCCGGATTACCGGCTTTGGCCTGGACACAAAAGTAGAACAGCTGGGCTTCTTCTTCCAGCCCTTTGACAATGATACCCGCCAGCGGATTCTCGCCATATGCGGCGGCAATGTTGGCGGCAGCCGGGAGCTGTGCCTGCTGGGAACCCACTTGGGAAGACTCTATGCCCAAGCCGTCCGGGAGCTTCTGAGCAGGACCAACACAGAACACATTGACCTCATTGGCTGCCACGGACAGACTGTCTATCACATCCCCGAGGAAACTCCCTACCTGGGCAGCAGCCTTCGGGGGACGCTGCAAATCGGCGACCCGTCCTATCTGGCTGAGGAGTTCTCCTGCCCGGTGGTCAGCGACTTCCGAATTCGGGACATGGCCGCCGGAGGACTGGGTGCCCCTCTGGTGCCCTACACCGAATTCCTCCTCTACCGCAGTGAAACAGAGGATGTGGCTCTTCAAAACATCGGCGGCATCGGCAATATCACCCTGCTTCCCGCCGGGTGCGCTCTAGAGAATGTGACAGCCTTCGACACCGGCCCGGGCAACATGGTGATGGATGCCCTGGCCGCAAAAATCACCGGCGGACGCCATGCCTATGACGAGGGGGGCAGGCTGGCCGCCTCCGGCAAGGTCATTCCGGAGCTGCTTGACGAAATGCTCTCTGACCCCTATCTTGCCAAACGGCCTCCCAAAACCACAGGCAGGGAGTATTATGGCGAAGGGTACGTGGCAAAGCTGCTTGCCGCCGGGGGGCACCCCCTTACGGACGTTCTTGCCACCGCCACCCGGTTCACAGCGGAATCCATCGCCCTGAGCCTGCGGCGTTTTGCCCCCCGGATGCCCGCCCGTCTGGTGGTGGGCGGCGGCGGAAGCCGGAATCCCACTCTGCTTCGTTTCCTGCGGGAGGCCCTGCCGGAATGCCGGGTGCAGATTCAGGAGGATTTGGGCCTGGACAGCGATGCCAAGGAGGCTGTCGCCTTTGCGATTCTGGCAAATGAAGCTCTCTTTGGCGTCTGCAACAACGCCCCCTCCGCCACAGGCGCAAAGCACGGTGTGGTGATGGGACGAATCAATCTGTAAAACCGGCGGCGGGATTTGAGTGTGAAAGGGGCCTCAAGGCAGGCCCCTTTCACGCTTTTCCCGCCAAGTTTGGCACATTTCTTGCATCGAAATTATCTTGAGGCAGGTCATTTCCTACTGTCAGGATTTTTCTTCCCAGAGCCATGCCATACAGTCCTGCAGGGACCTGTCCCAGAAGTCCCAGGTATGGCCGCCGGGGCGATGGTCGAACCGACTGCGGACACCCAGGGTTTCCAGCAGGCTGGCAAAGGCAACGTTCATGGGATAGATTCGATCCTGCTCACCGCAGGACAGATAGATGGGAGGCAGGTTTGTCGCCCCCTGGGCAAGGGCAAACAGGTCGTTTTCCGGCCCCGCTTTTTTCCCCGGCCCCACCAGGGCGTCGAATTCCCAAGGGTGCAGCGGCGGCGATGGGATTTCCCGCATCCCCTCCAAATCCGTTACACCGGAGAAGCTTCCGCAGCCTGCGTACCGCTCCGGATAGGTCAGGACACATTTTAACGCCCCGTAGCCTCCCATGGACAGCCCCATAATATAGTTCTTTTCCCGCTCCAGGCTCAGGCCGAACATCCGATGGATAGCCTGGGGCAGTTCCTGGGAAACATAGGTAAAGTAATTCAGTCCATACACCCCGTCGATGTAGAAGCTCCGCTGAACCTCCGGGATAACCAATGCCACGCTCCACTCCCGAGCATATCGCTCGCAGGAGGAATACCTTGTCCAGCCCGTGCAATTATCCGTTAGGCCGTGAAGCAGATACACGGTCTTCACATCCCGCAAATTCCCTTCGTCGGGGAGAACCACCTGGAAGGATGTGGCCATTTCCAGCGCCTTAGAGGCATATTCCACTTTCACAAGTGCCATTTTATCCCTCCAGCACCTTTGCCACCCGGCCGCCCGCATCCTCCAGCATCCGGCAGGCGGCATCGACATCCACCCCCCGCAGGATCATAACAATGGCAACCTTGGGACGGTAATCGCACCTTTCCAGCGCCGCGGTAGCTTCTTCCTCGGAGCATTCCGCGGCACTGCACACAATGGTCACGCACCGCCTGACCAGCTTTTCGTTGGAGGGCTTCACATCCACCATCAGGTTGCCGTAAACCTTCCCCAGCTTAATCATTGCCCCAGTGGAGAGCATGTTGAGCACCATTTTCTGGGCAGTGCCGGATTTCATCCGGGTGGAGCCGGTAACTACCTCCGGGCCGGGAGCCGGGGCGATGCCAATGTCGGCAAAGCAGTCCAATTCGCTTCCCGGGCAGCAGGTGACGGAGATGGTGGCAGCCCCCAGCTGTTTTGCGTACTCCATGCAGCCCAGGACATAGGGAGTACGGCCGCTGGCTGCGATGCCCACTAGTACGTCCTCTTTGCGGAACTGGATGCCCTGCATATCCTGCACCCCCAGCTCCTTGCTGTCCTCCGCTCCCTCCACAGCCTTGAAGATTGCGCCGTAGCCCCCGGCCATCAGCGCCTGCACCATTTCCGGCTCTGTGGAGTAGGTGGGCGGGCACTCCACAGCATCCAGGATTCCCAGCCGCCCGGAGGTTCCCGCGCCGCAGTAAATGAGCCGTCCTCCCCTGCTGAGCCGGTCGGCAATCACGTCCACCGCCTGGGCAATTTTATCGGACACCAGCCCCACCGCGTCGGCCACCCGATGATCCTCCTGATTGATAAGCTTCACCATATCCAGGGTGGACAGGGTGTCGATGTTCATGGTATTGGGATTTCGCTGCTCTGTGGCAATCTTCTGCAATTCCAGCATTTCAAATCTCCTCCAACGTCTGAACCAGTTTATACTGCTCCTTGGGGATCATGAAGCACTCACAGTAGCCCTTCCGGCCCTGGATGCCCCGCAGGCGCTTTAAGTGAGAATAATATTCCTTATAAGGAAAGCTGGTGGAGTGCACCGCAAACCAGTGGTGGTCGATGGCCTTTTCCCACAGAGGGTAGCCGTCGGTCACGTCCAGGTAAACATAGGGCTCAAAGCCGGGGGCGTCCTCCCAGTTCTCTGCAAAATATAGTCGCCGGGCAAAATGCCTTGGCAATTCCCGCTGAAAACCCTCAATGGCGGCATAGAACCAGGCATCCACCACGATTTTGTGGCAGGCGGCGTGATCCTTGTGCATGCTGTTTTCGTGATGGGTGACAATGATGTCGGGCCTGACCTTGCGGATCAGGTCGCAGACGGCGAAGCGAACCTCGTCGTTGTCCGGAAGAAGACCGTCCTCATAGGGAAGGACATAGGCCTCTCCCCCCAGTTCCCGGGCAAAGGCCTCCGCCTCCCCGATTTTGTTTCGGCGGTATTCGGCAATATCCGCCCCTGCAGGCGCACCCTTTTCTCCCGCTGTCAGCGCCAGAGTCACAGCTTTTCCGCCGTGGACGGCACAGGTGGCAAGCAGCGCGCCGGCGGTCAGCTCGGCATCGCCCACATGGGCGCCGATGGCCATTACTGTTTTCATTTTCCTACAGCTCCTTCAGCATGACGCCAAATGTCCGGACAATCCGGAATCCGGCGCCGAGATAGATGAACCGGGCGTGATTGTTCTCCCCGGTAAACAGAGACATATATTGGGCTCCAGCCTGCTTCTCCCGCTCCAGCAGACGGTAGAACAGCAGCGTGCCCAGACCGTGCCCCTCATATTGGGGGGCGACCCCCAATCCCGCAAAATACCCCCGTCCAGTTTCCTCCGGATAGATTGGCCCGGTAAATCCGGCGCAGGCACAATCCCGCAGACCCACCAGGAGCTCCATTCCCGCCTTGGCCGCCGCCGGAATCTCCTCTGACCACATGGAATTGCCCAGCGCCTCCACCATTTCTTCCAGCCCTGTGTGGCGATTTTTATCATAGCGCTCCACCCGATAGCCTTCCCGAGCCATGGCATCGGCCTTTTCCGCCACCCACGCCAGCGTTTCGTAGTCCGCAAGATTTAAGTACATGGCGCACTCCCGGGTGGACTCCCGATAGCCATGAGCCAGCATCCGCCCATGCAGGGGGATGTCCAGGGCAATCCCCGGAGCGTTGTTATGCTGATGCCCGGGGGTCCCAGGAATCACCCAGGGCAGACGAATGGGATTAAAGAAGGTGACGGCGCTGTAGGTTTTTCCCGCCTTCCGAAAGGCATTTTCCAGCGCGGAAAGCAGCAGCGTGGTATTTTCATCGGTATCCGCTCCCCCGGCCAAAATCAGGCAGCTTACATAGCCCCGGACGTCCCCCTTTGGGATGCCGTCTCCGGTGCAGCCGTTGACGAAGCCCAGAACTGCTCCCTTTTCTTCCAGCACAAAGGTGTATTCCGGCGAAAAATTGGGGTGGCAGGTCAACAGGCGGCGGAATTTTTCCGCTGTCAGCGGGGCGAAGCCCATGGCGGTTCCCTCCGTGTTCCACAGGGAAAGCATGGCGCTTTCATCTTCAGATAAGTAATTACGAATCATTGTTTTTCCTCTGCATAATGGCAGCCCCCACCGGAAAAGTGGGGGCCGCTCTTTTGAAAATCAGCCCTTGACGGCGCCGATGGTGACGCCCTCCATGAAATACTTTTGCAGCGCAAAGAACATGATGAACATGGGCAGCGCGGAAATGGTGGCGCCGGCCATCATCGGCGCAAACAGGGTTTCGTTTGCGAATTTAAATTGCTTCAGCCCCACCTGAATGGTATACATGGCAGGGTCGTTCGTCACCAGGAAGGGCCAGAAAAAGTCATTCCAGCTCGACATAAAGGTGTTGATCGCCATGACGGCCAGCACGGTTTTTGCCAGGGGCAGGACAATTTTGGTGAAAATCTGGAACTGGTTGCAGCCCTCAATTTTGGCACTCTCAATCAACGGAGTGGGCAGGCTGGTAAAAAACTGCTTGCACAGGAAGATGTTATAGGCTGTGCACAGGCCGGGCAGAATCATGGCCGCATAGGTATTGGTCATGGAGAACTTCCGTGCCATCAGGATGTACAGGGGCACCTGAGTCACCTGATAGGGAATCATCATGGCCACAAGGATCATGCCAAACAGAAAGGTGCTTCCCTTGAACCGGATTTTCGCGAAGGCGTAGCCGGCCATCGAGGCGAACACCACATTGCCGATGACCACTCCACAAGCCACAATGAAGCTGTTGAGAATCCAGCGCAGGGAGTAATCGCTGAAATGGAAAAAGGCGTCGAAGGATTCCAGAGTGAACCGGGAGGGAAAGATGGTGCGCATGTTGCCCGCCGTGGACACATTGGGACCGAAGGCGGAGAGCATCATGTAGCAGATGGGAAACAGCGTTGCCGCCGCCAGCACCGTCAGCACGATGGCGATAACGGCATTGCGAAGATAGAGCACCTTCCTGTTGTGCAGGTGCTGGGAATACAAACCGGTAGTTGCCATAACATTCCCTCCTCAGTATTCAACGTCCACGCCCATCAGCTTGAACTGGAACAGGGACATGATGGCGATGGCAATGGCCAGCAGAATGGCCTGGGCACAGGCAAGGCCGTACTTACCATATACAAAGGCGTTGTTGTAAATCAGCAGGCCGATCATGGTGGTGGAGTTATCCGGGCCGCCGCCAGTCATCATGTAGGCGTTCATGAACACCTGGAAGGAGCCGATGACACCAGTGACCAGCAGGAACAAGGTAGTGGGCTTGACCAGCGGCCAGACAATGAACCGCACCTTTTGGAAGAATGTGGCACCGTCCAACTCGGCGGCCTCAAAATAGCTGTTGTCAATGCCGATCAGGGCAGCAATATAAGTAATAATCCGAACGCCATGGCTGGAAAGCAGTGCCATGATGATCAGAGAAAGCATCGAGGTTTTGGTGGAGGACAGCCAGTTCTGGGCGGGGATGCCAAACAGGCCCAGCAGCCGGTTGAAAATACCATCTGGGGAAGAATCATACAGCCACAGCCACACAACGGACAGCGCTACACCGGAGGCGATGCCGGGCAGATAGTACATGGCTTTGAAGGCGGATTGGGTCTTCTTCTTAAAAGGCAGGATCATCACAGCGATGCAGAAGGACATCAGCAGCGACAGCGGCACGACCACCACGGTATAAACCAGCGTATTAAAGGCCGCCTTATAGAATAGGTTGAACCTGGAGTATTTCAGGGTGTCCGCATAGTTTTTCAGCCCAACGAACTCCGAGCCAAAGGGCTTATAGTTGAAAAAGCTGGTGTAAACAGCGCTGAACACGGGATACAGGGTAAAAACGCAGAAAATAATCATGGCGGCAGCAATGAAAATATACCCCCACAGATCCTCGTTGGAGAATCTCAGCTTGCGGTGGACTTGCTGCCGCTCCTTTTTTGTGCTGTTCATAGTCTACCTCCCGGGATAAAATACCCACCCCACCAAGGTGGGGTGGGTTTCTGATTTCTTAGCCGATTTTACCGGAGACGCAGTTGTCCTGGCCGAAAGCAGCGTAGGCCGCGTCACAGATGTGGTCGTACACTTCCTGAGCGGTGGTCTCACCGGCCAGCAGCAACTGGAACTTGGGCACGATCTGCTCGTCCATCAGCTTCTTGGCGGTGGAGGTCATCTCTGCGGTGACACCCTCGGGAGGAGCCTGCACCATGGCGATGCAGCGGGCGGCGGTAGCCAGGTTGGCCTCGTCGCGGCCTTCCTCCAGCACCAGCGCGTCACGGCCGGACTGGCAGACAGGATCCAGATACAGCTCGTTCATGCAGGCGGCAATACGGTCGCCGGAGCAGATATAATCCATGAACAGCAGCACGTTCTTCAGGTGCTCGTCGGTGGTGTTCTTGTTGCGCATGGCAATCAGGCCATCCACAGTGCCGTAGCAGGACTCCTGGCAGCCCATCATGGTGGGCACGGGCAGGAAAGCGTAATCCATGGGCAGGGAGTTTTCAACAGCGGTGCCGTCACCCGCTTCCAGAGCGGCGTTGTTCTTCTTGAAGTTGGCCTCGAACAGGGGCATTGCCTTGCCGAAGATCATGGCGTTGCCGGTCTGGCACATAACCATACGCTGGCCAGCTTCCACGCCGTAGTTGGGCATATAGCCGGACTGGGTCATCTCTTCAACAGCGCTGAGCAGGGTCAGCATGTTCTCGGAGGTGAAGGTGTACTTCAGATCATCAGTGAAGGTGTTGCTCAGGCCGGCGCCGGCACCGAACATATACAGCATGTCGGAAGCGGTAACGCCGGAGTTGGCAAAGACGAAGCCGAAGCAGCCGTCCTTGGTGCCAGTCTTAATGACATCCAGGAACTCCTCATAGGTCCAGCCTTCCTGCTGAATCTTTTTCACATCAATGCCCAGTTCCTCCATCATGGTCTTGTTGGCGCCGATGGACTGAATGGTCAGGTACAGGGGCAGGCCGTAGGTGGTGCCCTCCAGGGACAGGTACTTCAGAGCGTTGGCATCATAGTCGGCCAGACGGTCGGCATCCATGTACTGAGCAATGTCGATGGCGACGCCCATCTCCACGTAGGTACCCAGGGCATTGGAGGAAATCTCCGCAATGTCGGGAGCCTCACCGGCCTGAGCCATGGTGGACATTTTGTCGTTGTGATCGCCCCAGGAGGTCTCGATAATCTCCACGGTGAGGTTGGGGTGCAGCTCATGGAAATCAGCGGCCCAGGTCTTCAGATTTTGCAGATAATTGCCGGTAACGGGGGGTGCCATGATCACGATGGTGTCGGGTGATTCGGTGGCCTCAGCTGTGATTCCAGTGCCGGCAAGCAGGCCCAGAACCATGACGCAGGTCAACAGCATTGCGATGATCTTCTTCATTTATGTTTCCTCCTAATGTTTCAGATTCTGCTCGGGGATTTCCGGGGCTTCCGGAGTCAAACCTCGGGCGATAAATTCATTATAAGGGGAATTGTATTTTATGTCAAGAAATATGCAAAATTATGAAATATTGTTTCATACCCTGGTTGGAATCGGCTCCTTTTGTTCGTTATGGTGAAACAACAGCATGACGTCTCCAAAAGAAATGTAAATTCTGCACAAAAGTTGTCGGATTTTTTTGGTGACAACGTGAATGGCCTTTCCGCTCAGGAAACAGTACAATGTACCATAAGCCGTTGATAAGAACAGGCGGCAGCCAATTGGGAGAGGAAAGGCGGGAGGAAATATGAGCAGCGCGTTGCTTCGGCTCCGGGAGTGCTCTGAGCGGTTTTCCAGCACAGAGCGTGGTGTTGCGGAGCGGATTCTGGCCGACCCCCAGCTTGTGGTAGACCTGAGCGTTCATGAGCTGGCCCATGAAACCTTCTCCTCCCCCTCCACCATTGTCCGCATGTGCGGCCATACGGGGTATTCCGGCTACAAGGAATTTCGCCGGGCTGTTACCTTTGAGCTGGCCCGGCGGGAGCAGGACCGGCAGATTGACCAGCAGGAAATCCAGCGCTCTGACTCCTTGGCCAAGATCATCGACAAAATTACCTACGCCAACGTTTTGTCCCTGGAGGAAACCCGGGACCTGATGGATGTGAAAGCGCTTCAGGACTGTGTGGAGCTGCTGCGCAGGGCCCGGGCAATCTATCTGTTTGGCCTGGGCGCATCCCTCTGCGCCGCCAAGGACGCATACCTGAAATTTCTCCGGCTGAACAAGCTGTGCGTTGTCAACGAGGATTGGCATTCTCAGCTTGTGCAGTCCGTCAACGCCACCTCCGATGATGTGGCGCTGGTGTTTTCCTATTCCGGGGCAACGGCGGAGGTCATTGAATGTATGAGAAATCTGAAAAAGAACGGCACGCCCATCATTGCCATCACCCGCTGCGTCCAGTCGCCGGTGTCCGAGCTGGCCGATCACCGGCTCTACACCGCCGCCAATGAATCTCTGTTTCGCAGCGGCGCCATGTCCTCCCGGATGGCGCAGCTGAACGTGGTGGACATTCTCTTTACAGCCCTGGCAAACCAGGACTATGACCAGTCCGTCAGCCAGTGGTCCAGAACCCACATCGAAAAGCCCGGCAAGGCCCAGCGCTGATGGTGTTCTATTTTATGGCCCGTGTGGCAAATCTGACAGAAAAAGGCGGTATCCCATGAAATTTTCCCCCGACTCCAAATTCATGCTCCTGTGCGGCAAGCTCGTGTCGCTGTTCAAAATCAACGTTCTGTGGCTGATTTGCAGTCTACCGGTGTTCACCGCCGGCGCCGCCACCTGCGCCATGCTCTGTTCCCTCACGGCTATGAAGGCTGAGGAAGACTGCGGCGCACGGGCGTTTTTCCGGGCTTTTCGGAAGTTTTTCGGGAAAGCAACCATATTGTGGCTGCTGAGTCTCTTCCTGGGCCTGATGCTGGCGCTGGATTACCGGCTGGTCGCCTATATGACCTTTCCCGGGCGAATGGGGGTAATCGTGGTCATCTGCTTCTGCATGCTGGCGCTGATTCTGGTTTCCGGCCTGATGTTTCCCCTTCTGGTGCGCTACCCGGGCACCATCCGGGACACCGTTGTCAACGCAGTGCTGCTGAGCATTGCCCATCTGCCCAAAATGCTGCTGGTCACTGGGATGAATCTGCTGCCCCTGCTCCTGCTGGTGGTGCTCCCCCAGGTGTTTGTATTTTTCAGCTTTCTTCTGCCAATCTGCGGCTTTGCCCTGATGGCCATGTACGACCTGAGCGTGACAGACAAAATTTTTGCTTCACTGGAACCCGCCGATGATCAGTGACGACGCTGCGCGGATGGGGAAAAACGGGCGTCGGCCCTTTCCCAAATATTTTGACAGCCCTGAGAAATTTGGATTTCTCAGGGCTGTTGTCCATAGAACGGCAATTTTTTAAATTTCTGATGCGAAATCGTATCATCACATTCTCTGAATGAGCAAATTTGAAAATCGCACAGTTTTAAAATTACGATGGAGGAGCCCCCATCGTCCAAACCTTGCAAAATCATTTTGCCTCTCTAAAAGAAAAGCCGGTAAGCTGGTGCTCTTGTACCAATTCCCTTACTCTCTCGGAACATACCCTGTGTCCCGGAATACTTTTTACAAGGCACAAATCCGAACCGTCCCAGGTATTTTTATCCAGGAACATTGGATAAAGACGTTGACGGTTCCATTGAAACTGACC
>CAZYWM010000031.1:0-18875 GCA_964651615.1 uncultured Oscillospiraceae bacterium | reverse complement strand
CTTCGGCCGCCAGCATCACCGTCAGTGAGGCCGGCGTGCGGGTTATCAAAGAGTACATGGGATTCCATCGGAATGCCTATAAAGTATCCGATGGCGTCTATAAGATTGGCTACGGCACCCCCAGCGTAGAGGGCGCCACCATCACCGAGGCCGATGCGGACAAGCTCCTGCGGGATGAGCTGCAGAAGCTTGCGGCCACCATCTCTTCCTCCATCACCGTGAACCTGGTGCAGAGACGGATGGACGCTCTGGTGTGGTTCTCCTACGTGGAGGGCACCACCTGGACCTCCAATCCCACTTTGGTCAGCGCCATCAACAACAATGTCACCGGCTCCGATTTCGTGGATGCCATGTGCGCCTTTGACTACGACACCATTGGATTTACCGATGATGCCGCCCACCGCGCGGTTGTCACCCGCCGTCTGGCCATGGCCAACCTGTACCTGAACGGCGTGTACAGCGCCTTCAACACCGGCGATCTGGGCTTTACCGTGTTTGACGCCGGGGAAGGAGCCTTCGCCGGTGGGCATCAGAAGATGGTTCAGGCCTTCTCCGGCAGCACCGTGACCAAGATCAATGTTCCCACTCCTGTCCTGGGCGGCGCTACCTTCCTGGGCTGGTATTCCGGCAACGCCATGGTCACTGGCGTGGGCAGCGCCACCAAGGGCGCGGTCCTCACCGCCCGCTGGCAGAAGGACAACGAGGATAAGATTCCCGCCAATTATACCCTTCCTGCCTACGTAATCTATCAGGCGGCCGGTATCGCCGACAACCAGGAACTGCTGGTATACAACGATCCCGTGAGTCCCACCCAGGTGGTTAACCGGGTGAGCCGGGACGCCACCGTTACCGTGATCGCGGAGAAGATGGTCAGCGGCGAGAAGTGGCTTCAGCTGTCCATCGGCGGCTGGGTCAAGCTGTGCAACTCCATCGGCGACGTGCCCGTGACCATCCCCGCTGTCACCGTCACCATTACCGACGACTATGTGAACATCCGCCAGGAGCCCAGCGTCAACGCCACCAAGGTGGGCCAGCTCCGCCGCGGAGAGCAGCGCACCATCGCCATGCTGGATTCCTCCCTGCGCTGGGGCTATTGCTCCGAGGGCTGGATTTTCCTGGCCTACACCGACTATAATGGCAACAACTCCACCGGCGGCGGCAAGCCCAGCCTGGGCTCCGGCACCCCCGGCGTCATTTCCGGCGCCAACCTGGTCAACGTCCGTCAGGCGGCCGGTGTGTATAACGCATTGGTGACGCAGCTGCCTTCCGGCACCGCCGTCACCGTGTATGAGCAGACCTCTGTCAACGGCGCGGCCTGGGGCCACATCGATCAGGGCTGGGTCAGCATGGGCTATGTGACCCTGAGCCAGCCCCAGCAGCCCGGCTCCAATGTGAATGCCGGCGCTTCCGCCGTGGTCAGCAGCTCCGTGAGCCTGAACGTCCGCAGCGGACCGGGCACCGGCTACAGCAAGGTCGCCTCTCTGGCGCCCGGCACCTCCGTGGTCATCCTGCGCAAGGAAACCGTGGGCGGCGTGGCCTGGGGCCTCATCGACCAGGGCTGGATTAACCTGAACTACGTCTCCGTCACCGGCAGCTCCGGCGGCACCGGTAACTCCGGCAGCACCGGCTATGGCGTGGGCGGCACCGTGGTCAACTGCTCCACCGGTGTGAACATCCGCAGCGCCGCCGGCACCTTCAACGCTCTGGTTGGCGTGGCTGCCCTGGGCTCCCGGGTCACGGTCAGCGAGCTGGCCGACGTCAATGGCCATTCCTGGGGCAACATCGGCCGGGGCTGGGTGTGCATGGACTACATCAAGCTGGATTCCGAGTTTAAGGCTCCCTCCAACAATCCGGGCGATGACCCGAATAACGTTGTCACCAGCTTCGAGGGCTATCCCGCCGTCACCAACGAGGCCGTCAGCGTCCTCGAAACCGCTTCCGCCCATGCCAACGTCCTGATGACCCTCAACAGCAATGTGGAGGTAAGCATCCTGGCCTGGAGCCAGACCGGCGACAACCTGTACGGCAAAATCACCGTGGGCGGCAAGACCGGTTGGATTGACCTGAGCAAAGTGACCATCAAGGAATTCAACGCCAAGGTTACTGCCTCCAAGGCGGATATGTACGAGCTGCCCAGCACCCGCAGCAAGTTCTATGCCTCCCTGGTTCAGGGCACCTACATCACCATCCCCGCAGGCAATGATAATTGGAAGCTGGCCGACAATACCCTGTGGGGCAAGGTCAGCCAGTCCGGTCAGACCGGCTGGATCAAGCTGGCGGATGTGACCATGTTCAAGGGCAATACCCTGCCCACCGGCATCACCACCTTCAACGGCGTGGGCTACCTCACCGGCAGCGTGAACGCGGATGTCCGTGTCTACAAGGACAGCAACGGCAACGTTACCACCGAGCCCACCGCCTATGTCCTGACCAAGGACAACCGTGTGAACCTCCTGGCCCGGAACTATGTCTCCGGCACCACCTATGGCAAGGTGACAGTGGGTTCCGTCACCGGCTGGATTGACATGTCCTTCGTGAACCTGGATGTGGTTCCCATGAAGGCAAACGTGGAAGTGAAGGCCTACAGCAGCGCCGCCGACGCGGCCGCGAATGGGGCTGGCTACCGGGCCATTGCCGCCGGCGACCGGTTCACCGTGACGAGCCGTGTGCTGGTTCCCAACTCCAACGAGATCAACTATGGCATCGTGGATGTGGGCTTCGGCTACCTGAACGACAACCCTGCCGATACCTGCTACATCGTCCTGGATAACGGCAAGCTGGTTCCCACCAGCAGCGCTACCACCGACGATCCCTCCAATCCCTCTGTGATTTCCTCTGTGGTGATCACCGGTGTTGCCAACAGCGCCGCCGGAGACCTGGCCATCTATGAGGAGGCTGTGGCTGGCAGCCGTCAGCTGCTGCAAATCTCCAACGGCCAGAACGTCACCATCCTGAACTGGAGAATCGTGGACGGCGAGACCTGGGGCAAGGTCCAGATCAACAAGATCGTGGGCTGGGTCAAGGTCAATGAGGTTGATTTCACCGGCCTGAAGGGCGTGGTGGCTGTGGATTCGCTGAGCGTTTACAGCAGTGCCGACAAGTCCAGCTCCGTCCAGGTGCTGCGGGTGAACAACAAGCCTGTGAATGTCTATGGTGTCAGCTTCGATGGCAGCACCGTGTGGGGCATGATCGATGTGGCCGGTTACAACGGCTGGGTTGACCTGGCCAACGTAAGGCTGAATACCCCCGGCGCGGTCTACACGCCCAGCGCGATTATCGCCACCGGCAGAATCAACAGCGTCAACGCCACCATCAACCTGGCGGATAAGCCTGGCAGCAGCAACGCGGGCGATGTCACCACCCTGCCCAAGGGCACCTCTGTGAATCTGATGGAAGTGCAGATGGCAGAGGGCAAGGCCTGGTGGCGTGTGGACCTGGGCGACAAGGATGGCTGGATCGACATGGATTGCCTGACCATGAACACCGCCGTCGCCACGGTCAGAAACGCCAGCACCTCCATCTATGATGACCTGACTCTGACCAAGGAGCTCTACACCCTGTACCGGGATGAGAAGATCACCGTTCTGAACTTTAAGTACAGCGGCGGTGCCCTCTACGGCGAGGTTGCTTACAGCACTACCACTGGCTGGATCCTGATTTGTGATGCTGCCAATGCGATGAATGTAAGTCTGGTTCCCGGCTCCACCAATTCCAGCATTGGCGGCGGCAACAACGGAAACAACAACAACAACGGCGGCGCTACCACGCCCACCGATCCCACCACCGCCCCCGAGGCAGCCTACATTGTCTGCAACACCACGGTGAATGTCCGCAGCGGCGCCGGCGTCCAGAATACCCTGGTAACCACCCTGGCCAACGGCACCAACGTGAAGATTTACGAGAAGACTGTCGTGAACGGTGTACAGTGGGCCCGGATCGATCAGGGCTGGGTGTGCATGGACTACGTGAGAATGGGCACCCTGGCCAACGTCCCCAATGGCGGCAACAATGGTAACTCCGGCAATGTGTCCATCATCACCACCGTTCCCGCCGGCGCCATCGCCGTGGGCTACGCCAACGAGGACATCAAGGTTCGCAGCGGCTCCGGCCTGGGCTACCCCGAGGTGGGCACTGTGAAGAAGGGCAACAGCGTCGTCATCTATGAAAACAAGCTGGATGGCGGCATGAGCTGGGGCCGTACCGACAACGGCTGGGTCTGCACCAGCTACCTGACCATCACCGGCATCGGCGCGGCTGGTTCCGGCAATATGGGCACTGTCAGCTGCGGCTTCACCGCCAATGTGCGGCTCACCGCCAGCTCCGGCGGCGCTCTGATGGCCAAGGTCATGGTCAGCTCCCGGGTAGTGGTTCGTGAGACCATGGCGGTTGGCGCTGAGACCTGGGTCCGCACCGACTTGGGCTGGATTAACGCTCAGTACGTGGTGCTGGACGACAACACCACGGGCTCTAACCCCGACGCCACCACCCCCACCGACGGAACTACCCCCGACGCAACCACCCCCACCGGCGGCTCCGACGCAGAATTCGTGGGCTAAGCAAATAAACCAGCAGGGACTGGCCTCCGGGCCAGTCCCTTTGCGTGTCACAGCGCAAACGCTGTAGCTGCAAACAATTTGTTGTAATTTGTCCGCTGGTGTGATACAATTCATGTTGTTGTACACACGCAAAGGAGGCAATCGGGGGATGAAGAACGAAGCTGTCAAAAATGAATTTGCGCGCCAACTGAAAGCGTTTGCTTCTACTTTGGGAACGTTTATCGCGAAAGACGATGAATGGACAATCAGAGGCTTTATTGATATTTTCAAAAACGTCTATACAATATCGACTGATACAAAGATTGTTTCAAAAGTGCTGGAGCTTCATCTTTTCCCACATTTTCTGTCTTTTGCGGAAAGCATTGGATATGACATTGAGCTTGCCGCGTATCAAAACTGGTATCCCGACCTGACCTTCATATGCAAAAATGATCCGGCAATCAAGTTTGCTGTTGACCTGAAAACGACATACGCGGATGAAGAATATCCCGGGTTCTGCAACGGCTTTACCCTCGGCTCACATGGGGAGTATTTCGTTAAAAGAACAAGCACAAAAAACATACAGCATCCGTATGACGAGTATGGCGGTCACTTTTGCCTTGGAATTATCTATTCCAGGGCAGAACTGGACAAAAACGAAGAAACCCACGTTTATTCGGTGAATGAAATTGAAAGCATTCCTGCCGTTATAAGGAATTTCCTGTTCTTCGCGGAGGAAAAGTGGAAAATCGCAAGTGATAAAGGCGGCAGTGGAAACACCGCCAATATTGGCAGCATTCAGAAAATTGACGACATACTCACCGGGAATGGTGTTTTTGCCAAAGCAGGAGAAGAGCTGTTTGACGATTATTGGGCGAACTTCGGGAAAATTGAAGCACTTGTGGACGGCAAGCGGAAAAAGATATCGACCTTTGAAGAATATCTGCGCTATCGGGGATTGCCAATATCACTGAACAATCCCAAAGCCGCAAAGAGGAAAGCAAAATGAGTGAGAGTGTGTTTGTACCGCCGATAAAAATACAGGGGATAAAGACAAAATTGGTGCCCCTGATTAAGCAGAGTGTCATCATGGATGACGGGGCAGTATGGATTGAACCTTTTATGGGTTCCGGGGTCGTCGGATTTAATGTTGAGCCTGAGCGGGCTGTTTTTGCTGACACAAATCCGCATATCATCAATTTCTACAATCATATTAAAAGCGGAATGATAACGCCTCACATTGTGCGTAAGTTTCTGGAATATGAAGGCGGATTGCTTGCGCGGGATGATGCCGAACACTATTATTTGGTTCGCAGCCGCTTCAATCGTGAGCATGATCCATTGGACTTTTTATTTCTGAATCGTGCTTGCTTCAATGGCATGATTCGATTCAATCAGAAATATGACTTTAATGTGCCTTATGGACACAAGCCGCAGCGTTTCGCGAAAGCGTATGTTACTAAGATCGTGAATCAGGTGGCGCATGTTTCACAACTGCTTCAAAGCCACCCGTCGTGGGAATTCCTTTGTCAGCCCTTTGAAGCAACGATTGCCATGGCGGCCCAGAATGACTTTATTTATTGTGACCCACCCTATATCGGGCGGCATGTTGACTATTATGACAGCTGGGACGAAGAATCTGAAATTGCCCTGCATGGAGCTTTGGTCGAAAGCGGAGCAAAATTCATGCTGTCAACATGGGATCACAACGATTATAGAGCCAACCAATACATTCAAACGGTGTGGAGTGACTGCCACAAAATCACACAGGAGCATTTTTACCACGTTGGAGCAAAAGAAATCAATCGGAACCCGGTGATCGAAGCCCTGTTAACGAACTATGTCATAACAGGAAAACAGAATAAACAGATGACCTGTGATCACCAGATTTCTTTGCTTGAAATGCGCTCCGCGTGTGGATAGACGCTTATTCCGGAGTTTCCTCAATACATGAGCGGAAGCAGATTAAAACCGCCCAAAATCCCCCGTGAATCAAGGGATTTTGGGCGGCTTGTTTTTTTGACACAGGATAATGGCCCCAAAGAAGAGCCTTTCCTACAGCTCTTCTGCCTCTTTCAGGTGCCGGGCCAGCGCTTTTGTGACGGCGGCACAGCGGTGGGCGGCCAGGCGCTCGAAGGAGGGGTAGTCCATTGCGGCATCCCCGTCGGCCTTGTCGGAGATGGCCCGGAGAATGACGAAGGGGAGCTTGTTCCGGTAGGCCGTCTGGGCGATGGCAGCTCCCTCCATTTCGGTGCACAGCCCATGGGTCAGCTCCACAATGCGCTGCTTTGCCTCCTGGCTGGCCACGAACTGATCGCCGCTGGCCACTCTTCCGATTTTGGTGTGGCCGGGGTTCACGGTTTCGGCGGCGGCGAAGGCGTAGCCGATCATGGTCTCATCCGCCGGAAAGGCGACCACATCCATCTCGGGCACCTGGCCCATGGGGTATCCGAAGGCCACCGCGTCCACGTCGTGGTACATGGCGTCCTGACTCACCACCAGATCGCCAATGTCCAGCTCCCCCCAGAGGGAACCGGCGATGCCGGTATTCACCAGATGGGTGACGGCGAAGCAGTCGCAGAGAATCTGGGCGCAGAGGGCGGCGTTGACCTTGCCAATTCCGCACTGGACCAGGGTGACGGGCAGCCCCTCCAGGATGCCGTCCACAAAGCGGCTTCCCGCCTTCCAGGTTTCCTGTTTGTTTTCCATCAGACCAAGGAGGGTTTCCACTTCCTCCTCCATGGCGCCGATAATTCCCAATTTTGTCATAGTCTCCTCCTTATTCCGGATAAACCAGCCGGTCGGGTGTGATGTGTTCCAGCAGGGCGGCGTACTTGGCGCCCCAGTAGTTTGCCATGGGCAGATTCATGTCCAGATAATTGCCGCAGTCTCTGGGGGCGGCGCCGGGGACTGGGCCTCGGTAGTCCCGGATGAAGCGGAAGCAGTCCAGCACCAGAGGCAGGACATCGGCGGATGTATAATCTCCGGCCAGCAGCAGATAGAATCCGGTGCGGCAGCCCATGGGGCCGAAATAGAGCACCCGATCCCTCCAGCGGGGGTCGCTGCGCAGGTAGGTCGCCCCCAGATGCTCCATGGTGTGCACCTCGGCGGTGTTCATCACCGGCTCTTTGTTGGGGGCGGTCAGGCGAAGGTCAAAGGTGGTGACGGTTTCCGCTCCGACCCTGTCCTTCCGGGACACGTAAAGGCCGGGCTGCAATCTGAGATGGTTGATGGTAAAGCTGGTGATTTTCTCCATATCGCGATCTCCTGTTCCTTTTTGCTCCCAATATACCACGGAAGCGGAAATTTTGCAAGAGGCGGGCAGGGCCCGCAGCCAATTCGCACGGGGAGGGTCGGTAGTCGCTTTTTCCCTAACCCGCCCGGTAACGCTTTTGCGGAAATAAATTTCCTCCGCACTGCCCGTTTCACTGTAGGGGAGGGCCTTGACCCGCCCGGCGGGCAGGGCCCGCAGCCAATTCGCACGAGGCTGATCTGTCATCGCTTTTTCCCTAACCCGCCCGGTAACGCTTTTGCGGAAATAAATTTCCTCCGCACTGCCCGTTTCACTGTGGGGGCAGGTCTTGACCCGCCCGCTGCAACGCTTTGCTAAAAATAACACTTCTGCCATCGTCGGGAGAGTTGACAAACGATTTGAATTGGGTTATACTAAAAATAGAAAAAGGGTGCTGCGGCAAGCGGTTAACCCTGGAAGCTATGGTTAATAAAGCAAAGCATTAGAAACCGTCACTTGGCAGAGTGGCGGTTTCTGCTTGTTACTCTGATCGTCACAGTCCAATGAAGGATGTGAAAGGTCAATGTAATAGGCATGACCATCACCCCCTTTCGGGTGGTGTGGCTAACCGCCGCCGATTGTGCAGCACCCCGGCGATTCCGTAAAAGAATCGCCATTTACAGAATAACCCGGATTTCGGCAAAAGTCAATAGCTGGATTAATCAAAGCGCGGAGGGGCCGCTTTTGCGTGACAAAAAGCGCAAGCGCTCCTCGAGGGGTTAAGATAAGAGATAAAAGCTTGCCAGGCGGCGGGCAAAGGAACCCCGGGCGTTGCATTTTTCAAACAACTGTGCTATAATACGGGCAAATGACGAAGGGGGCGGGGCCATGTATCAGCCGCTGGCGGATTTGCTGCGGCCGCAGACGCTGGATGAGGTGTTTGGCCAGGAGCATATTCTTGGGAAAGGGGCGGTGCTGCGACGCCTTATCGACTCCGGCAAGGTGCCCAACATGGTTTTCTACGGCCCCAGCGGCACGGGAAAGACCACCGTGGCCAACATCATCGCCAAGCAGACCCACCGCACCCTCTTTAAGCTCAACGCCACCACCGCCTCCACGGCGGACATCAAGGAAATCGTCTCCCAGCTGGACACCTTCATGGCCCCCGAGGGGGTGCTGCTCTACCTGGACGAGATACAGTCCTTCAACAAAAAGCAGCAGCAGTCCCTGCTGGAATACATTGAGAACGGCAAAATCACCCTGATCGCCTCCACCACGGAGAATCCCTATTTTTACGTGTTCAACGCCATTCTCAGCCGCTCCACCATTTTTGAATTCAAGCAGATTTCCGCCGCCGCCGCCCTGGAGGCGGTGAAGCGGGCGGTGGGCTTCATGGAGCAGCGGACCGGCCTGACCGCCCAGCCGGAGGCGGGGGCGCTGGAATACATCGCCGGCGCCTGCGGCGGGGACCTGCGCAAGGCCATGAACGCCGTGGAGGTGCTCTTCTCCGCCGGAATTCCCCAGGATGACAAGCTGCCCCTGACCCTGGATGACGCCAGAACCGTCACCCAGAAGAGCGCCCTCCGGGCGGACCGGGAGGGAGACAACTACTATGATCTCCTCTCCGCCCTGCAAAAATCCATTCGCGGCTCCGACCCGGACGCCGCCTGTCACTATCTGGCCCGCCTGCTGGAGGCCGGGCAGCTCCAATCCGCCTGCCGGAGGCTGATGGTCATCGCGGCGGAGGATGTGGGTCTGGCCTATCCCCAGATCATCCCCATTGTGAAGGCCAGTGTGGACATGGCCCTGATGCTGGGTATGCCGGAGGCCAGAATTCCCCTGGGGGACGCTGCCGTGCTCATGGCCACCTCGCCCAAGTCCAATTCCGGCCACATTGCCCTGGACATGGCCATCGAGGATGTGCGCAAGGGGCTGGGCGGGGATTTCCCCCGGCATCTGCAAAACGTCCACGCCGACACCTACACCATGGAGCGGGAGCAGGGCTACCGCTATCCCCACGACTACCCCAACCACTGGGTGGCCCAGCAGTATCTGCCCGACGCGTTGGTGGGGAAGCACTACTATGAATTCGGCCCCAACAAGCTGGAGCAGGCCTCCAAGGCCTATTGGGACGCTGTGAAAAAGTGAGGAAAAGCCATGGACATTCGCCTGAACGACATTTTGGTGATGAAAAAGCCCCACCCCTGTGGGGAAAAGCGGTGGCTGGTGCTGCGAACGGGAGCGGATTTCCGGCTCCGGTGTATGGGCTGCGGCCATGAGGTGATGACACCCCGGCAGAAGGCGGAAAAAAACATCCGCTCCGTGGAAAGACCGTCCGATTCCACCAAATGAATTCCATCCCCCCTCCGTTATCCTTTTGCGGAAAAGGCATGACGGAATGGGGGATGGATTTTTCTTTTTCCCGGCCTCCTCCGCGCAACAGAGGGAGGACGCCGGTGTTTGCCGCAGATTGCCGGGCGGCAGGGAGGGAACTTGCGGCGCGGCGGGACATCCAAACCGACCGACTTCTTTGCCCCCGGGGCTTATACTATCCCAAGTACCGGAGAGGGGAGGCGGTTTCCTGAAAGGCATCTGGATTGCGGCGGCGCTGAATTTCTGCGTCAACGGTTTGCTGCTTCTGGGCACGGCCCGGATGGCGGGGCGGCGGGTCAGCGTGCTCCGGCTGCTGGTGTCGTCCCTGCTGGGGGCGGCCTACGCGGCGGGGTGCATGACCCCTGATTTCCGGTTCCTGGGCGGTCTGCACTGGCGGCTGGTCAGCCTGGCGGTGATGAGCTTCATTGCCTTTGGCCCCCAGGTGAAGCTGGGGTGCGTCTTCGCGGTGCTGACCATGGCTCTGGGGGGCGCCGCCATGGGAAGGGGCAAGCTCTGGCAGCTGCCGGCGTACGCGGTGGGGGTGTATCTTCTGACCCGGTATGCCTTCGGGCCGCCGGGGCGGCGGCTTCTGCCGGTGACGCTTTCCGGAAACGGCAAGCAGCTGCGCCTGACGGCTTTGGCGGACACCGGCAACGAGCTTCGCGACCCCATCACCGGCCAGTCGGTTCTGGTCATCGGCTGTGAAGCGGCCGGTGAGCTTACGGGACTGACCCGGGCGCAGCTGCGCCATCCTTTGGAGACCCTTACCGCCGCTCCGCTGCCCGGCTTGCGGCTGATTCCCTACCGGGCGGTGGGCGCGGAGGGGGGACTGCTGCTGGCCATGAGCGTTCCGGCGGTGGAGGTGGGGAGCAGAAGAGGCCCGGGCGTGGTGGCTTTTGCGCCCCAGGAGTTTGGAGAGGACTATCAAGCGATTGCGGGAGGGATGATCTGATGGTATTGTGGTTTTGCAAGCGTCCCGGTCTTTATTACATCGGCGGAAGCGACGTTCTGCCCCCGCCCTTGAAGGGGGAGGAGGAAAAAAATGCCCTTGCCGCCCTGGAGCAGGGGGACGAGGAGGCAAGGCAGCTGCTGGTGGAGCACAATCTCCGGCTGGTGGTCTACATCGCCCGGCGGTTTGAGAATGTGTCCACCGGCCTGGAGGATTTGATTTCCATCGGCACCATCGGGCTGATCAAGGCCATCGGCACCTACCGGCTGGACAAGAACATCCGCCTGGCCACCTATGCCTCCCGGTGCATTGAAAATGAGATTCTGATGCACATCCGGAAAATTTCCGGCATGAAGGTGGAAATCTCCCTGGATGAGCCCATCAACCTGGACTGCGACGGCAATGAGCTGCTGCTGTCCGACATCCTGGGTACCGACGGGGACGAGATCGCCCGGCCGTTGGAGGATGACGTGGACCTGTGCGTCCTCCGCCAGGCCTTGAAGGAGCTGCCCACCCGGGAGCGGGAGATTGTGCTCCTCCGCTTCGGCCTGGAGGGCCGGAAGGAGCTGACCCAGAAAGAGGTGGCGGAGAAAATGGGCATCTCCCAGTCCTATATTTCCCGGCTGGAAAAGCGGATTATGGGCAAGCTGCGCAAGGAGATGATCCGGCAGACCAGCTGCGCGTGAGCATTGATGTTTGCCCGGCAGGGGCAAAAATAAAGGCTCCCTTGCGTAAAGGGAGCCTTTGGCGCCGTGAGCGCCAGCGCGAATATATAAAGAGTAAGAGAATCAGTCAGGAAGAAGCTGGGGTAAGAGGGCATGCTCTGTTTCCCGCTCCTGGGGCATGATCATCCTGACCACCAGATTCCCGTCGATGAATTGAATGCTTTCCTCCGCGGGATAGCAGGGCATCGCCAAAACTTCCTCGTTTTCATACATGCGCTCCCAGACGTCAAAGTCCGCGATATTGACGGGAGTCAGCAGCACATAATCAAAATAGGCTTGATAGTAAAGGTCTGTGGCGGCGCCCAGGGCATCGGGATAGAATCCGTTGAAGTGGTTGGCCTCAAATCCGGGAATCGGCTCCAGGTTTGGATACTGCATGAAGATGACCGGCGTTTCCCCGGGGACATACCCTTCCATGTGCTCCATATCGTAGACGATTCGGGTGAGAAGGGACTGGGTCGCGTTGGAAATCAGCTCCCTTTGCAGATACGCGCCGTTGGCCAACCGCACATTTCCCCACAGAACCACGGCAACCAGGCAGTAGGGGATCAGCGCCCCGCGCCGCAGGATGGGCCGCTTTGACCAGTCGAAGCGCTTCCACAGGTGCTGAATCATCAGCAGAGGCAGCAGATAAAACAGCCAGACCGCAAAGTGCATCAGATCATGGCTGGTGCCCCCCGACAAAATATAGGAAATGTTCATCCCAAAGGGAAGAACCGCTGCCAGTGCCACTGCCAGAAGCTTTTCTGCCCAGTGCTTTTTGGTGGCAATCATCCATCCCAGCCCCAGGGCACAGATGAGGCAGCCGATGATGAGATGAATCACGGCGCTCAATGTTGAGGGAAGGGCGGTCTGCGCGGCCAGGAACACATAAAAGACCTTGAGGTAGCTCCGAATCAGCGTGATCACCCATTCAGAAAGGCCCATCGAGGCGGAAGCGTCCAGGGAATTGTATTGCCCGCTGGCCAGCGCGATTCCGCTGAGGAGGCAGACCGCTTTCACCGAGATGAAATAGAGCACGCCGCCTCCAATCAGCATGACGATGGAGCGCAGCCCCCTTTTGAAAGTATCCTGAAACGAATTGCCGTCAATCAGAAAAAGCAGCAAATCAAAGATGATCAAGGTGATGGTTGTGGAAATGTAGCTCTGGTAAAAGCCCAGAGACAGGGCAGCGGGAATCATGCCATAGAGATAACCCTTTTCATACCGCTTCCACAGATAGGCTGCGAGAACAGCAAACAGCAGGGCCAGCATATCGCTGTCCAGATCATGAAGATAGACAGAGGCAGTTGCAATC
Organism: uncultured Oscillospiraceae bacterium; assembly: GCA_964651615.1. Taxonomy (GTDB): domain Bacteria; phylum Bacillota; class Clostridia; order Oscillospirales; family Oscillospiraceae; genus Faecousia. The sequence continues at coordinate 5,764 of CAZYWM010000031.1, read as the reverse complement.
ACGGTGACATTGGCGATCAGAATACCAGAGGTTAAGACGATCATCCATTTGGAATGAAGGTTGAAATACTTCACCATGAAAAAAACGGTCAACCCGAGGTAAACCAGCGAGAGCAATCCAATCAGCCAGGGCAGCGTGATCGGGCCCCGGGCAATGGCCCGGTAGAGGGGAACGAACACCCGGCCGGACTTGATCTTAAATTCATTTCCAAGCAGGACGGCATTAAATTCCGCCAGAGAATCGTGGCTGATGATGCTGTTCAGAAAAACATAGGCATGGGCAAGAAGTCCCCAGGAAAAGGCTGCGATCATGCAGACAAGAAATGTGCTCCGGTTCGCTTGAATTTTTCTCTTCAATCCATCAGAAAGCTGCGGCATCTTTATATCTCCTCCTAAAACAAGAACATGAAACGCCGGAAAAAAGCTGCCCGCGGCTGTAAAAAAGAAAACAGACGCTTTTGCCATTTTACAACAAGAGGAAATAAAATGCAACTGCCGCAACAGAATTATTTTCCCCATTCCTCTTTCGGCCCGGCTTTACGGAAAATCGAAAGATTCCGGTTGCATTTTCCCTCCGGGCATGCTATAATTCGATATAGTGTGTATCGATATATTTTCATATCGATTGACCGGAATATATCAAGGATTCGAGGATGTACATGGAAGAGAAAAAGGTTTCCAAATCCGTTTTGAAGCGGCTCCCCGGCTATCTGGCTTACCTGAAAAATCTGCCGGAGGATTCCCCCGCCCATATCTCCGCCACCTCCCTGGCGGGCGCCCTGGGCATGGGCGAGGTTCAGGTGCGGAAGGACCTGGCCATCGTCTCCGACGGAGGACGGCCCAAAATCGGCTACCTGCGGGAGGGGCTGATTGCCGACATTGAGCAGTTTTTGGGCTACGACAACACCACCGACGCCGTGCTCATCGGCGCGGGCAAGCTGGGCCTGGCCCTGATGGGCTACAGCGGCTTCGAGGAATACGGCCTGAATATCCAGGCGGCCTTCGACGCAAGCCCCACAATGGAAAAAACCGAGGACGGCCAGCCCATCTATCCCATGACCAAGCTGGAGCATTTCTGCAAGGTGCACAAGGTGCTCATGGGCATCATCACCGTCCCCGCCGCCCACGCCCAGGAGGTGGCCGACCGGCTCATCGCCTGCGGGGTGAAGGCCATCTGGAATTTTGCCCCGGTTCACCTGGACGTTCCGCCCCATATTCTGGTGCAGAATGAGAACATGGCCACCTCCCTGGCCGTCCTCAGCGTTCACCTCCGGGCTCAGATCAAGGAAAAGAAGGAATGATGGCAAAAAACGCCAACCGGTTTGAATTGGTTCCCGGGAATCAATTCAGCCGCGGTTGGCGCTTTTTTATTTCATCAAATCGGCAATGGTGACGCTGTTCAGGTAATCGTTGATCAGGCGGTTGAGATTGCTCCACAGGGGGAGGGTTCGGCACTGGGCCGTGCGGGCGCAGGAGGCGGCCCCGGATTCCAGGCAGACCACCGGGGCCAGATCCCCCTCGGTGAGCCGGAGAATTTCCCCCACGGGGTAATCTCCGGGCCTCCGGGTCAGCCGGTAGCCACCCCCCTTGCCGTGAATTCCCTCCACCAGCCTTGCCCCCACCAGCTGGGGCATGATTTTTTCCAGATATTTCAGGGAGATTTCCTGCCGCTGAGCAACCTCCTTCATGGGAATCCAGGTCCCGTCGTCATGCTCCGCCAGGTCGATCATCACCCGCAGAGCGTAGCGGCCCCGGGTGGAGACCATCATCGTCCGTCACCCTCCTTATTCCCCGTGGCACTGGCCGCAGCTTTCGCAGTCGGGAAACTGCGCGTGGTCGTATGCTAACCCGTTGCGGTCATAGTAGTCCTTCAGGGCCTTTTTGATGGCCTCCTCCGCCAGCACGGAGCAATGGAGCTTGTGGGCGGGCAGACCGTCCAGCGCCTCGGTCACGGCCTTGTTGGTCAAAAGCATGGCATCCTGGATGGACTTGCCCTTGATCATCTCCGTGGCCATGGAGCTGGAGGCAATGGCGCTGCCGCAGCCGAAGGTCTCGAATTTCACATCGGTGATGATGTCGTCCTGGATTTTCAGATAAATTTTCATAATATCGCCGCAGACGGGGTTGCCCGCCTCGCCCACGCCGTCGGGGGCTTCGATTACCCCCACATTCCGGGGGTTCCGGAAGTGATCCATCACTTTTTCGCTGTATAATGCCATTTTTGACCTCCTACCGCGCAAATACATGCTGCCGCTTGCCGTTTTGCAAATCCCGCCAGAAGGGGGAGATGCTCCGAAGATAGGCGACCACCTGGGTCACGGACTGAATCAGATAGTCAATTTCCGCCTCGGTCACGTCGCTGCTTAGTGACAGCCGGAGGGAGCCATGGGCCACCTCGTGGGGGCGGCCGATGGCCAGCAGCACATGGCTGGGGTCCAGGCTGCCGGAGGTGCAGGCGGAGCCGGAGGAGGCGCAGATGCCCTTGTCGTCCAGCAGCAGGAGCAGCGCCTCGCCCTCGATGCCCTCGAAGCAGAAATTCACCGTGCCCGGCAGGCGAAGGCTCCGGTGGCCGTTGAGCTCGCTGTAGGGAATTTTTTTCAATCCCTGAATCAGCCTGTCCCGCAGGGGGATGAGCCGGGCGGCATACGTGTCAACATCGGCCTGCTCCAGGGCCGCCGCCATGCCCACGATGGCGGGCAGATTCTCGGTGCCTGCCCGCTTGCCCCGCTCCTGGGCTCCGCCGGAAATCAGAGTGTCCAGCGCGATGCCCCGTCTGGCGTAGAGAACGCCGATGCCCTTGGGGCCGTGGAACTTGTGGGCGGAGAGGGAGAGCATGTCGATGTTCTGCTCGGCCACATTCACCCGCACATGGCCCACGGCCTGAACGGCGTCGGTGTGGAAGAGAACCCCCTTCTCCCGGCACACCGCCCCAATCTCGGCAATGGGCTGAATGGTGCCGATTTCGTTGTTGGCGAACATGACGCTCACCAGGCAGGTGTCCTCCCGGATGGCGTCGCGAACCTGCTGGGCGGTGACGATGCCCTCCGGGTGGACGTCCAGCAGGGTGATCTCAAAGCCCTGCTTTTGCAGCCTTTCCAGGGTGTGGAGCACGGCGTGGTGCTCAAAGGCGGTGGAGATGATGTGCTTTTTCCCCTTTTTCTCCCCCAGCTTCGCGGCGGAGAGGATGGCCTGGTTGTCCGATTCGCTGCCGCCGGAGGTGAAGGTGATCTCCCGGGGGGTGCAGCCCAGGCAGGCGGCAATCCGCTCCCGGGCGTTGTCCAGGGCCTCCCGGGCCTTCTGGCCGAAGGAATAGAGGCTGGAGGGGTTGCCGTAATTTTCCTCCATGCAGGCGGTCATGGCCTGAATTGCCGCCGGGCACATCTTTGTGGTGGCGGCGTTGTCTGCGTAAATCATTTGAAACTCCCTTTTAATCGGCGAACATGGGGCTGGACAGGTAGCGGTCGCCGGTGTCGGGGAGCAGGGCCACGATGGTTTTGCCCTCGTTTTCCGGCCGCTGGGCCAGCTGAATGGCGGCGCTCAGGGCGGCGCCGGAGGAAATGCCCACCAGGACTCCCTCCGTGCGGCCCATGTCTCTGCCGGCGGCAAAGGCTGCCTCGTCCGTAATGGGGATGATCTCGTCAAAAATGCCGGTGTCCAGCACCTCCGGCACAAAATTGGCGCCGATGCCCTGGAGCCCGTGGGGGCCGCTGCGGCCCTGGGACAGGACAGGGGAGGCGGCGGGCTCCACAGCCACCACCTTCACTGCGGGATTTTTGCCTTTCAGGAACCGCCCCACTCCGGTGATGGTGCCGCCGGTGCCCACCCCGGCGACGAAGATGTCCACGCATCCCTGGGTGTCCGCCCAGATTTCCGGGCCGGTGGTGAGAAGATGGGCCTTGGGATTGGAGGGGTTGGTGAACTGGGAGGGGATGAAGCTGCCGGGAATCTCCCTTGCCAGCTCCTCCGCCCTGGCGATGGCGCCGGACATGCCCTGAGCGCCGGGGGTCAGCACCAGCTCGGCCCCGTAGGCCTTCATCAGCAGGCGGCGCTCCACGCTCATGGAGTCGGGCATGACGATGATGATCCGATACCCCCGGGCGGCGGCAATGGAGGCCAGGCCGATGCCGGTGTTGCCGCTGGTGGGCTCGATGATGGTGGCGCCGGGCTTCAAGACCCCGGCTTCCTCGGCGTCGTTAATCATTTGCAGGGCAACCCGATCTTTGGCAGAGCCAGCGGGGTTAAAATACTCCAGCTTGGCCAGAATTTTGGCCTTGAGGCCGTATTTCTTCTCGATGTTGGTCAGCTCCAGCAGGGGCGTGCGGCCAATCAGCTGATCGGCGGAGGTATAAATTTTGGACATAAAGAACGCTCCTTTACGGTCAATTCAATTTGAATTACCTACCTGCTTAGTAGGTAATTACGTTATACCATAATTTACCTACCATGTCAAGGGGGAAATGTGAGATATGAGATATGGGATACAAGATATAAGATAATTAGGAGTTAGAAATTAAGCCAACCAACTGAAATCAGATGGTTGGCAATTTGCAACCCTGTGCGAGAAGTGCGGAGAGAATTTATTTCCGCAAAAACGTCACCGGGCTGAGCTCGGGGGTAACGGACTAGCCCCGCACGAAATTGTCCGCGGGCACTGCCCGCCGGGCCGGTCAAGACAAGCCACTACTATGAAAAGCCGGACGGAGTATCAGATCATATCTTGCGTTTATATACGTCCCATAAAACTTTTTTTGCAAATCGGAAATTCCGGGAACCTGATCAATGAAACGCTGAATCCGCACCATATCAATTCTTGGAAAAATCCGCCTTAGCGCATTGCCGGCATCCTCATTTTCACCGCGACTAAAAAAATCATAATAGTTGATTTTCCGGCCCCTCAGTCTGCGGAGGGGGGGAATTTCAGCATATAGATTTCATGCTCATATTCCACGGCGATTTTGCTGCCATTTGCTCCGTTATACGCTCTGCCGGGAATGAGAGGGCAAGCTGTAAAGTCAATCATAGCCTCGCTCCATACAGATATTTTTTTCGCAGATAATCTGCGTGTTCAGCGGCAATGACGCCGTCGCTGATTTCGGCCATGTTAATGCTGCCGTAAAGCTCACCCCACAGGCAGTCCAGAAGCGTGCTGTGAGATTTCAGTCCGTTTTTATAGGCATCCAGGTCGTGCTGAAGATAGCCCGGCAAACCGCATTCATAGGATCGTTCACGCTTTGCCTGAAGGATTCCTTCCTCGGTCAGCAGCTCCATTGAGACGTCAAGGGCTTTTGCCAGCTTATATACGGTTTCGGCGGAGCAGTTTTCCAGCCGGGTCTTCCCGCTGCAAATATCGTTCAGCGTCGCATGGGGAATACTGGCCTGTACGGCAAGCCGGTATTTCGTCATACCGCGCTGGGCAAGTAAATCTTCGATCATTGTGAGCACCTCCTCTATCGTTATATCGGTATACCGAAATAAAATCAAGAGCGCACACACCATTTCGGGAAAAGCTTTACGCCATCCCATGGTGGGCTGGCACAGGGGAGGCAGCGAAAGCGCGGTTTACTCCGTCGCGCCCTCCAGCAGGGTCAGCCGCTTGTGGTCGGCGTCCAGGCGGCAGTTTACGCCGATGGGCAGGACGCCGATGGGCTCGGCGTGGCCGAAGTTGACGTTATAGAGGATGGGCAGCTCGGGGTGCCCTGCCTCCAGGCCAACCACGGTTTTATACACATCCTTGTAGGGCTCGTACTTGCTCCGCCGGGCGGGCT
>CAZYWM010000030.1:0-19325 GCA_964651615.1 uncultured Oscillospiraceae bacterium | reverse complement strand
TGTCATTACACAATCTGTAAAGTATGTTACTACACTCTACATCTTGACCCGCCCGTTGGGATGTCAAAAATCCTTGGGCAGCGGGCCGGTCAAGACCGGCCCCTACAGTGTTCCGTTAAATTTCTAACTCCTCATTCCTAACTATCTCCTATCTTGTATCCCATATCTCATATCTCCTACAGAAACGGCCTCTGAACCGGGAAGGGGTTCAGAGGCCGTTAATCAGCTATGCCGGTCGATATGGATTTCCACAGGCAGGGGGCAGCCCTTCTCCCGCAGCTTGGCGGCGAGGGCGTCCACCAGGGCCTGATCGGTCTGGGGCAGGGCGTAGGGCACCGCCAGGTCGAAGGTGAGCTTCTGCTGCCCCTGGTAGTCCACAATCCGCAGATCGTGGATGGAGGCGGCAGCGTCCAGGGAAGCGGCGCAATCCTCCGCCATGGCCCGGCAGGCGGCCCAGTCGGCGGTTTCCGCGATGGGGTCATAGTGAATCACCAGATGGATTCCCAGCTGGCGCATGGCCTCCTGCTCGATGTGGTCCAGCTGGTCGTGGGCGTCCAGCGGGCTCTCCCCGGCATCCATTTCCGCGTGGACCGTGGCAAAGCAGTGGCCGGGGCCGTAGTCGTGGATCAGCAGGTCATGGATTCCCAGAACCCGCTGATGGGCCAGAATCAGCGACCTCAGCTGCTCCACCATTTCCTTATCCGCCTGGGTGCCGATGAGGGGGTCCACCGTGTTTTTCGCCAGGGAAATGCCGGACCAGAGGATGAACAGCGCCACCCCCATGCCCACAAAGCCGTCCATGGAAATGTGGAGCAGGGCATCCAGCAGGAAGCTCAGCAGCACGGCGGAGGTGGCAATCACATCGTTGCGGCTGTCCTGGGCGGTGGCCTCCAGGGTCTTGGAGCCGATGAGCTTTCCCAGCTTCCGGTTGAAAACCGTCATCCACAGCTTTACCCCGATGGAAAGCAGCAGAATCGCCAAAGTCAGGGCGGTGAAGGGAACAGCCTGGGGATGGAGAATCTTCTGGAAGGAGGATTTGGCCAGCTCCGCCCCGGCCAGCAGCACCAGGGCCGCCACCACCACGCCGGAGATGTATTCATACCGCCCGTGGCCGAAGGGATGCTCCCCGTCCGCCGGGCGCTGGGCCATGCGGAAGCCCAGCAGTGTCACCACCGAGGAGGCGCAGTCCGTCAGGTTGTTGATGCCGTCGCCGGTGATGGCCACGGAGCCAGTGACGAAGCCCGCCAGGATTTTCAGCCCGGCCAGGAAAATGTTGCAGACGATGCCCGTCAGCCCCGCCAGCTTGCCGATGGAGGCGTGGACGGCGGGGGTATGCTCGGACCAATGGGGCACGAACAGGCGCAATAACAGATTTGTCATGGGAGACCTCCTTGTTCCTGGAGCTCCGGGGTAAAAAAATACCCCGGGGCAGCAATCATTGACTGTCCCGTGGGAAACCACTGTCACGGATGTGACCCGACCGCGAGCAAGGGGCCCCGGTCTGTTCAGCTATGAAAAATGTTTGCATTTTTCGCAACTATAGCATGGAATTGGAGGTTTGTCAAGGAGAAATTCCACCTTTTCAGGGATGCCCTCCCTGGAGCGCAGGCGGGGAAGCTCCAATTGATCCGCGTCTATGACGGGGTAATCAAAGACGCGGATCGGCCGTCTTCCCCAGCCTTTGCGCGTATTCCGCCAGGAGGCGGTTTTTCTCGTTCATGGTTCCAAAGCGGACCGGGCAGCAAATCACCCGGCCGCAGGTTTCCATCAGGGCCGCCGCCCGGGAAAAGGCGGCTTCCCCGATGGGCTCAAAGCACCGCTCCGTGATTACCTCCACCGCCAGGGCCGCCGCCACGGGATAATCCAGATCATTTTCGTGGAGGACGCCTGCCGCGAAGGGAATTCCCTGCCGCTGGAGCTGCCGGTAGACCGGGATTCCGCTTCCGCCGCCGCCAATGACAAAGACCTCCGGTTTTCCCGGGACCCGCTCCATTTCCAGGCTGCCGAAGTCCGCGTTAAAGCTGCCTCGCGTGACGCCGTACAGCCGGGTCATATACTCGGAAGTGAAAATTTCCTCCGGCGTGCCATAGCGTTCAATCGCGCCATCATGAACGCAAACAACATAGTCCGAAACCTTCTGGGCAAGGTCCAGCTCATGAAGCGACATCATCACGGCAAGCTGGCGTTTGCGAACCATGTCTTTCAAAATCGCCAGAAGCTCCAGCTTGTGCCGAATATCCAGGAAAGAGGTGGGTTCATCCAGCACGATGACCTCTGGTTCCTGGCACAGAGCCCGGGCCAGCAGAATTCTCTGGCGCTGGCCGTCGCTGATCTGGGTAAAGTCACACTTGGCCAGTTGGGCGGCGTGCACCAGCTCCAGCGCCTCCTGAACCTTTTCCCGGTCCTGCCGGGTGAGAATGCCCAGTCTGCCGGTATAGGGATAGCGTCCGGTGCTGACCACATCCTCACAGGTCATCAGCTCCGGATGGATACGCTCCGTCATCAGGACAGACATGCGCCTGGCCACATCCGTCTCCGTCATCCCCCGCATATTCCGTCCGTCCAGGTACACAGCGCCGCGGATCAGCCCCAGCTGCTGGATGATGCTCTTTAAAATGGTGGATTTCCCGGAGCCGTTGGGGCCGATCAGGGTCAGAATCTCCCCCCTGCGGACATGGAGGCTGATATTCTCAATCAGCGGTTTCCCGCCATAGCCAACGGCCATATGGTCGGAATACAAATAGGAATCCTTCATCCGGAAAATCCCCCTCAGGCTGTGATTTTTGTCCGCCTGGCAATCATCATATAGATGACAATGGGCGCGCCAAATACCGCGGTTACGGAGCTGATGCTCAAATCCGTTGGGGCAAACGCCGTCCGGGCCACCAGGTCACAGAACAGGCAGAAAACCGCCCCGCCCAGAAAGCAGGCGGGAATCATCAGAATCGGCTTCGCGGTATGGAACGCTCGCTTCATCAGATGGGGAACCGCAATCCCCACAAAGGAAACGGGGCCGGCAAACGCGGTTACGCAGGCGGAAAGCACGCTGGACAGCAGAATCAGCGTCACCCGGAAGGCCTTGATATTCACGCCCATATTCCGCGCGTAAACCTCTCCCATCTGATAAGCGCCAATTGGCTTGGACAGGAAAAAGGTGAGAAGCGTGGTGACACCCACCACCAGAGACATGACAAATACATTCTCCCAGGACATGCCGGAAAAGCTGCCCAGCGACCAGTTGTGCAGGTTCACAATGTTGGAGTCCTCGGCAAAGGTGACGACAAAATCCGTCACGGCGGAGCAGATGTATCCAATCATAACGCCGCAGATGATCAGCGTGGACATCTGCTTTACCTGCCGGGAGATCAGCAGAATAAAGCCCATGGAAATCATGGCTCCGGCAAAGGCCGCGGCAATCAGGAGCACAGAGCTGGAAACCATCCCCCTGCTCAGCAGAAAAACCATGGTCAGAGACACCGTGAGCTTCGCGCCGGAGGAAATTCCCAGCACAAAAGGACTTGCAATGGGATTGGCGAAAAAGGTCTGAAGCAGGAAGCCGGACAGGGACAACGCTCCCCCCAGGATGGCCGCCGCCAGGATGCGAGGCAGGCGGATATTCCAGACGATTCCGTAGCCCGCGCTGTCGGAGGCCGGGCCGAAAAGAATGCGCGCAATCTCGCCAACCGACAGAGAAACGCTTCCGGCATTGATGTTCCAGATCACCATACCCACAAGCAGCAACGCCAGCAGGACAAATGCCGCCCAATATCTGCCTTTTTCCATTGTTTCCACTCCTGTCAGCTCAGCCGGTGAAGATAGGTCAGAGAATCCCCATTTTCCAAAACGCTGTGAATATCCCGGATCAGCTCCCCCAGGCCCAGGCTTTCCTGAAATAGATTTTTCCCGACGCACCAGACATTTCCTTCCCTAACAGCCTTAAAGTCCTTCAAAAGCGGGCTTTTTTCCAGCAGCTGTTCCATGGATTGCAGTTCCGCGTCAATGGTGCTGTTGTAAATCAGGACATCCGCGTCCCGGGCCTGCTGATAGAACGTCTCCATCTGCACGGTCATGGTGGACAGGGCGTTTTCCTCCGTCAGGCCCTGGGGAAGATAGACGCCTCCGGCAAGCTGGATACATTTTGCGATATAGTCCCCGGATTTGCGGATGTTGACGGCGCCATTGGAGGTGATATAGAAAAAGGCCACTGTCTTTCCCGTGTTTTCCTGCTCCAGAATCGGCGCCAGCAGGTCAAGCTGCTGGTCAAAGAACGCCTGGGCCTGCTGCTGCTTTCCCAGGAGCGCGCCATACAGCTTGATCCACTCCATGCGGCCCAGCGGGTGGCTTTCATAGCTGGAGCGCTCCACCAAAACCGGGATGCCGAATCGCTCCAGCTGCTCCTTGACCTCCGGCGTGTGGTAAATCATGGTGGATTCCACAGCCAGATCGCAGCCCTCAGAGACAATTCGCTCGTAATCCGGGGCGCTGTATTTTCCGGCGTAGAGCATTGTCCCATCCTCCATGGCCTGTTTTGCCTCGGGGATGTACCAGGCGTCCGTACCGGAAAGGCGGACAGCATCCACGGCATCCAGATGCCGAAACAGGTCCATGGCAGAGGTCGCCACCAGATAGACGCAGTCCAGGGGCTGCCGGAGGACGGTGATCCGCTCCGGCACATAGGCGGGGACTTCCCCTCCCTCCGGAATCACCAGATAGGTATCCGTGCCTCCAATGGTGATCTTCTGATATCCGCCATCATTGTAATCCACGGTGAACTGCTCCGCGTAGAGAAGCTCCATGCTGTGATCAAAGGCCATAGTATCCCAGCTCAGCTCTGCCGCCTGGGCTGTTTCGGCTCCCTGGGCTGCGCATCCGCTCAGGGTCAGCAGCACAAGCAGCAGCAAGAGAAGCCATTTTCGATTTGCAACCCTCATTGGACAGCCTGAATGGTGGTGGAATCGAAATACAGGGTATATTCGATTTCATGAGGCGTACTCATCGCCGTTGTATCCGCCAGAATCGGCAGCTTCCGGTCAAAGGCCGCCACCGGAATCTCAAAAGCGGCGTTCCCCTCGGCGTTCAGGGGGAGCAGCTTCTCCCCGTTGACCTTCATATAGTCGTATTTGGAGCTGCTCAGGACCACCGTGGCGTAGGCGGCGCCGTTTTCAAGGCGAAGCGCGGCAGGAGATTCCACGGTGGTCTTGCCGGAGCCGCCGGCGAGCTGAACGTCCACGGTGTAATTGCCGTCCGCCAGGCCCAGGCTTTCCGCCGTGACAAGCGCCCCGTCCCGGAACGCTTCCAGCGGCAGGGAGTCCGCCCGGAACACCAGGGTGCGGTCATACCACATTTCCTTTTTTTTGCTGAAGGCCGCGCAGGGAATCCCCTTGTCCAGCGCCTCCACGGGAACCGTGAAGGTGTGGATTCCCCCTTCCGTCTGCGCGACGGGGATGCAGGACGCTTCCTCCGCCTTTACGGCTTCCTCGCCAGTGCCCATGAAGACCTTCAGATAGCCGGTCCCGCCCATGTGCATCACGGCGGTCATCTCGCCGTTTTCCACCGTCAGTTCACACTGGATGATTTTGAACATGGAGGAGCTGGAGTCCACCGTGACCGGGTATGTGCCGTCCTTGATGGAGCTGCCGGAAACCGGCGCCATGCCTTCCTCCACCACATTTTCCACCGTGCCCATATCCTTGGCAGAAGCGACCTGGCTCTTCTCTGTTTCCTCGGGAGCCTGGGTTGTACCGGCGGCAGCCTTGGCGTGCTCCACCAGCAGATTCTGGATCACCTCCAGCTCACCCAGGCCATGGACGTCACAGACCACCTCATAGCCGGCGTTTTCAAAGAGGCTCTTCCAGGAATCCTCCTCGTCGCTGGCCATGTCGTTGTTGGCGTGATCACCGGCGACGATCATCATCGGCCGCAGAACAACCCGCTCATAGCTTCCGGAACGCACCAGGGCCAGCACATCCTCCACGGTGGGCGCCGCCTCTACCGTACCCACGAAGCAGTTTGTGTAGCCTCCGTCCGTGAGCACCTGCTGCATTCTGGCGTAGACCTTGTTGGATTCCGCCTCGGTGCCGTGGCCCATGAAGCAGATGGCGGTCTTGCCGTCGTCATAGGAGGCGGTGGCATCCGCCAGGGCCTTGGCGACGGTCTGGAAATCCTCCTCAGAGGTCAGAATCGGCGCGCCGACGCTGAGGGATTCAAAGGCATCGGCATACTGGGCAACCTCATTGACCACATCGTTGTACTCAAAGCCGTCCATCAGATGGGTGGGCTGGATCACCAGGTTCTTGACCCCGTTGGCAACCGCCCGGTCCAGGGCCTCGCCCACGTTGTCGATTGTTTCGCCGTCCCGGCGCTTCACATGGTCGATGATGATCTGGCTGGTGAAGCCCCGGCGGACGGAATACTCCGGGAACGCCTTTTCCATGGCCTCTTCAATGGCGCCGATGGTCAGGCGGCGGTTGTCATTGAAGCTGGTGCCGAAGCTGATGACCAGCAGCTCATTTTCGCCGATGCCGTCCTGATTCCGGGGATTATCCAGGGAAGCGTCCCCCGTGGTATAGTCCTCTTCCTCCACAGCCGCCGCCTCGGCGGCGAACGGCGCTTTCTGCCCGGCGTCCCCCACAAACGCCGTGGCAAGCAGGGCCGCGGCCAGAAGCATGGCGATTGTTCTTTTCGTTTTCATATGCGATTCCTCCTTATAACATTCTGATGTATGAAAATGGATTACACCAGCGAGATAAGGTACGGGGACAAAGAAAACGTGGTCATCGAAACGATGACCACGCGGAAAAGCCCACAAGCGCACAAAAGCCCCATGAGAAAACGGTACAATCAATTCCTCGTGATCCGGAACACCGCAGCGATGTCCCCGTACCGGCAACCGGCAGGTCTCCTGACTCGTAAGTCATCACGCACCTTCGCCTTCCCGGTTTTCACCAGTGACTGTCTTTTTCGACAAAGAGGATGCGCTCGTTACATACAGTGACGAGATCGTACAGGCCTTGCACCTGTTTCCCTATTATCCGTTTCATTCCATGGAATAAACGGCACCGATTCCCTATTCAGTTTGGCGCCATTATATCACGCCCCTTTTCTCATTGCAACCCCTTTCTCCTCCTCCGGGAAAAATTTACGCGCTGATAGGCGCGCCGGGTTGACAAAACGCATCATACGGACTAAAATGGGAGAAAATTCATAGCTTCAAGTGCTCTGCTGGCCGTGTGGGCCGCGGAGAGAATAGAGAACCGGGTGAGAATCCCGGACGGTACCGCCGCTGTATGCGCGTGTGGCCGCCGCTCGTTGGCGAAAGCCAGTCACTGGGAAACCGGGAAGGCAGAGTGGCGGTTGGGGGTTTCCCCAACGCGTAAGTCAGAAGACCTGCTTGAAGCCGCCCCTTTCCACGAGTCTGGAGGCAGAGGGGCTTGTTGCGGGAAAGCGGCCGTGGCAGCAGTATGCTGTCACGGCTTTTCTTTTTGCCGGGAGGAAGAACATGGAGCAACGAATTCCAAGAGTGATGCTGGCAGGCGTCAGCAGCGGCTGCGGAAAAACCACCCTCACCTGCGCCATTTTGCAGGCCCTGGTGAACCGGGGGCACCGGGTGGGGGCCTTCAAGTGCGGCCCGGACTATATTGACCCCATGTTCCACAGCCGGATCATCGGGGCCAAAAGCGCCAATCTGGATTTGCACTTTTTCGGGGAAAACACCCTGCGGTATCTGCTGTGCAAAAACGCCGCCGACCGGGACGTGAGCGTGATCGAAGGGGTGATGGGCTATTACGACGGAATCGGCCTGACCCAGCGCGCCAGCTCCTATGAGGTGGCCCAGGTCACGGGCAGCCCGGTGGTACTGGTTGTGAACGCCAAGGGGGCGGCAGCGTCTATTCTGGCGACCATCCAGGGATTTCTGACATTTCTCCCCGACAGCCATATCCGCGGCGTGATTCTGAACCAGTGCGGCGCCATGGCCTATGGGCCCCTGGCAGAGGAAATTGAAAAAAAGCTGGGAATCCGGGCCTATGGATACCTGCCAGGGATGGAAAACTGCGCCCTGGAAAGCCGCCACCTGGGGCTTGTCACCGCGGCGGAGGTGGCGAATCTGCGGGAAAAGCTGCAAGATATGGCCCAACAGGCGGAGCGCTCCATCGATTTGGACGGCCTGCTGGCTCTTGCCAGCGGGGCACCCCAGGTATTTTGCAATCCGGCAGCGATTGCCCGGCAGGAGGCGGTCCGAATCGCCGTGGCAAGGGACAGGGCCTTCTGCTTCTATTATGAGGACAATCTGGACGCCATGAGGCAGATGGGGGCGGAGCTGGTGGAATTCAGCCCGCTTCACGATAAAAAATTACCGGAGGAGATTCACGGCCTGTACTTAGGCGGTGGATACCCGGAGCTGTATGCCGCCCAGCTCAGTCAAAACCAGACCATGCGGGAATCGGTTTGTGCCGCGCTGAGCCATGGGCTCCCCTGTATTGCCGAATGCGGCGGGTTTATGTATCTGACCCGGGAAATCGGGGGATACCCCATGGTGGGCTTTCTCCCGGGCAGCTGCTTCGACACCGGAAAGCTGACCCGGTTTGGATATGTCACCCTCCGGGCCAAGGCGGATAATGTGCTCTGCAAAGCGGGGGGCACCATCGCGGGCCATGAATTTCACCACTGGGACTGCACCCATCCCGGCAGCGGCTTCACCGCTGCAAAGCCCACCGGCAGGCACTGGGACTGCGCCGTGGCGACGGACCGGCTGTACGCGGGCTTTCCCCATTTTCATTTTTACGCCAATCTGGATTTCCTTCAAAACTTTTACAGCGTATGCCTAAAGGAGAAGCACCGCAATGTTTGAAAACATCAAGCCCATGGACATTGAAAAGCGCAGCTTTGAGATCATCACACAGCTGCTGGGAGACACGTCTTTAGACCCGGAAAATGAGCTGGTCATCAAGCGGGTCATCCACACCACAGCGGATTTTGACTATGTAAAAAATCTGGTTTTTTCCAGCCACGCCGTGAAAAAAGGCATAGAAGCCCTGAAAAGCGGCTGTGACATTGTCACCGACACCCAGATGGCAAAGGCCGGTATCAACAAGAGGGTCCTGGGCGAGCTGGGCGGGCAGGCGCACTGCTTTATGTCCGACCCGGATGTGGCGGCGGAGGCAAGGGAAAGGGGCGTCACCCGGGCGATCGTCTCCATGGAGCGGTCATGCAAGCTTTCAAGGCCCTGTATCTTTGCCATCGGAAACGCCCCCACGGCCCTGCTCTCCCTGCACCAGCAGATCACGGCGGGGCTGATTTCCCCAGCCCTGGTGATCGCCGTCCCGGTGGGATTTGTGAATGTGGTGGAGAGCAAGGAGCTGATCCTCGAGCTGGAAACGCCCCATATTGTTGCCCGGGGGCGGAAGGGCGGCAGCAATGTGGCAGCGGCCATCTGCAACGCCATGCTTTATCAGATCACACGATGATGGAGCACTATTTGGAAAAGGACGGGAAGCGGCTTCGCCTGGGCTATACCACCGGCTCCTGTGCCGCCGCCGCGGCGAAGGCGGCGGCCTGGATGCTGCTGACCGGGAGGCGGAAGCAGACCATCACCCTGGACACCCCCAAGGGAATCCGGCTGGAGCTTCCCGTCAAAGAAATCACCATGGACTCCGCCAAGGTTTCCTGTGCCATCGAGAAGGACGGCGGCGACGACCCGGACATCACCAAGGGCACTCTGATTTTCGCCACCGTGACCCGCAGCGGCGCCCCCGGCGTGACCATTGACGGCGGCGAGGGCATTGGAAGGGTCACAAAGCGGGGGCTGGATCAGCCGGTGGGCAGCGCCGCCATCAACTCCGTTCCCCGGCGGATGATTCGGGAAAACGTGGAAGCGGTCATGGGCTTAACCGATTATCAGGGCGGGCTGGCCGTTCTGATTTCAGCCCCGGATGGGCAGCGTCTGGCAAAGCAGACCTTTAACCCCAGGTTGGGGATCGTGGGCGGGATTTCCATTCTGGGCACCACGGGAATCGTAGAGCCCATGAGCGAAAAAGCTCTGGTGGATACCATCCGGGTGGAGCTTCGCCAGCGAAAAGAAAACGGGGCGCGCCGCGTCCTGCTGACCCCCGGCAATTACGGATCTGATTTTATCCGCGACGGGCTGGGGCTGGATAGAAGCCTTTCGGTGCAGGTGTCCAATTTCATTGGGGATTCTCTGGATATTTGCAGGGAGCTGGGCTTTGAGGGTGTGCTGCTCATCGGGCACATCGGGAAGCTGGTGAAGCTCGGCGGCGGCATAATGAATACCCACTCCAAATACGGCGACTGCCGCATGGAGATTCTGGCGGCCCACGCCGCAGCCGCCGGGGCGGACCCGGATACCATCCGGGGCATTCTGGAATGTGTTTCCTGTGACGATGCCCTTCGGCTGCTGCGGGAGGCGGGAAAACTGGAGGACAGCCTGCTCCGCCTGACGCGGCGGGTATCGTCTCACCTGAGCCGCCGGGCGGGAGACGCAATGGACGCCGGCGTCATTCTCTTTTCCAAGGAATACGGCATCCTGGGCAAAAGCGAAAACGCGGACAGGCTGCTGAAACAAATCACGGAGGGATAAGCATGGTACATTTTGTAGGCGCGGGCAGCGGGGCGGCGGATCTAATCACCGTCCGGGGGGCCAGGCTGCTGGGGGAAGCGGACGTGGTGATTTACGCCGGTTCCCTGGTAAATCCGGAGCTGCTAAAAAGCTGCAAGCCCGGCTGCGAAATTCACGACAGCGCCAAAATGACCCTGGAGCAGGTCATGGAAGTGATTCAGGCGGCGGAAGGGTTGGGAAAAACCACCGTCCGGCTCCACACCGGGGACTCCAGCATTTACGGCGCGGTTCGGGAGCAGTTCGATGAACTGTCGAAACGGGGCATTGCATACGATGTCTGCCCCGGGGTCAGCTCCTTCTGCGGCGCGGCGGCATCCTTGAAGACAGAATACACCTTGCCGGATGTGAGCCAGACGGTGATCATTACCCGGGCCCCCGGCAGAACGGCCGTTCCCGAGGGGGAATCCATCCGGGCTCTGGCCGCCCACCGGGCCACCATGGTGCTGTTTCTGAGCACCTCCCTGACGGAAACGCTCCAAAGGGAGCTTTTGGAGGGGGGCTATCCCGCCGAAACGCCTGTGGCCGTGGTCTACAAGGCCACCTGGCCGGAGGAACGGATTTTCCGGTGCACGGTGGATACCCTGCACCGGACCGTAACCGAGCATGGCCTGACCAAGACCAGCCTGATCATTGTGGGCGACTGTATGGGGGACCGGTATCTGCGCTCTAAGCTGTACCACCCGGAATTCACAACGGCATACCGCGAGGGCAGCAAATGAAGCTCGCGGTATTCGCCTACAGCAGGCAGGGCTGCCGGACGGCCCGGAGGGTCATGGGGTGCTTTGGGCGGGAGGAACCCCGGGGGTATACCATGGAGCGGTTCCGGGAACCGGACTTTGCACCCATCCCCCCGTCTCCGGATTTCTATGAAACGGCATTTCAAAATTCGGACGCCCTGGTCTTTGTGGGCTCCTGCGGCATTGCCGTGCGAAAGATCGCGCCCTATGTCCGCAGCAAGCAAACAGATCCGGCGGTGGTGGTCATGGACGAGCTGGGGAAATTTGCGATTCCAATCCTGTCCGGCCACATCGGCGGCGCCAACGCGCTGGCGGAAATGCTGGCCGGAAAGCTGGGCGCCATCCCGGTGATCACCACTGCCACGGACATAAACCTCAAATTCTCGCCGGATGCCTGGGCAGCGGAAAACGGCTGCGAAATCAGCAGCCTGGCGATGGCAAAGGCGGTTTCCGCCGCCATTTTGGAAGGGGATGTGCCCCTGTGCAGCGATTTCCCCATTGTTTCCCAGCTTCCCGGCGGCGTGATCGGGGGAAATTCCGGGGAAATTGGCATCGCCATAACCTGCAGGCAGGACGCCCCCTTCGGCAAAAGCTTGCGCCTGATTCCGCCGGTTCTCCATTTGGGCATCGGCTGCCGCAAGGGCGTGGAGGCGGAAACCATCCGCCAGGCGGTGGACCGGGTGCTGTCTGACAGCAATCTTGACTGCCGGGCCGTCAAGCGCGCGGCATCCATCGACCTGAAAGCGGAGGAGCCGGGGCTGCTGCAATTCTGCCGGGAGCGAAAGCTGCCTGTTTCCTTCTACTCCGGGGAGGAGCTGAAGGCGGTTCCCGGCGAATTCACCCCTTCGGAATTTGTGCGCGGTGTCACCGGGGTGGACAATGTATGCGAGCGGGCCGCGCTGCTGGGCGCGGAGAAACTGATTGTGAAAAAGACCGCGCTGGACGGCGTGACCGTCGCGGTGGCGGCAGAGCATTGGGAGGTAGACTTTGGGTAAGGTAATTGTTGTGGGAATCGGCCCGGGAGACGAGGAGAATATGACCATCCGGGCAGACCGGGCGCTGAACAGCTGCGATGTGATCGTGGGATACCACGTGTATGTGGATTTGGTCCGGGAGCGGTATCCGGGGAAGGAATTTCTGACCACCCCCATGACCAGGGAGACTCAGCGCTGCCAGATGGCGCTGGACGCCGCCCGGGAGGGCAGGACGGTGGCCATGGTTTGCTCCGGGGACAGCGGCATTTACGGAATGGCGGCGCTGCTTTATGAGCTGCGGGGAGAAAACCCGGAACCGGAAATTGAGGTGGTTCCCGGCCTCACCGCCGCCTGCAGCGGCGCTGCCCTGCTGGGTGCGCCGCTGACCCATGATTTCGCGGTGATCAGCCTCAGCGACCGGCTGACCCCTTGGGAGAAAATTGAGAAGCGGCTGGAATGCGCTGCCCGGGCGGATTTTTCCATCGTGCTGTACAATCCCGGAAGCCACGGCAGGCCGGAGCATCTCAGAAAGGCCTGTGACATTTTGTTGGGCATCCTTCCGGCGGACCGCCCCTGTGCCGTGGCACGGAATATCGGCAGACCGGGGCAGGAGCGGCGTTTTTATACCTTGAAGGAGCTGCGGGACGCGCAGGCCGATATGTTCTGCACGGTGTTCATCGGGAACGCCATGACCAAAAGAATCGGGGACAATCTTGTTACCCCCAGAGGATACCGGGATGTATAAAATCTGTGTATTTGCCGGCACCACAGAGGGGCGGGAGCTGGCAGAGTTTCTCTCCGCCCAGCCGGTTTCCGTGACCGCCTGCGTGGCCACGGAATATGGGCAGACCCTTCTGACGCCCTCCCCCAATTTGACGGTATCCGCCAAACGGCTGACGCAGGCTCAGATGGAAGAACGCTTTGCGTCAGAGCGTTTTGACCTGGTGGTGGACGCCACCCATCCCTATGCAAGCTTGGTGACGGAGAATATCGCCGCCGCCTGCGCCGCCACGGGGACGGAATATCTGCGGCTGCTTCGCTCCGGCAGCCTTGCCCCGGAGGACGGGGTGTTTGTCCAGGACATTTCCCAGGCAGCGGCGTATCTGAATACCGGCTCGGGCAATATTCTGCTGACCACAGGAAGCAAGGAGCTTGCGAAATTCGCGCCCATCCGGGATTTTGAAAGCCGGGTCTACGCCCGGGTGCTGCCGATGGAGGAGTCTTTGAGACTTTGCCGGGAGGCAGGACTGCGCAGCGCCCATATTCTTGCCATGCAGGGCCCCTTTTCCAAGGAAATGAACGTGGCAATGCTGAAAAGCGTGGACGCGAAGTACATGGTGACGAAGGATTCCGGCAGCGCCGGGGGCTTCGAGGAAAAGCTTGCTGCCGCCCGGGAGGCAGGCGCCAAGCTGATCGTCATCGGCAGGCCGCCCCAGCGCGATGGCCTGGATTTCGCTCAGACCGTTTCCCTGCTGTGCCAGCGGTTCCGGCTGTGCTGGCGCCCAAAGGTAGCCGTTGTGGGCATCGGCCCCGGCAGCCGGGTGGCCATGACGGAGGAAGTCCGAAACGCCCTGTCCCAGGCGGACTGCGTCATCGGGGCAAAGCGGATGGTGGAAGCCGTGGCGGAAAACGGCCAGGCCGTCCACTGCGCCATCGCTCCGGAGCAGATTTCGGGCTTTATTCTGGAGCACCGGGAATACCGCCGCTTCGCGGTTGCCATGTCCGGGGACGTGGGCTTTTTCAGCGGCGCGAAGAAGCTGCTGCCGCGGCTTTCGGACTGTGACGTATCGGTTTTGCCCGGGCTCAGCTCCATGGCTTACCTGTGCGCCAGGCTGGGAACCTCCTACGAGGGAGTCATCCCCATCAGCATCCACGGCCGTGACCGGGACTTGGTTCCGGAGGTGGGCAGAAACGAGCGGGTGTTTGCCCTGGTTGGCGGCGAAAACGGGATGGGCAGGCTGTGCCGGGCGCTGACCGCCGCCGGGCTTGGAATGGTCCGGGTCAGTGTGGGGCAGCGGCTCAGCTATGCCGATGAGCGGATCACCGTGGGCACGGCGGCGCTTCTGGCGGAGCAAAGTTTTGAAGAGCTGAGCGTGGCCCTGATTGAAAACAGCAATGCCAACCCGGTTGTCACCCACGGGCTGCCGGACGAAGCGTTTGCCCGGGCGGAATCCATCCCCATGACCAAAAGCGAGGTGCGCAGCGTGTGCCTGTCCAAGCTGCGGCTGACAGAAAAAGCGGTGGCCTGGGATGTGGGCGCGGGAACCGGCAGCGTCTGCGTGGAAATGGCGCTCCAAGCCAGGAAGGGACATGTCTACGCCGTGGAGCGCAAGGACGAGGCACTGCCGCTGCTGGAGGAAAACCGGCGGCGGTTTGGGGCGGACAACCTGACCATTGTGCCGGGGCTTGCCCCGGATGTCTGCCGGGACCTGCCCTCCCCCACCCACGCCTTCATCGGCGGCAGCGCCGGAAATATGGAGCAGATCCTCGCCCTGCTGCTGGAAAAGAACCCGGAGGTCCGGATTGTGGCAACAGCCATCACCCTGGAATCCCTGGCGGAGCTGACAGCGTGCATGAAGCGCTTTTCGGAAACGGAAGTGATTTCCATGAGTGTGGCAAAAAACAAAAAGGCCGGTCCCTACAACCTGATGACCGGGCAGAATCCCATCTATATTTTTACCATGCAGGGAGGAAAGCGCTGATGTGGTCACTTTGCGCCTTATGTATCGGCTTTGGCATCGACCTGATTCTGGGTGATCCCCGGTGCGTTCCCCATCCTGTGGTTTTCATCGGCAGGCTGATTTCCGCCCTGGAAAAGCTGCTGCGCAGGCTCTTTCCCAAAACTGTCCGGGGCGAGAACGCCGCGGGCGGGGTGCTTTGGCTGCTTGTGGTAACGGTTTCCACCGCCCTTCCCGCCATCCTTCTGAGGCTGTGCTATGGATGCGGCCCCTGGCTGGGGCTCGCCATGGAAAGCATTATGTGCTGGCAGATTCTTGCCACCAAATCCCTGAAGGACGAGAGCATGAAGGTCTTCCGGGCGCTGGAAACCGGGGATCTGGAAAAATCCCGGTACGCGGTCTCGATGATCGTCGGGCGGGACACGGCGGAGCTGGATGACGCCGCCGTTACCCGGGCAGCCGTGGAAACCGTGGCGGAGAACACCTCCGACGGGGTGATCGCGCCGATGCTATATCTGGCCATCGGCGGCGCGCCCCTGGGCTTTTTCTACAAGGCGGTGAACACCATGGATTCCATGCTGGGCTATGTGGAGATGCCCTACAAAAACATCGGCCTGGTTCCCGCCAAAATGGACGATCTTCTGAACTTCCTGCCCTCCCGGCTCTGCGCCTGCCTGATGCTGATGGGCGGCTGGCTGCTGAACATGGATGTGAAAAACGGCTGGAGGATTTTCAGGCGGGACCGCTTCAACCACGCCAGCCCCAACTCCGCCCAGACGGAATCGGTGTGCGCCGGGCTGCTGGGTCTGCGCCTGGCGGGAGATGCCTGGTATCACGGAGTGCTGCACAAAAAGAAATATATCGGCGACGCGCTGCGGGAGATTGCGCATCAGGACATCCCCCGGGTATGCGGGCTTCTGTATGTGACGGCGATTCTCTCGCTGATTCTCTGCGGCGGCGTGAAGCTGCTGCTTGTGCTGTAAGGAGAAACCATGCTGTATCAAACAAAAAACCCCCACGGCGGGGGCATTTACGACGTCCGGCTGGACTTTTCTGCCAATACCAATCCCTTTGGGACGCCCCCGGGGGTCCTCCACGCGTTGCGGGCGGCCCTGCCCGAACTGCACCGCTACCCCGATCCCGAATGCCGGAAGCTGACCCAGGCCATTTCGGATTTTGAAGGCGTGCCGAAGGAAGCGATTCTCTGCGGCAACGGTGCAGCAGAGCTGATCTACGGCTACTGTGACACGGTCCGCCCCAAATCGGCGGTGGAGCTCGCCCCCACCTTTTCCGAGTATGCCCTGGCGCTGGAGCGGGTGGGCTGCAAGGTAAGCCGGTATTTTCTCCGGCAGGAGCGGGAATTTGAGCTGGACGAGGACTTTCTCTGCTTTCTGGCCCAAACTCTGCCGGAGGCGGTTTTTCTTTGCAGCCCCAATAATCCCACTGGGAAGCCCATTGCTCCCCCGCTGCTTAAAAAAATTCTCGCCTTCTGCTCAGGGCAGGGCATTTCCCTATTTGTGGACGAGTGTTTTCTGGATTTGTCTGACAGCGGCGAGAGCCTGAAGCCCTTTCTCATGGATAATCCCCGGCTGTTCCTCCTGAAAGCATTTACCAAAAGCTATGGGCTGGCAGGCATCCGCCTGGGTTACTGCATGAGCGGTGATTCCGCGCTTTTGGCGGGGATGTCCCGTGGGGTTCAGCCCTGGAACGTGTCCAGCCTGGCCCAGGCAGCGGGGGTGGCGGCACTGGGCGAGCAGGATTTTCTCCAAAAAACGAGAGCGTTGATTGCCCGGGAGCGACCATGGCTGCATGCCCAGCTGGAGGCCATGGGGTTTTGGGTCTGCCCGTCCCACACCAATTTTCTCCTGTTTCGGGCAGATGCCGGTCTTCACGAAAGGCTGCGAAAAAAAGGAATCGCCATTCGCAACTGCGACAATTACCATGGCCTCGGCCCGGGCTGGTACCGCGCCGCCGTACGGCTCCATGGGGAAAATGAAGAATTGATCCAGGCGATGAAGGAGGCATGACCATGGCGAAGAATATCATGATTCAGGGCACTATGTCCAACGCGGGCAAAAGCCTGCTGTGCGCGGGCCTGTGCCGCGTTTTCAAGCAGGACGGCTACCGGGTAGCCCCTTTCAAGAGTCAGAACATGGCGCTGAATTCCTTTATCACCCGGGACGGCGGCGAGATGGGCCGGGCCCAGGTGGTCCAGGCGGAAGCGGCGGGAATTGCCCCCGACGTGCGGATGAACCCCATTCTCCTGAAGCCCACCACCGATGTGGGCAGCCAGGTCATTGTGAATGGGGTAAATCAGGGCAATATGCGGGCCATGGAGTATTACAAGCGAAAGCGGGACTACATTCCCACCATTCTGGAGGCCTATCGCTCCCTGGCGGAGGAAAATGACATCATCGTCATCGAGGGCGCGGGCAGCCCGGCGGAAATCAACCTCAAGCAGGACGATATTGTCAACATGGGTCTTGCCAGGCTGGTGGACGCGCCGGTTCTGCTGGTGGGGGATATTGACCGGGGCGGCGTGTTCGCCCAGCTCTACGGCACCGTGGCCTTGCTGGAAGAGGAGGAACGGGCGAGGATCAAGGGAACTGTGGTCAACAAGTTCCGGGGCGACCGCTCCATCCTGGAGCCGGGCATCCGGATTCTGGAGGAGCTCTGCAAGGTGCGTGTGGCAGGCGTGATTCCCTATGTCCATGTGGATATTGACGACGAGGACAGTCTTTCCGAGCGCTTCCACCGCCCCGCGGAGCGGAAGGCTCTGGACATTGCGGTAATCCGGCTGCCCCGCATCTCCAATTTTACGGATTTTAGTCCCTTTGAGCGGTATGAAAACGTATCCGTGCGGTATGTGGATCGGGCCGCGGACCTTCACCAGCCGGACATGATTCTGCTGCCCGGCACGAAAAGCACCATTTCCGATCTGGCCTGGCTCCGCCAAAGCGGGCTGGAAGCGGCCGTTCAAAAGGCGGCGGCGGCAGGAACGCTGATCTTCGGAATCTGCGGCGGCTACCAGATGCTGGGAAACTCTATTTCAGACCCCGAAGGGGTGGAGGCCGCGGACGCAGCCGAAATCGCCGGAATGGGTCTGCTGCCCATGGACACCGTGTTCCATGGGCAAAAGGTTCAGACCCAGACCAGGGGAATCTTTGAAGGGGTGGAGGGGCTGCTCGCTCCCCTGAACGGCATCCGCTACGAGGGCTATGAGATTCACATGGGCCGCAGCCGGGAGGCCCTCCCGGCGGTGATGGGAAGCGGCAGCGTCTACGGAAGCTATATCCACGGACTGTTCGACGCGCCCCATGTGGCGGATACCATTTTGAAGGCCCTGTGCATCAGGAAGGGGATCGGCTTTGATACCCTGGGCACCTTTGACGCTGCCGCCTATCGAGAGCGGCAGTATGACATTCTGGCGGACACGGTAAGGCAGGGTCTGGACATGGCGCTGGTTTACAGAATTCTGAACCGGGAGGTGTAACCACAACGATGGAACATACAGAAAACGTGGCTCAGCCCCGAAGCGGGGCGGGAAAGCTGTGGGGCGTGGGCATTGGCCCCGGCGACCCGGAGCTGCTGACATTAAAGGCGGTGCGGATTCTCCGGCAGGCGGATGTGATCATGCTGCCGGATTCCAATGGAGCGGAGAAAACCGCGCTGAACATCGTCAGGGCGTATCTGGAGGGGAAAACACTTCTCTTTGCCGAAATGCCCATGGTGCGAGACAGGGCGGTGATGGACAGGGCCCACGAGCAGGCCGCCGGGCAAATCTGCGCGCTGCTGGACCAGGGCAGGCAGGTGGCGTTTGTAACCCTGGGCGACCCTTCCATCTATTCTACCTATATGTATCTCCATGAAAAGGTGCGGCGGCAGGGCTACCCGGTGGAGGTTGTGCCCGGTGTGCCCTCTTTCTGCGCGGCGGCAGCCCGGCTGAACCGTTCGCTGTGCCAGGGCAGGGAGCCTTTGCTGGTGATCCCCGCCTCCCATAACCAGGAAGCTCTGCTGGACGTGCCCGCAAACAAGGTGTTCATGAAGGCGGGGCGTTCCATTTTGGATCTACAGCAGCTCCTCGGGGAAAGGGGGCTGCTGGAGCGCGCCTCCATGGTGGAAAACTGCGGGATGCAGAACGAGCGGGTCTATCCCCATTTCGCGGCCCTGCGGGAGCCCTCCGGGTATTTTTCCCTGGTAATCGTGAAGGACGCCAGTCAAAAGGAGTGATTTCCTTACCATTTTCCAAAGACCAGGTGCTCCCCGACCCCTGCCGGGGGCCTTCCTTTCTTGTTTCGGCAAG